>PLYJ01000129.1 GCA_003151745.1 Bacteroidota bacterium
CTCTCTCCCGCAATAAGCGGGATAAGCTCCAGAGAGGGGGGCAAGAGCATCCCCCTTTGTGCCCTTTCCAAGGGGAATGCACACGGAATTACCTTTTGCAACAAATATGAAAGAAGTCTATTGGTGTTGGTAACAGCACTTGCAATTGTTTTAGCGCCGTCTTTTGCGAGTTGGGCAAAAGTGTTGCACGGAATAAACGAACAGCAAATGATAATTATGGCAATTGTAATTTTTCCTTTCATCACAACAGTGGCTATAAGATAAAAGTGTTGAAAGACCTGTCAACGCTTTGAAACAAGAGCGAAAGGTAGGAAAATAAGCCTTTGCAGGCAATAGCTGCTGTTTAATCAAACACGATAAAATGTCAGGCGCCCGCCTGACATTGCTTCCTGAAGACAGGCAATTATTTTATTGCGTGGCGAACTTCTCAGGCACCTGACGGAAAAAAGTATCTGTTAATGGGAAAAAAGAATAATGCAGCCAGTATCCTTGATTTGATTTTTGGTAAAAAACACGGGGCTACTTGCATCTTTATTTTTTTTACCAATAACGGTTAAAAGGAACTTAAACATTAAACAAATATATCCCTTAAGCTCTTCCAGAATGGCAATTCCGGCAACGAGTTTACCCATCTTCATTCAAAAAAGAGTAGTAACTACAACGTGATTATCCACCATCACCAAATGGTTACTGGTTGTTACATCGTGTTTACTCATCCTCACCAAATGGTTCACCCTCCCTGACGTGTGGTTACCGGTAATCACATTGTGGTTGCCTGTAAAAAAGATGTGTTTACCCACCATCTCAATAAAAGGATTAGTAAATACAGAATAGGTACCCTTCCCTATTGTGTGATTACCGGTAATCACGTGATAGTTACCCATCCCTGTTCTGTGATTACTATTCTTTTTTGAACGTTTATGTGGATTTTGGTTGTAAAAAGCCTTGCCAATCTCTGCAAAAAGTTTTAGTTGAATGATTGAAAAGAATGTTTGTTCATGTTATTTAAAAAAATGTTTAATCTGACTCCTTTAAGTATAAAGTCGAAAAAGCAAGTGATAGATATTTTTATTACTTTTGAAAGAAATTGATGGGCATGAAAAAAATCGTTCTCAACATATCAGCAATTTTCTTAATCTGCACACTTTCTACAAATGCGCAATGGCAGCAGACGAATGGGCCTTATGGAGGTAATATTACTTGTTTTACTATATGTGGCAATAATATTTTAGCGGGAACTGCCGGCGATGGTATACTTCTATCTAGTAATAGCGGTGGAAACTGGCATGCAGTCAATAATGGATTAACATCAAATTCCTATATCAATTGTTTGACAGTAAGTGGAACCAATATTTTCGCAGGGACAGATAATGGAATATTTTTATCCACCAATAATGGGGCAAACTGGATAGTAGATACAAACGGTTTGAACGGTAATTATTTTATTACTGCATTAACGGCAAGTGGAACGAAGATTTTTGTTGGGACTGGTAGTGAAAGTGGTATATTTTTATCCAACGACACTGGAGCAAACTGGACAGAGGCTGATAACGGTTTACAAACCTATCCCTTTGTTGCATCGTTCGCAATAAACGGAACGAAGATTTTTGCTGCAACGGGATACGGTGTATTTACATCCACCAATAATGGGTCAAGTTGGAAGGAATCTGATAACGGTATAACAAATCCTACATCTGCTACTGCATTAGTCTTTAGACGGAACAGATATTTTGGCAGGAACGGATGCTTTTGCAGGTGGTGGGATATTTTTATCAACTAATAATGGGTTAAGTTGGACGCCAATTAATAACGGTTTTAAAAGTTACGGAATTTCTTCAATTGCTATAAGCGGGACGAATATTTTTGTGGGAACGGGCGGTGTCGTTAACCTTGGGCCTGGTGACGGCATGTTTTTATCAAGTGATACTGGAACAAGTTGGACACAAGTTAATAATGGCTTGATAAATACTAATGTAACCTCATGTGTAACGCAAGGAACAAATGTTTTTGTTGGAACTACTAATAGTGGTATATTTTTATCTACTGACACAGGGAAAAGTTGGAAAGGGGTTAATGAAGGAATCACAAATACATTTGTATATGGATTAGCAGCATTAGGAACAAATATTTTTGCAGTAGCTGAGGGTGAGGATTTATCATTATCTACAAATTCAGGAGGAATATGGGTATCACTTAATCATGATTCAATGAGTAATGATATTTATCCTTTAGGCTCAATTGGAACAAATATTTTTGCAGCAGTTGATAGCAATGGCTTGTTTTTATCTACTGATACCGGTAAAGGCTGGGTATCGGTTAATAATGGGTTATCAAATAATATTATTAATGCATTAACTGTAAGTGGGCCAAATATTTTTGTAGGGACTTCAGGAGGAGGCGTGTTTTTATCAATTGACACTGGGAAAAATTGGATACCAGTGAATAATGGGTTGTCGGATAGTATTATTTATTCACTCGCATCAATTGGAGTAAATATTTTTGCCGGAACCAAATCTAGCGGTGTATTTTTATCCTCCGATAATGGATTAAATTGGACTGCGGTTAATAATGGTCTAGTATATAAAAATGATGTTTATAAATTAATAACAGGTGGCACTAATATTTTTGCTGTGACTGTTTTTAGCGGGACATTTTTATCGACTGATACTGGAAACACATGGATACCCATTAATAATGGTTTGCCTGACCATAACCCTCATCCAACTAATGCATTAGTTGTAAATGGAACAGATGCTTTTTTAGGCAACGATAGTGGAGTTTTTTTATTAACCAATTTTGGAGGAAGCTGGACATTGGTTAACAATGGGTTTCCGTATAGAACATCTATTTACTCATTGGCAGTAAGCGGAACGAACATTTTTGCGGGAACTGGAAATAGAGGAGTATGGAAACGACCTTTGTCTGAACTGACATCTGTAGAAAATATCGGTGCTGTTAATAATGATTTTAGTATATACCCCAACCCCGCCGCCAACCAACTAACCATTCACACTTCCTCTTTTCGCAAAGCGGCAACAGTTTCGATAATGAATGTGCTTGGGCAGGAGGCCCTACACCGGTTCAACCTCACCCCCACTCTCCTTCAGGAGAGTGGAGCGCTTCGATTGATGTTTCGAGGCTTCCTACGGGAATGTATTTTCTGCAATTGAAATCGGAGTGCGGGAGTGTGGTGAAAAAGTTTGTGAAGGAGTGAATCCTGTTCAAGGTTGCTTAGTTCAATGTTCAATGTTTGCGAACTTTGAACGGGGAAACCTTGAACCTTGAACTAAAGTAAAATCATTCCCACTTAAAAACTTTTATTGCGAGAGCATAAATGACGATGCCCCATATAAAAACAATAAGCACCTCAGAACCAACATCAATAAGGGATGCTCCGTCAAATGCTACTTTTCGCATGGCTGTGTTGAGATGAGTGAGCGGCAGAATGTTACTGATGGCTTTAAGCCAGGGCGGAAAACTGTCAGCGGAAAAAAAAGTTCCTGACAAAAGAAACTGCGGCAGAGTAATGATGTTTGCCAGCACAGGAATAACACTTTCATTGGGAGCTACGCTGGAGACGACAAAGCCGAAACCCATGAATACGATAAGCCCCATGCCTGCAAGAGTAATCATAGTAAGGGCTGTAGAAACTCCGTGAAGGAGCGTAAACCCGTAAATAAATTTTCCGAAGAGAATGATGATGACGGCTGTGATCATTTGAAACAGCACGCGGCTGATGCCTTCTCCAAGCACTATATATGTACGTTGGATGGGGGTTGCGAAAAATCGTTTCAGCACCAATGTTTGTCTTAAAGAGAAAAACACAAATGCTGTTCCAAACACACCGGCGCTCATCAATGAAAAGCCAAGCATGCCAGGCAGTACGAAATCAATCGCTTTATATTCTCTTCCGTTAATAGGAGGGGTTTCGCGTATTTCCGCTGTGGGAGGCCCCATCATCATGGACTTCTGTCCGGCAGGTATATACATTTGTGACATTTTGATATATGAACTGTCAAAGGCATAGATGATGCTTTTGATGATAGATTTTACAATCGGTCCGTTCTGTTGTGTGACTGTGGAAGTGGAAAACGTTACAATTTCATTGCTTGGTGCAGCAGGATCTTTTTCAATTCTGATCATGGCATCAATCTTACCGCGTTTGAGTAAACCAATCAACGAATCCTGTGAGGTGCCGCTTACAATCCTGATGTTTTCCACATGGCTTAATGCCTGGAACAAGTGAGTAGTTGTATCGGTCTTATCATAAAGACCTACATCAAACATCACTCCACCGCGATTTGACATTCCTCCAAACACCACAATGAATATCATCGGAAAAGCAATGGTGAAAACTACTGCCGAAGGGCTGCGACGCATGGCGCGCAGGCTGCCCTTGGTGATGGCAAGCATGGCTCGGAGCTGGCTGTATTTTTTATTTTCGTTGCTCATAAAAACATTTAATTGTACGAATAGCCAATGGTTGCGAATTTGCGAATGGCCCGATTCGTAAATTCGCAATAATTCGTGATTCGTACCTTACTATTCGTTGCGATATTCATGACCGGTGAGATTTAAAAACACATCTTCAAGATTCGCTTTTTTCACTTCTTTCTTTCTCTCGAAACCAGATGAAACCAATTTATCAATCAGGTTGTCGGGAGAATCGAGCGCCATAATTTCTCCCTGCTCTACGATGGCTACGCGGTCGCATAATTGCTCCGCTTCATCCATATAATGAGTGGTAATGATTACAGTAGCTCCTTTGCTTCTTATTTCCCTTATCAAATCCCAAAGATTCCTTCTTGCCTGCGGATCAAGACCTGTAGTTGGTTCATCCAGAAAAACTATTTTGGGTTTGTTGATTAAGGTAGTGGCAATGGAGAATCGTTGCTTCTGTCCGCCTGATAACTTTTTATATTGTGCTTTTGCTTTGTCTTCAAGCCCGACTAATTTTAACATGGCAGACGGATCGGCATCGGTGTTATATAAGCCGCAGAATTGCTTGATAAGCTCATTGAGGTTGAGCAAAGGATAATATCCCGCCGCTTGCAATTGCACACCGATGATCTTTTTAATCTCATTAGGAGATTTGTCTACATCCAATCCATCAACGATAATTTCCCCGGAAGTTTTTTGCCGCAGCGTTTCAATAATTTCAAGAGTAGTGGTTTTGCCTGCACCGTTAGGGCCAAGCAATCCGAAAATCTCTCCTTCATACACATCAAAGCTGACTCCTTTTACTGCTGTCAGTGAATCGTACTGCTTCACTAAGTTTCTTACGGAGATGATTGCATTTTTAGAAATGGACATAATTCTTTTGAAATAAAATTAATTTACCACTTCAATTTATTGAGGAAGTCAATATCAACGCTTCCTGTATTGCGGTAGATCATGGTAAGGATGGCAAGCCCGACGGCTACTTCAGCAGCAGCAACGGCCATGATGAAAAATACAAATACTTGTCCTGCGGAATCGCCATGATAAGCAGAAAAAGCAGTGAGCAAAAGATTCACTGCATTCAACATAATTTCAATGCACATGAAAATGATGATCGCATTCCTTCTGAACAGAACGCCTAGCACGCCGATGCAAAAAAGCATAGTGCTTAAGAACACATAGTAGTTAAGCGGTATTTGTTGTATGAGATGATTCATTTCAAATTTATTTAATTTCTTTCTTCGCCAGCATCACTGCTCCAACCATTGCAGAGAGAAATAAGATAGACGATACTTCAAAGGGCAAAGCAAAATCATTGAACAATGAGTAACCGAGATTTTTAACTAATCCTACGTTCGTATTCACTGAAATCGGAAGATTATTATCCGAAGCATTTTTTAAAGCTCCAATCAGGACAATCATGAGCAAGCCTCCTGTAGCAGTAGCGGCAACTTTTAGAATAGTGCTTTTATGCGGTTCAACATCTGCATTCAGGTTCAGCATCATGATAACATACAGAAACAGCACCATGATGGCGCCTGCATAAACTATGACATGCACTGCAGCAAGAAACTGTGCATTAAGCAAAACATAATGCCCTGCAATAGCAAAGAATGCGATGATTAAATACAACACACTATGCACAGGATTTTTAGAAATCACTACCATCAAAGCGCTGAGGATAGCAAGGAAACTAAGAAAGTAAAATATATATTGAGTCATCTCTGTTTACGGTTTCATGTTTACCGTTTACGGTTGGTTAGCCGGTTTTAACTGTAAACCGTAAACCGTAAACTGTAAACCTTTACAGTCTGTTATGCTGAAGACTTTTGTCTTCTTTAAATTTAAGAACTTCTTTTGTCTGGCGTTTGCTTACATCAACCCGTTTATCAGTTGGTTCCACCAACCTGTCCTTTCCATAAATATATTCTGCACGTTTGAAAGTGGTTGGCACCAATTCATCGGTCAGGAAGATTGCTTCTTTCGGACACGCTTCTTCACATAAACCACAAAAGATGCAACGCAGCATGTTGATCTCATATACAGAGGCGTACTTTTCTTCACGGTATAATTTTTCTTCGCCGTTGTTTCTTTCAGCAGCTACCATTGTAATAGCTTCTGCAGGGCAAGCCACTGCGCAGAGTCCGCAGGCTGTGCAGCGTTCGGCTCCGTTCTCATCACGTTTCAACACATGCTTGCCGCGATAAACAGGAGCGAAATCGCGTTTCACTTCGGGATAATTAATGGTTACTTTTTTCTTGAAAAAGTGTTGCAGCGTGATTCTCATTCCGCCAAGAATAGCAGGAATGTAAAGACGCTCCATAAAGGTCATCTGTTTCTTTACAACTACTTTGCTTCTGTTTGTTAACGGTTGCATTTTTATTTTTTCTTAAACGGACTTTTCATAGTAATCTTTCCGTCAGGCATGCGATAATAGATTTTTTTCATCATATAAAAGACCACAGGGATTTTTTTCTTTCTGTTTTCTTCCAATGCCATGTGAACTCCACGATTAGCGATAGCTACCAGTTCAGCCATCTTGTGATAAAAATTTAAATTATTTATTTTTTTTGATTTCATTACAATTAGTATTTGACACTTTCAAGAAACTCTTTCCACAAAATTTCATTTTTTATTTCAATACTTTTCTTCATTCCTTTTGCCACTTCTTTTACCTGTTGGTTTGAATTATCCAGCATCAGCCACTGATCAGCCATATTTTTATAAATGTTCCAAAAATTTTCTTTACTTCGATGAAACCTTCTAATCACATCCTTATCTGCAACATAATGGCCGCCTTTTTTTACACGTTCTTTAATTCGTTCAATGCATATTTGTGGATTTTCAAGAACCACAAATATGATTGTAATTTCATATTTCTCTTTACGAAATCTTTGAATCAACTTCTGCATAAACAGTCCAGACAAAGTTGACTCAATAATAATATTTTTATTATGAATTAATAGCTTTTCTAATCTTCTAAAGTATTCTTTCCCGGAAGTAATTGCATTCGCCCATTCTTTTTTTTCATTTGCTAACTCTTTTGAAATTTCATCTGCATTAAGAAACTCAAACTTTTTTTCTGAGAGGAAGGATTTTGCAAATGTAGTTTTACCACTACCATTTGGGCCTGCAATAATTATAAGTTCTTTTTTTATCACCTAATAAATTTTGATCAGCCTATTTTACCCATCCACCACATCACCATGCCGGTAAGGAAGATATTAATAATTGATAACGGTATCAGCACTTTCCATCCGAGATTCATTAATTGATCGTAACGGAATCTGGGAATTGTCCAACGCACCCACATGAAGAAGAAGATGAAGAAGAAGATTTTTGCAAATAAAAATCCTGTTCCTAAAATGCTGAGCCAGTTCGGGGCATGAACAAACCGCCCGATGAATGGCATGTTGTAACCGCCGAAATACAATGTTGCAATTACTGTAGAGGAGATAAACATGTTGATATACTCAGCAAATAAATAAAAGCCAAGCTTCATAGAACTGTATTCGGTGTGATAACCGCCCACGAGTTCTGTTTCACACTCAGGCAAATCAAAAGGCGCACGATTGGTTTCGGCAAAAGCACAGATGATAAAAATTAATAATCCGAGGGGCTGATACATAACATTCCAGTGCCATCCTGTCTGGTTTGCTGCAATTTCACTCACGCTCAGCGTTCCGTTGATCATGATTAAAGCGATGATGGCAAGCCCCATAGCTATCTCATAACTGATCATTTGAGAAGAAGCACGCAAGGCTCCAAGCAAAGAATATTTATTATTCGATGCCCATCCGCCAATCATGATCCCGTAAACACCTATAGATACCACTCCGAAAATGTAAAGGATGCCGATGTTCACATCTGCCGCCTGCAAAGGATAAAAAACGCCGTTGATCGTTAATCCTTTTCCCCATGGAATTACAGCACTCGTCATGCACGCTGTGAGCATGGTAAGACTTGGTCCAAGAATGAATAAAAACTTATTCGATACATCGGGAATAATTTCTTCCTTCATAAACATCTTTAATCCATCTGCCAGTGGTTGAAGAATCCCGAATGGTCCTGCACGATTAGGACCTAAGCGATCCTGCATGAATGCAGCCACTTTTCTTTCTGCATAGGTAGAATACATGGCCACCAGCAGTGAAATGGAAAAAACTGCAATAATGAGAATGATTTTTATAAAAAGTGCAGTTGAGATCATTTTACTTTTTCTTCTCCTCTAATTGATAATTGTGCGGCACTACTTCTACGCTGTTAAGCAATGGCTTATGTGGTGGCTCCTTCAACACGTAATGATTTTGCGAGATAACAGAATGGCGGTCAATCTTACTTGACTCTTCAACAACCCAATCGGCAGTTTTCTTTTTATCGTAACGGCATTCGTTGCAGATAAATTCTTCCACTTCGCCCCATTTATCTTTTCTTCCTGTTACTCTATATACTTCTTCTCCTTTGTACCATAGCCTTACTTTACCTGAGCATTTCGGGCAATCACGATGCGCATCAAAAGGGTCAACATACCATACGCGGCTTTTGAATCGAAAAGTTTTATCAGTCAATGCGCCTACCGGACATACATCAATCATGTTTCCTGAGAATTCATTCTCAACAGCTTTCTGTATATACGTACTGATTTCTGATACATCTCCCCTGTTTAATACCCCATGAACACGATGATCGGTCAACTGATCAGCAACTTTCACGCAACGGTAGCATAAGATACAACGCGTCATGTGCAGCTTAATCTTTTCTCCAATGTCAATCTTTTCAAAGGTGCGGCGTTCAAATTCATAACGCGATTTGGCGGCTCCATGTTCATAAGCCAAGTCCTGCAAATCACATTCTCCTGCCTGGTCACAAATAGGACAGTCAAGCGGATGATTCATCAATAAAAATTCCACAATCCCTTTACGTGCTTCAATGACTTCCGGCGAAGTAGTGCTTTGCACTTCCATTCCATCCATTACAGGAGTGCGGCAGGAAGCGACAAGCTTAGGCATCGGGCGCGGATCCTTTTCAGAATCTTTAGAAACCTTTACAAGGCAGGAACGGCAATACCCTCCGCTGGTCTTCAGCTTGGAATAATAGCACATAGTAGGAGGAGCCTCTCCATCGATTTTTCTCGCTGCTTCAAGAATAGTTGTTCCGTCAGGAACTTCTATCAAATGACCATCTATCGTGACCTTTGCCATTTTTATGCTTCTGCTAAATTATTCACCCTGTAATAATGCTTCACATCTCTTGTTGCTTTCTCAGGATTCTTTACCAGATCTTCAAACTCGCTTCTGAAGTGACGAATCGCTGAAGCGACAGGCCATGCAGCCGCATCTCCAAGAGGGCAAATCGTTCTTCCGTCAATCTTGCTTTGAATCTCCCACAACAAATCAACGTCACTCATCTTGCCATGTCCTTCCAAAAGACGATGTAATATTTTCTCCATCCATCCTGTTCCTTCACGGCATGGGCTACATTGTCCGCAGCTTTCATGATGATAGAAGCGGGTGAAGTTCCATAGGTTTTTAACAACGCTGGTATCTTCATCCATTACAATGAAGCCACCGGAGCCAAGCATGGTTCCTTCAACAAAACCACCTTCACTCAATGATTCATAGCTCATCAGACGTGGTTCGCCTTTCGGAGTCTTTAATATTTTATCAGCAGGAAGAATAGGAACGGAAGAACCACCCGCTACCACTGCTTTCATTTTCTTCCCGTTGCGAATGCCTCCGCAATAGGCATCGCTATATATAAATTCTTCTACAGGTACACCCATCTCTATCTCATAAACGCCGGGCTTATTAATGTGCCCGCCTGCAGAAATTAATTTAGTGCCTGTGCTTTTGCCTATTCCAATCTTTGCATATTCATCTCCGCCCATATTAATGATGGGAACAACAGCAGCCAATGTTTCCACGTTGTTAACTACCGTAGGACAATCCCATACACCTTTGACAGCAGGGAATGGTGGCTTAATACGCGGGTTTCCCCGTTTGCCCTCCAGCGATTCAATCAATCCTGTTTCTTCACCGCATATATAAGCGCCTGCTCCGATGTGCATGTATAAATCAAGAGAATACCCGCTTCCTAAAATGTTCTCACCGAGTAATCCTGCTTTGTATGCTTCATCAATTGCTTTTTCAAGAATATGATACACATACATCAGCTCTCCGCGGATATATATATAAGATGTGCGAGTCCCCAATGCAAAGCTGCTGATGATCATTCCTTCAATAAGCAAATGAGGAATGTGCTCCATCAGGTAACGGTCTTTAAAAGTCCCCGGTTCGCTTTCATCGGCATTGCAGACAATATAGCGAGGGACGCCTTCAGGCCTGGCAAGAAAGCTCCATTTCATACCTGTCGGGAAACCTGCACCGCCTCGACCACGCAAGCCGCTCTTCTTCACTTCCTCAATAATGTCAGTCGGATTCATCTTTAACGATTTCTCCAGCGCTTTATATCCATTATGCTGACGATAGCCTTCGAACGTGTTTATTCCCGGAGCATTAATATGTTCTAATAAGAGTTGCCTACCCTTCCCCATTACGCTTTAATTTTATCCTTTGACCAGTGCGATATTCGCTCGCCTCTATTTTTACAATCATTCAAAAGCGCATCCACTTTTTCAAACGTGAGATTTTCATGATACTTCTCGCCAATCTGCATCATCGGTGCCGTGCCGCAGCTGGCAAGGCATTCAACTCTTTTCAATGTAAACATGCCATCGGCTGTTGTTTCACCGGCTTTAATATTGAGCTTTTTCTCAATATAGGAAATGATGTCGTCTGCTCCCATCAGCCAGCAAGGTCCTGTGTGACAAATTTCAATAACGCATTTGCCAACCGGTTTCAGGTTATACATACTATAAAACGTAGCGACCTCATACACCTCTATCGGCTGAATTTTCAAGATAGAAGACACATAATCCATTACAGGTGCACTTAACCATCCGTCAAATTCCGCTACTGCAATATGAAGTATCGGAAGGATGGCAGATTTCTGCTTGCCTTCAGGATAACGCTTCATGATGCGTTGTATCAACGCCATTGCATCATCTGAAAATTTTATTTCTTTAGTAGCTGACATTTATTTTTAATAGCTGTTACGAATCCAACTCTCCTGCAATCACATTCATTGAACTCATTGTTAGAATGGCATCGCTCAAAAAACTTCCTCTTATCATTTCAGGATATGCCTGGTAATAGATGAAGCAGGGCCTTCTGAAATGCAAACGGTAGGGCTGCCTTCCGCCATCGCTGATTAAATAAAATCCCAACTCACCGTTTCCGCCTTCCACACAATGATATACTTCTCCTTTAGGCACGTCCGTTTCGCCCATCACAATTTTGAAGTGATAGATGAGGGCTTCCATTTCATTATATACGGCTTCCTTTGGAGGAAGATAAAAATCGGGCACATCAGCATGGAAAGAAGTTTTATCTTCCAGCTTTTCTAATTTATCAATAGCTTGCTGAATGATGCTAAGGCTTTCCCACATCTCCTGTTCGCGCACCATGAAACGGTCATACGTATCACCGGCTGTTCCCACAGGAATGATAAATTCAAATTCTTCATACGATGAATAGGGATTCATCACTCGCACATCGTAATCCACTCCTGCAGCACGAAGGTTCGGTCCGCTGAAGCTATAATTCAAGGCACGCTCTGCACTGATAGGTCCGCAGCCAATGGTCCTGTCCATAAATATCCTGTTACGCACCAGGAGGCTTTCAAATTCTTTTAATGCCTTTGGATATTCTTTTACAAAGCTTTTAATCTTCCTCCACGCAACTTCTGAAAAATCTCTTTCAAAGCCGCCGATGCGTCCTATGTTCGTTGTCAGTCTTGCTCCACAAATTTCTTCGTAAATTTCATAGATGAATTCTCTCCATTGATAAATATATAAGAATCCTGTCAACGCCCCGCTATCCACACCGATCACGCTGTTGCAGACAAGATGATCCGTAATGCGCGAAAGCTCCATGATGATGACACGCATGTATTCCACACGCTTCGGCAATTCAGCTTTGATCAGCTTTTCCACCGTCATGTGCCAACCCATGTTATTGATGGGTGACGAACAGTAGTTCATTCTGTCTGTGAGTGTAGTGATTTGATAAAATGGTTTATGCTCGCCCAGCTTTTCAAATGCACGATGAATGTAGCCTATAGTCTGCTCCGTATCCATAATAATCTCACCATCCATCTTCAACACATTTTGAAAAATGCCGTGCGTAGCAGGATGCGTCGGTCCCAAGTTGAGCGTCGTATATGCGGCCTCACCCCTTCCCTCTCCAAAGGAGAGGGGGTTTGGCTCTACATTTATTTTTTCATCTACCTTCATCACTTATGCTTGCCTTTAAAGTCCCGCACATGCGGGATTGGTGGGGCTTTTTAAATCAATTTTTTAAACCCTGCATCTTTTCTTCCAAACATCGTATCATCTTTATCTGTTCTTGTTGCATCTTCCACAGGATATTCCTTTCGCATTGGAAAATAATCCATGTCTTCCACATTCAGTATGCGTATCAGGTTAGGATGCCCTTTGAAAGTGAATCCATAGAAATCAAATGCTTCCCGCTCCATCCAGTTTGCTCCTGAAAAGATTGGGATGAGAGAATCATATTGTAAATCGTTCGCCGTTGTGAAGGCCTTAAAGCGCAGGCGAATATTGTGAACCAGACTGTGCAGTTGGTACATCATGCCAAATGGTTGTTCCGCATCGGGATAATGCAAGCCGCAGGCTGTAGTTAAATACCTGAACTGAAATGTTTCATCGTCATATAAAAAACGAACGATAGATAACAAAGCCTCTTTCTTAATAATGAAACAAGGAAAATCGTAAAGCTGTTCCTGCGCAATAATGCTGTCGCCGAATTTTTGTTTCAGCGACTCAGCGATCTGTTCTATTGTTGGTTTCCCCATAGAAAAAAATTATTCAATGCCGTAAGAAGCTAAAAGCGCTTTATATTCAGGAGAACTTCTTCTGCGCAACGATTCATTTTGAACAAGCTCCTGTATTCGCAGGATGCCGTCAAGCACCTGTTCGGGTCTCGGCGGGCAACCGGGTATATATACATCAACCGGCATGATTTTATCAATGCCCTGCAATACAGGATACGAATCAAAGATTCCCCCGCTTGATGCACAGGCGCCCATGCTCAATACCCAGCGTGGCTCTGCCATCTGTTCGTACACATGCCGCAACACGGGTCCCATCTTCTTAGCTATCGTTCCCATAACCATCAGCAAGTCAGCCTGCCGTGGCGAAAAGCTCAACCGCTCAGCGCCGAATCTTCCTAAATCATACGTAGAAGACATCGTTGACATGAATTCAATTCCGCAGCATGAAGTAGCAAATGGCAATGGCCAGAGCGAATTCTTTCTCGCCATCCCCACCACTTTATCAAGCTGCGTTGCAAAGAATCCAGGGCCCTCATACCCTGCGGGAGCTCCGACTACTTTTATATCTGAATTTTTAATTTCTGACATTTTACTTCAATTGCGAATTGCCGATTGCGAATTTAATCCGAAATTGAAAATGCGCAATCCGAAATATTTTTTTATTCCCACTTCAAAGCGCCTTTCTTAATAATATAAAAAAAACCGGTAAGCAGCAATGCCATAAAAATGAGCATTTCCACTAATCCGTTTACTCCGAGTGTTTTAAAATTGACAGCCCATGGATACATAAAGATCACTTCCACGTCGAAGAGCACAAAGAGGATGGCAACAAGAAAATATTTTACAGAGAAGGGCGCACGTGCATTGCCTTGTAATGGAATACCGCATTCGAATGCTTCCAGCTTTAGCTTTGATTTGCGTTTAGGTCCTAATAAGTGGGTTGCCAACATGACAAAAATTACGAATCCTGCCGCTACAATAAATTGAATAACGATGGGCAGGTAATCGGAAGGAAGGCTTGCTGAATTCATCTTTAATTTTGCTAATTAATCCCCAAATTAACGGAGTGCAAATTTACATAAATATATTGCTGATTGTGTGCTCCTGCGTATTTGCAAACCCTTTAAAAAAGTAAGAGAGAATTTTAAAAAGATATTTTTGTATTTAAAAAAGTCTTATTACTTTTACGGCGAACTTAAAATAAACCTTAAAATCAAAACAGTATGAAAAAACTATTCACACTAATCTGTATTGCAGGCATCGCAGCATCCTGTAATATGCCAAACAACAACACGAGCATGTCTAACGACAAAGGCACCAAGAATGAAGCAAACTTTCAGGCATTTTACGACCAGGTGTTCAATGCGCATAATGTTGCCATGGCTGACTCATTTTGCACTGCCGATTTTGTTGATCACCAGCCTGCCCAAGGTCATTCTGGAAAGGGAATTGATGACTTAAAAGCTGACC
Source organism: Bacteroidota bacterium (assembly GCA_003151745.1). Classification (GTDB taxonomy): domain Bacteria; phylum Bacteroidota; class Bacteroidia; order AKYH767-A; family 2013-40CM-41-45; genus PALSA-967. Next base: position 14,824 of record PLYJ01000129.1, read on the forward strand.
TTAAAGACTTTTTGCCGGTGTGCCTGATGTTCATATAAAAACAAATTTCATGATATCACACGGGGATACTGTAATTGCTCATGTTACCATGACTGGCACTAATTCAGGACCGATGATGGGAATGCCTGCAACCAACAAGTCATATAAAATTGATGGAGTTGACATCATTGTAATGAAAGACGGAAAGGCTGCGGACAGGTGGGGTTACTTTGAAGATATGAAGATGATGCAACAGCTTGGCATGATGCCTGACATGAGCAAGATGCACGATCAGGCGATGGATCAAAAGAAATAATAAACATTTCTCTTATGGAATAAACAACTCCGGCCCTTTAACAAGCCGGAGTTTTTTATTTTATTTCCTCCAGGAAAGGAGGATATTAAAGCAGTCCGTCATTAAATTTCATGCTGGCATGGCTGCCGTTGCAGAAAGGCTTGTTGTCAGAGGCTCCACAGCGGCATAGCGTCACCCTGTTCCGCTTTTCATAACGTGTGCCGTCGGCAGATTCAATCGTAATGCCTCCCTGAATCCAAAGTGGGCCGCTACAACCAATGGCAGGATCTTCAACAAGACCAATAGCAGGTTCAAGCGGCTCTTCGATTTCCTTATGTGTTTTTTTATCATGAACGACTAAGCGTCCGGCAGGACAGTGATCAGCCTCCCTTATAACTAATGCACGCGCTTCCGGATTATCTGTCTCATCTATGAGCCCCCATATCTTTCCACCCGGATCGCAAAACCTTGCGAAAGCACAAAGGTTTTCCTGATCACTTAAAACCAGCGTTGGTCCGTCAATCTTTTCAGCCTCCTGTGAGTATGGAATGCGACTGGCTGTTTCTTCGCCGTCGAATCCGTTCTTTGAATGGCTGCTATCGCAAAATGGCATATTCTTAGATTCCCCGCAACGGCAAAGGGCATAGTCGCTCTTGGTCTCAAAGGTCTTCCCTGCTTTCCAATCCCATGACATGCCTTCGCGGTTAGCAACTATTTCCTGAATGCGTAAAGGCACTCCGCCATAAACAAGATACGGGCCGTTCTCACTGATGACAATTCGTTTATCTTTAGAAGTGGTTTTCGATTTACTCATTTATATTCTCCTTTCTGCGCTTCATTTTATCTATTCCTCTTTTAAACAGAACTTATTTCCCTAACCCAATCTGATTCATATATGTTTGGTTATCCCAAAACAACCATTCTTCAATCATCAAACCGCCTTTCCAATGTCCGATTGTACACATGGGAATCTTAAATGATTTTTCTGTTGGCTGAATTGATTTTCCATTGCCGATGGGCATTGGTTTTGTAAATGTTCCTTCCATTATACCCATCACTGAAGTCCATTCTCCTGTACCACTGCCCATGCGGATAGGATGCTGTTTTATTCTTGTATCAGGAGCATATACGAACATCGCCTTTAAGTCTTCAATGTGCTTTTCAATTCCATTTGTATGATGACCATCAGGCCAGTCCACAATAATATCCTTTGCATGGCTTTCATGCAGGCGAACCCAATCCTGGTTAGTAAACACTGTGAAATCAAGCGTGTCAAACGTTGTAAGGTTTTTTTCCAGTGTTGCATTTCCATCGGAAATAGTTTTCAAAACAGTTTGCATGGAGTCGATTTTTGCCTGCATCTCTTTTGAATAGTCTCCGTTATTAGAGCAACTTGTGAAAGTCGTTATTGCCGCTACTGCTAATAGTGCTGCAAACAGGTTGATTGTTGTTGTCCTTTTCATTTTGGGTTTGATTTAATTGTTTGTGACTTTAATTATCGAAGTCAAAACTAATGCAGGGCGTTGAGGATTTGCATTGATGTAAGATAAGAAAGAAATCAGTATTCGGAGTAATTTATCCTATTGGCTTTCAAAAAGTGTCAAGCTATTTTGTCGGATAAACAAAACCGGTTTCCACTTCCTTCGTTTTTATAGGCCGCACTTCAATGCTTGCCGAAGGCACATACTCAAATTCAGGATTGTCCTTTGCTATTTTAATTGCTTCGTTCAGGTCCTTTGCTAAAATATGATAGTAACCTACCTGCGTTTCGCTGTCTGTAGCAATATCTTTTTCTGTCCAGCCGCTTCCTGATTTTTTAATAACGGCACCTTCTCTTACAATGGGCTGCGCTGCTATTAATTTATTTTCGCCTTTTAGTTTACCAATATACACTTCGCATTGTTTTATAAATGCAAGATGTTGGTCCGGCGTCAGGGATTTCTTTGCATCCTTTTCATTTCTGATATAAAACATGAATTCTTTCATTTGATTGCTGTTTTAATGGTTAGTTAAATGTAACCTGGCGGAGGTTTTGGGTCAATATGAGAAAATTCCCGCACCAATATGTGTATCACTAAACATTTTAACCACCTTCTTAACTATATCTTGTCTGTCGTGAAGGAACGATAAAAATGGAACTGTTTTGGTTGAACTTTCGGATATGCTTTTACCTCTTACTGAAATATTCTTTTTGTGTTCCTCTCCATTCGGGGAAACAGAAATCATGTCAACCTGATATTCAAACCCCAAATGATTCATTAACACTGAATCTTTCTCTCTATGACTTCCAAAATGCCTGTGAAGTAAGTAATCCTTAAATGTTCCGTAAACATCTGTGATTGCTTGTTCCAAGTTTATTTCTTTTTTATTCCAAGATATTTTGCCTACGAAAATTTCAGCGTTGTCTTCGTTTTTAGGGTCAACAACTACATAGAAAGTAGGAGTCCATGAGAACGGGTTGGTCTGCTCCTGATAGCCACAATGTTTCCAATATATTATCCTTATTGAAAATATAAACTGTTACGCTACAATCTGCTTTAGTTGATGCGTAACTTATAATGTCTTTGACCTTATGCCTCCAAATATCATTATGAAACAAGCAGGTCTCAACTCCTTTTAATATTTCCTCAATTTTTGAACGGTTCTCAGTGGTGCTGGATGCAAAGTAATAGACGAAGGAAGTTCCAGTATAACCTTTCATGTCGATTAAAAGTAAATCATCTGTGAGTCTGTCATCGTCCTTAAACAGCCCATACTTAGCAATGCTTTTTAGCGTCCATAAATTATCAGAGAGGCGTTGCACTAATTTTTCGGGATGACCTATTTCACAATATTCATTTTTAACATGAATTTGGTCATCCAATTTATCTGCAAGTTCATCTAAAGCATCGTCTTCATCCATCTCCGAAATCCAATTTAAAACCTCTTCAAGTTCTTCTTTGCTTATGTGCTGAGTTAATTTCTCAAGATAGAACTCACGAGTCTTTAATTGTTGTGCCCAATACAAAACCCGAGTGCTTCCATAGAATTCATCCTTAAAGTTAAGGCTGAACTTTGCAATGAGAAAGTCATTTATTCCTAACTTGTTTGCTTGTGCAACTATACTTTCTTCAGCTTTTTGAAAATCATTGTCAGTTTTGTAGTAACGAATGAAGTGTCGCCTGCAAATATTTCTCCCTTCAATTTCAGGCAATGGGGTAATCCTTTGAATCGCCAGCGGTTCATGATTATTGTCGGTTTGAAGTAAATACCCTTGAAGTTGATAAGTTGTGGCATTGTAAAATTCTGAGAATGGCACAAGCAACTCATTCCATTCAGTTGAAATTACAATGAGTCTGACTTCGCTGTTTTTGACATTCTTTATTCGCCTAATTAAGGCAATGTATTTTGAAAGCTCTGTTATTGCTTCTCTCGCAGCGGCATCCGATCTTTTTAATTCTATAATAACTAAATTGCCTTTTGAATCCTTTGCGAAAATGTCTATGAAACCACCAGCGCCATTAGGGTTTTTGACATGATATTCGTCTTTAATCAAAGTCAGTCCTGCTTCAATTAAGTCAAGACGTTTAATCAATTTGTTACGAATTTTTTCTTCAACTCTTTCTCTCATAGTAAAATGGTTGGTACAGCAGTACCGCTATCAAATTACAGCTAATGGTTGAATTAACGAAACAAACCTACAAAAACATTCGGTAATCCGACACCCGAATTGCAGATTAACTCAACTCAAGAAACCATTACGCAACACTCTCCATTTTCCTTATTTTAACCGAAAACCTCATAGCTTAAACAAACCCAAATCATCACATCCATTCCAAAATTTCCTTAAAACAGCAATTTATCAGCAATGTTTCCAAACAGAATACAGCTTTTTAAGTGTAAATTGCCAATAACCATCCAAAAATGATTAGTAACTACATGGTGATTACAGGTAACTAAAACGAGATTACCGGTAATCACAGAATAGGGAATGGTATCTATTATGTGTTTACTCATCCTTTTATTATGGTGGTGAGTAATCATACAATAGGGATGGGTAATCAAAACGTGATTACAGGTAAGCACATAATAGGGAAAGGTAACCATTGTGTGATGGTAGGTAATAAAGATGTAGTTACCGGTCCCTAAAGTGTAATGACCGGTAATCACGTTGTTGTTATACTAATCGCTAATATAAA
>PLYJ01000259.1 GCA_003151745.1 Bacteroidota bacterium
ATGCCAATGGCAACCGCCTCTGGGCTACTTACTATGGTGGTACGCTTGGTACTTTTGGTTACTGCATAGCCACAGATGTTACGGGTAATGTGTATCTAACGGGAAATACCTTAGATAGCAACGGTATTGCCTCAGGAGGGTTTCAGGATACTTTAGCAGGAGGCGTCTATTTTGGGGATGCCTTCCTTGTAAAATTTGATGCCAACGGCAACCGGCTTTGGGCTACTTATTATGGAATAGGTTTCTATTCCTTAGCATCCTTGACAGGATCTATTGGTCAAGGCATTGCCACCGATGGTGCGAGTAATGTCTATCTGACAGGATTGACCGACGATACCAGCGGCATTGCCTCCGGAGGGTTTCAAAATACTTACGGGGGGGGGATATATGAAAATGATGCCTTCCTTGTAAAATTTGATGCCAGTGGCAACCGCATCTGGGGGACTTATTATGGGGGAGTATTGGATGATAGGGGTATGGGCGTTGCTGCCGATTCTGCGGGAAATGTGTGGCTGGGTGGATCAACTAACGATACTGGCATGGCCTCTGGAGGGTTTCAGGATAGTTTAGTTTTATACGGTGATATTTCCGAGTTGTTCCTTGTAAAATTTGATGCCAACGGCAATCGCCTCTGCGGTACTTATTATAACGGACAAAATGGCATAAGCACGTCGGTTGGCAGTGTAGGTGTTGCTTTGGATAATGCCGGAAATGTGTATGTAGGATCAACGACCCACGATACTTTAGGCATCGCCTCGGCAAACGGCTTTCAGATAATTTTTGGTTGTACAAGTAACGGCGACAATGACAAGGAAACAGATGCAGACCTGATAAAGTTTAACCAGGCCACCTTTGCACTACCTTCTGCTAATTTTCAATCAAGTGACACAATATTCTGTGCCAATAATTGTATTAATTATACTGATCTTAGTACAAATGCCAATTCATGGCAATGGAGCTTCCCAGGTGCCACTCCTTCTTCAAGCACCCTTCAAAATCCCCAGGGTATTTGTTATGATACGTCGGGTACCTATAATGCCACTCTCATTGCTTCCAACAGCGTTGGCGAAAAAGACACACTTAAAGTTATCAATCTTATCCATGTGCTTCCTGTTCCGCCAACACCTGTAATAACACAACATAACGATACGCTGTTTTGCAGCACAGATCCGTCTTATACCTCTTATCAATGGTATGATAGTACCTCAATAATTCCCGGCAGTACGAATACTTTCCTTGTTATTACTCATGGCGGCAATTACAATGTGGCTGTAACAAATGAATATGGCTGCAGGATTTCAGTAGGCATTACTATCATTCTTGGTATTCAGAATTATGCTGTTAGTAATTTATTTTCTCTTTCTCCTAATCCAGCTTATACTCAAATCACAATTCACACTTCATCATCCCACATTAGCGGCTCCGCAACCGTTTCTATAATGAATGTGCTTGGGCAAGAAATCACACCCCTCACCCCTCTCCATATGGAGAGGGGTGAGGCTTTTATTGATATTAGCAAGCTTCCCACAGGAATGTATTTCCTTCAAATGAAAACGGAGAGTGAGAATGAAGTGAAAAGATTTGTAAAAGAATAAAAAACATGAACTTAAGGAATCTGCGGCTCACTTCTAATATACCTGCTATTTTCAATTAAAAAATAAATTAAATTGAAAAGTATCTCTCTTATTTTAAATTGTGTATTGATTGCACAATTAACTTTCGGACAAGCCCCTCCTCCTGAATATAGTGAGCTTGTTAAGAAAGCATTTTCTTTATATGAGACAAAGGAATATAAGGCATCTGCTAGTACCTATTCTGACGCTTTTAAAGCAAATGGTTGGGTTGGATTAATTGATGATCGTTATAATGCCGCATGTTCGTGGGCTTTGGCGGGTTATCCCGATAGTGCTTTTAACAATTTAAATCGCATTGCTTCAAAAGGTAACTATGCCAATTATGATCATATAATAATTGATTCTGATTTAAACTCATTGCACAGTGATAAGCGTTGGCAACCGCTTCTTGATCAAATTAAGTTTAATAAAGACAAAGCAGAAGCAAACTTAAACAAGCCACTTGTACACCAATTAGACAGTATTTATGTTGCAGACCAAAAGTACAGGATGATGTTTGATAGTGTTGAGAAAACGTATGGCGATGAATCTAAAGAAATGCAAGACCTTGGGCGTATAATGCATGAAAAAGATTCTATCAATCTGATTAAAGTAAAAACTATTCTTGATAAATATGGTTGGCTTGGCGCAGATTCAATTGGTGAACAAGGTAATACTATCCTGTTTTTAGTGATTCAGCACGCTGATTTAAAAACACAGGAGAAATATTTACCAATGATGAAAGAGGCAGCAAAAAATAAAAAGTTACCAACCTCTTCTCTTGCCTTATTAATTGACCGGATTGAAATGAGAAATGGGAGACCTCAAATTTATGGTTCTCAAGTGTCATTGAAAGATGGCAAATATGCACCTTATCTTATAATTGACGAAGTAAACGTCAATAAGAGGAGAGCAGAAGTTGGTCTTGAACCTCTTGAAGTATATCTTAAGCGGTTTAATATTGATTATACACTTCCAACGAAATAATTTGCTTGCCAGAAACAAAATCTATGCAAAATAAACTAATAGACCTTACTCACATTCTCAACGAGAAAATTACCGCCTATCCTGACACGGTTGCTCCTAAGTTTGAAGTCCTCAATACTGTTGCCGAGCATGGATTTGCTGAGCTTCAAATGACTACGGTTCTTCATGTAGGAACACATATTGATGCCCCATGTCATATATTGAAAAACACAAAGTCGCTTGATCAATTTCTAATTGACAAATTTATCGGTAAGGCAATTGTAATTCCTTGTCAGTACAAAGAAGAAATTAATTTAAAATACCTTCAATCATACCGATTGGCTTAACTTAACGGCATTGGGAATAGAAGTGTGTTGAAAATGGAATTTTAAATTATTAATATATACAATAACAATTAATCAAAATAAATGAAATGAAAAACTTAATCTCTTTATTTAGAACTGTCTTATTTTCATATATAGGAGTATTTTTAGTACAAAGTTCTTTTGCACAGCAGACAGGTAGCTTTGACCGGACAATAAATTTTAATGGAACCCCTAATTGGGTGCTCTCTTATTATGTGCCAGCCAATTACAATGCTGCCAATAAAAGTAAATTAATTGTTAGTTTGCATGGTTTAGGAGATACTCCTCAGAATTTCCGGGATTTTCTGGTTCAGGTAGCTGCATATTCCGGCACAAACATGTATAATGCCATTATTGTTTGTCCTTATGGCGGTGGCTATAGCGGTGGCGATAGCACTGCTGATTATGCTGATTTTTGGACTACATGCGATACCAGTATTATAACCAGGTGTATGATGGATGCAATGGCCGCTTATAATATTGACCCGGATGATATATATCTGAGTGGAGTTTCTATTGGAGGAAGAGCAGCGCTTCGATATGGGTTGTTAAATTATTGGCGTTTCCGTGGTCTTGAGCTATGGACTCCCGCAGTCCAATCTATGGACGAAGCCAACAATCTAACTTCATTCATTTATCCATATCAAAATGGTCAGTATATCCCAATAACTATTTCAACTGGAAGCGATGATGCGGAGGTCTTTTTTCTCCCAACCGCTTATCAACATCTATCAGATGCAGGAGCTTTGGTTAATTTCCAAATCTATTATGGCATGGGCCACTCAGCGCCGCACGGAGTAAGTGATTATATCAGCGAATGGAATTACTTAAATTCCAATGCAACCTCTTATGCAACGAATGATGCAGGCATTTCAAACATTGCATCACCTTTTGAGGAGGTATGCGGCGCTTCATTCACCCCTTCACTTACCATTCAGAATAAAGGTATAAATAACCTGACATCTGCCATCATCAATTACCAAACCGACAATGGAACCATTAATACTTACAATTGGTCAGGTAATCTTATGCAGCTTGCCAGGGATAAAGTGACTTTGCCCGCTCAATCTGTTTCAGCAGGTACGCATACTTTCAAGGCATACACTTCAATGCCTAATGGTGTTGCAGATACTGTACCATCAAATGATAGCTCGTCAGTAAATTTTAATTCCATAACCCGTGGCACAACGAGCATTGCAGAAGGGTTTGAAGGAGCAACGTTTCCTCCAACGGGATGGCGACAAGCAGGATCAGACTCCGCCTGGGGTTGGAAAAAGACAACTAACGGTCAATATGACGCTGAATTCGAAAATTTAGCGACAGCACCGTCAGGTGCTAATGGACAAAGCCTCTCCTGCATTTATTTTGATAATGCGGTGCCGGACAGTATAGGCAAAAGCTATTCTATTCGCACCCCGCAATGTGACTTCACTAATGCAAGCAGCCCCTCTTTAACGTATGACTATGCTTATGCTCCATATGACACTTTAGGTTTGATACTAACAGATACCCTGGCTGTATATTATTCAACAGATTGCGGTAGTACATGGCATACGCTGTTGAAAAAGGGTGGACTTGTACTAAGCACTACAGGTGGATATAGCAGTGCCTATCCATTTGTGCCTACCTCAAGTCAATGGAAGCAAGAAACCATTGACCTTAACATAAACGGCTTAACCGGTCAACCCGAAGTAATGTTCTCTTTTGAAAACAGATTTGATAACGGTCACATGTTGTACTTGATTAACGGTCACATGATGTACCTGGATAATATCAACGTAAGTACCGTTACCGGCATAGTTAATGAAACACAGAAATCTACTTCAATTAATATATATCCTAATCCTACTAACGGTTTGTTTACTCTCGCTATCAATGCAAGTACCAAGGAAAACTATATGATAGAGATCAGGAATATTCTCGGTCAGATAATATATAGCGAAAAACTGGATGGATTTTCAGGAGATTATACCAAACAGCTTGACATGAAAGAACATGGCAGTGGAGTTTATTTTTTGAGCTTAAAACCCGTAGGATATTCATCCAACGGGTTAAAAACACAGGATAGCGAAATCATCAAAAAGGTTATTGTTTATTAGACATTAATTTCTCCTTGCAGCAGCAGGAATAACATGTTTATGCTGTTGACGGGACTTGTTGTTTCCTTCATTTTTGTCGCATTAATTTTTTGTTACTGGGCAGAAAAATATAAAAAGGAATATGAAGAAAATTTGAACAATATAAAAAGCCAGATCGGGGAGGGCAGCAAAGCCAATAAGATGAACAAACTGCTTGCCTATGCAAAGGAGATGGATGAAACGCTTTATAAAAAGGGAAAGCGTAGAAAACGTACTCCGGAACAATTACTTCAAAGAACATTTGATTCCGCAAAGAATAATGAGCTAAAGCTTAATTTCAGCAGTTTTGCCCCGGGTACTTATTTTATTTCTCTTACTGCTGATGGCGAACGCGTGACAAAGAAAATTATAAAAGAAATTGCTTTGGAATAATTGCTCTCCACAACTCCTGTTTAGTTTTATTTCTTTTCAATGCTTGTTTTATTCAACAGATCCGATAGATCGTCTTTTGCAGCATTTCATCATATTTAAGAAAGCATTAAATAAGGCTAAAGAGAAACCGAAATGCAAATCTTTCGTTATATTTGGTTTAAAATAAGGTATAATTAAGTAATTAAGAATCAATCAAAACCTTTCAAATGCTATATTGGAGGGCTAAATGACAGAAATAACCTGTTATAACGAGTAAATTATGTTAAAAAGTAAAATAATTCCGGTTAATTTTAGTTATTTGATAACCCGTCGTGTAATTGCAAATGATTAAATACTTAATTTTAAACCTTCTTATGAAGACTCAGAGAATTACTTTACTTGTTTCTTTTTTACTTATAGTATCCGCTTCCAATGGGCAGGTGAAATACAGCAATGAATTTCTTTCTATTGGTGTAGGTGCGCGTGGCTTATCCATGGCTGGCGCGCAGGTAGCCACAGTGAACGATGCGACCTCCGGTTATTGGAATCCGGCGGGGATATTAGGTGTTCAATCGGACGTCGAGGTTGCAGCCATGCACTCAGAATATTTTGCAGGTATTGCCAAATACGATTTTGGAAGTTTTGTTGTGAAGCGTGATGCTACCAAAGCCATTGCCTTTACGATCATTCGTTTTGGAGTAGATGACATTCCTGATACAACGGATTTAATTGACGCGTCCGGCAATATCAATTACGATAACCTCAAATCATTTTCATCTGCCGATTATGCCTTCATGTTTTCTTATGCGAAGGCAGCAAAAATACCGGGCTTGAGTTATGGAGGAAGTGCAAAAGTTATTGACCGCATCGTGGGCAATTTTGCTCATGCATGGGGCTTTGGACTTGATTTCGGCGCCCAATATCAAAAGGGAAAATGGCGGTTTGGGGCTTTGGGACAGGATATTACAAGCACCTTTAATGCATGGAGCTTTAATACTGCTCTGCTCTCTCCCGTTTTTTCTATTACGAATAATGCAATTCCTGCAAACTCTGTGGAAGTAACTTTGCCTAAGCTTATTTTGGGAGGAGGCTACCAAACCAACATTTCAAATAAGATTACCTGGCTCACCGAGCTTGACCTTGTTAGTACATTTGACGGACGGCGTAATACGGTTGTCAGCTCTAATCCTTTAAGCATTGATCCTCGTATAGGTCTTGAATTCTGCTATGATAATTTCATTTACCTGCGAGGCGGAGTGGGCAATGTACAAACGGTAACAAACCTCGACCTCTCGAAGAGTACTGTATTTCAACCGAACTTAGGAGTAGGCTTTAAATTAAAGAACCTGACCATAGATTATGCACTCACCAATATTGGAGATGCGCTTTATAGCAATGTGTTTTCACTGAAGCTGGATATTAATAAACATAAAAAGTGAGAGTAAGAAAGCGAATAAATAAAAATGAAAAAAATATTTACATTAGTATTTCTTTATTCTTTATTCCTTACCCCTCATTCCCTGAGAGCGCAGACTTATGAAAACTCATGGATTAATTTTAATCAGAAGTATTTTAAAGTGAAAGTATGGCAAACGGGGTTATATAGGATAACAGCCGCTCAACTTAGCGCTAATGGAATAAGCGGTTCTTTTCCTTTTAATGATACACGGAGAGTTCAGCTATTCTACAATGGTCAGGAGCAGTATATTTATGTATATGATGCCAACGGTAATAATTTGTGGGATCCGGGCGATTACATTGAGTTTTTCGGCCAGCGAAATGATGGCTCGCTGGATTCAAGGATGTACACCGATCCGACCAAGATGCCCAACCCGAACTACAGCTTATTCACAGATACAGCATCCTATTATCTGACTGCCAACCCATCATCTGTCACTAATCACAGAGTAACTGTTGTTTCAGACACTGCAACATACACTTCTCCCGCGCCTTATTTTATAAAGGAATCTTACGCTGAATTTCCAAGCGGATATAATTATGGTTTTAGTGTTACCGGCAGCGGGTTGGGAGGCTCCGACCATGAGTATGATGAAGGAGAAGGTTGGGTTGGAGATCAGTTTTCATTTGGTGCCCCGGTTGATATTCAGCTCGGCACACAGAATATATATAGTTCCGGTACTAATGCTGTTTTTCAAAGCACTATTGTTGGAACCGGTGGAGTAGGAGCCATTCTGCCTGCTTATGACCATAATGTCAGAATAAGAAGCACTTCGCCTAATTACATTGTTTTAGATACTGCTTATGACGATTATCGTCTGATTAATCCCAATGAATCTTTCCCGGTGTCAAAACTCAACTCATCTGTTACCACTTTTGAATACTCTGTTACAAAGTCTCCGGTTACAACTGATTTTAATTCTATTGGTTATGCACGGCTGACATATCCGCATACGTTTCAAATGGAAAATGCATCCACATTTAAGATGTGGGTGCCTGATAATCCCGGTGGGAAATCGTACCTTGACATGACTCAGTTTAGTATTGGAACCAGTTCGACTGCAGCACTGTGGGACACTTCAAATCATAAACTAATTTATGTAACCATAAACGGCAACGAGTTGAAAGCCAATGTGCCTAACGACGGCAGGTCCAATCCCAAGTTCTGTTTTCTTGCCACTGACAGCGCCATAAGCAGTATGCCTTTCAACATTGAATATATAAACCATTCGGGTGCCAATAGTTTTACAAACTTTCTTCCATCAGGCATTGATTCAGCCTTCATCATAATCACTTCCAAAAAACTATGGAACGAAGCATCTCAATATTTGAACTACCGCAATCAAACTACCGGCAACAAAGCAATGCTTATTGATGTGGACGAATTGTACGATCAATTTTCTTATGGTATTGCAAAGCATCCGCTGGCAATTAAAAATTTCGCCCATTTCATCCTCGACAAATGGACAGGCAATCCTTATAACCTGCATCCGCCGCAGGCAATTCTTCTTTTGGGCAAGGGATTAGCAGCAAGTAATTTTCGCACCTCAGGAACGTATTTTGACTCCTGTTATGTGCCATCTTATGGAGAGCCTTGCTCCGACATTTTGCTGATGGCGGGCATTAACGGAACAATTGATGAGCCTGCAATACCCATTGGGCGTATAGCTGCAAAGACAGGAGAGAATGTCACGGATTATCTTAGCAAAGTTAAGCAGTATGAGGATTCTCAGAGTGTTTCACCTGCTCCCTTCTGGATGAAAGAAGTGCTTCACTTTGGCGGTGGCGGCGATGTGAATGAGCAGACAACTTTTCGCGGCTATCTTAATAATTATGCAAGCATCATAACCGATACTTTTTACGGAGCGCATGTGGATAGTTTTTACTCCAATTCCGGGCAGATCATCACGTTGTCGCAATCGGCACAGCTTCACTCACTCATTGACGGTGGCGTTTCAATCATGACATTTTTTGGTCATGGTTCAACCGTTACATTTGACCAGGATATAGGCGACCCGGAGATATATAATAATTACGGTCGCTATCCCATGCTCATCGCCAACTCCTGTTTTGCAGGCGATATTTTCGGGACTGGAGGAACCAAAAGCGAAGATTTTGTTTTGATACCGGGCAAAGGCTCCATAGCATACCTCGCCAGCACTGCCATCGGGTTTTCAAGTTACCTGAATGTTTATACCAATGCTCTTTATCAAAAGATGGCTACTACGATGTATGGCAAACCTATGGGGGCTATCATCAAATCTACTATACATGACATTCAAAGCAGTGACGTCCTGACCAAGCAAACATGCTTTGAAATGACATGGCATGGTGATCCGCTCATCCGGCCGAACGCATGGCCAAAGCCTGACTTTAGTGTCACACAGCCTGATATTTCTTTTACTCCCCAGAATATTACTACAGACCTTGATACGTTCAATGTTCATGTGCTGCTGAAAAATGTCGGCAACGCAACGACGGATTCTTTTAATGTTTACATCAGGCGCGATTTCCCTGACGGCACCGATTCTATTTATACCGTTAGAACAGGCAGCCTGTTTAGCCAAAATACAATCAATCTTAATTTAAAGATGAACAGCTTTAAAGCAGCCGGACTGAATAAATTTACCGTTACGGTTAATCTTCCTGATACAGTGCAGGAAATGCAATATACTAATAATATCGCTGCTACAACAATTTTCATTTCTTCCAGCGATATTATTCCTATATATCCCCCTAAATATGCCATACAACCTTATAATACGGTTACCTTAAAAGCAAGCACAGTGGATCCTTTTGCTGTTGCGCAAAACTATCGCTTCGAAATTGATACAACAGGCGATTTTAACAGCGTTTCCACCGTTCATAAAACGTATTTGCTTAATTCAGCCGGAGGTGTATTGCAATGGGTAAACAGCATACAGCCTCTCCATGACACCACTGTTTATTTTTGGAGAGTTGCTAACGATTCCATCAAGTCTGATACTATCCATTTCAAATGGCATACAAGCTCTTTTATTTACATTCCGAATAAAACAGGATGGTCTCAGGCTCATATCCATCAGTTTGACAGCGACGGCTACAACGGCGTGGTATATAACCGCCCCGCAAGAAGATTTGATTTTCTTAAGTCAATCGGCAACTTGATCTGTACAACAGTAGGAACCCCACTCAATCAAAATGATTATTTCGCAACACAATTTACAATCAACGGGTCTTTGAGCGCCGGAGATCTGGCAGGTTGCGGGCAGGGGCCAAAGTTGATCATTGCAGCTATTGATTCTCTTACCTTGACAGCGTGGAGTAATAATAATGTCAATTACGGGCAATTAAATCAATTTCCTTTAGCAAATTGTCTTCCTCATGCCGAAAATGATTTTCAGTTTAGATTCATCGGTCACCCGGAGGAAATTGATAGCGCTGTGAGCATGCTCACCAATAGGATTCCAGTGAACGATTATATTCTTGTATATACATTTGAAAATATTAACCTTTCGAACTATCCGAATTTAGTAAGCGCACTGCAATCACTTGGATCAATCATTATTCCCACCTTAGGAGATGTTCCTTATATATTCTTTATTAAAAAGGGATCTCCTTCTACTATGCGTGAGATCTCGGGTGCTTCTACAGCAACCACTATTACCCTAAATGCTCAAATGAATGCAAGCTGGTATTTTGGCACAGTCACCTCTGAGTTGGTCGGGCCTGCATCTAACTGGACTTCGCTGCACTGGCAATCACATGCCACAGAGCAGGGCAGCACGCGGGATAGCATTGCGCTTAGTATTTTAGGTATTCAAAATAGCGGAAAGGTAGATACACTTGTAACGGGTATTGCAAAGAGCACAGTTGATTATTCCCTCGCATCCATATCCGCTGCCACTTATCCTTATCTTCAGTTGGTTGCTTACATGCGGGACGATTCTCTGCGCACTCCACCGCAGTTAGACCGCTGGCAGGTGTATTATAAAGGTTTGCCCGAAGCAGCATTAAATCCAAACAGGTTATTTTCTTTTCACAATTATACTATGGATGAAGGCGATACCGTAAGCATGAGTATTGCTATTGATAACATTGCCGACCTGCCTATGGATAGCCTAAATGTTCTGTTCTATCTGTTCGACAATAATCGTGTGCAGCATAATATCAGCTCCCAAAAGCTTGATTCTCTCCGCGTAGGTAAATCCCTTACTGCAAGTGTGAAATTTTCTTCTCTTGGTTTTTCCGGTAATAACGCCTTGTGGGTAGAAGCGAACCCGCTTAATGCGAAACATCAGCCAGAGCAATATCATTTCAACAATATCGGGCAGGTTAAATTTAAAGTAAACAAGGATGTGATCAATCCCATACTGGACGTTACTTTTGATGGCGTACACATTCTTGACGGTGACATCATTTCCGCTAAGCCGATAATTATCATCCAGCTGCATGATGAAAACAAATTCCTGGCACTAAATGATACGTCAAAGTTCCGCCTCTATCTTACCACTCCTTCGCTGCCGCTGCACCAGATTTTCTTTCATGATTCGGTTACGAAGGCTGTTCTTATGAGATTTACGCCTGCTGTGTTGCCCAACAACAGTTGTCGTATTGATTATAACCCTGTCTTTAGTGAAGATGGCAAATATCAGTTGCAGGTGGAAGCGACTGACGCTTCATTGAATGAATCAGGAAAGTACGCTTACATGATTTCATTTGAGGTTGTGAACAAATCAACCATTACCGAAGTGATGAACTATCCGAATCCTTTTTCTACAAGCACGCGGTTTGTGTTTACACTTACCGGTTCTCAAATACCAACTCATTTCAGGATTCGCATCATGACTATAAGCGGAAAGGTGATACGCGAAATCATGACAAATGAACTTGGCAATATCCACATAGGCCGCAACATAACGGACTATGCCTGGGACGGTAAAGATCAATATGGTGACCAGCTTGCTAACGGCCTCTATTTATACCAGGTTACTACGGACATAAACGGGCAGACCATTGAGCACATGAACACAGAAGCCGATTCGTTCTTCAAAAAAGGTTGGGGCAAAATGTACCTTTTAAGATAGCTTTTATTGCCTTTCCTTCGGAAGTCGAGGAGCTTATCAATACCTGTAGTTAATGCTTTTTAATTCAATTGCATTTGCAGTTTTCCTGCCGGTTACGTTTTTACTCTATTGGTTTTTATTCAATAAGAATTTAAAGGGTCAGAATTTTTTCCTCCTTGTCGTAAGCTATGTTTTTTACGGTTGGTGGGATTGGCGTTTCCTGGTATTGATTGCATTCAGTTCAGGACTTGACTTTTTTGTCGGGTTGCAACTGCAGAAGATTGAAAACCACCGCAAACGAAAATTCTTTTTTGCTTTAAGTTGTATTGTTAATCTCGGTTTTCTCGGATTCTTTAAATATTACAATTTTTTTGAAAATAGCTTTGTGGATGCTTTTGCTGCAGCAGGCATCCATCTTGAAGTAAGAACACTTCGTATCATTTTACCGGTAGGTATCAGCTTTTACACATTCCAATCGTTAAGCTATACGATTGATATATATAGGAAAAAGATTACGCCAACTAAAGATATTCTTGCCTTTTTTGCCTTTGTCAGCTTCTTTCCTCACTTGGTAGCCGGTCCGATTATGCGGGCCGCTAATCTATTGCCGCAATTTAACAAGCGCAGAACTTTCGATTATAACCTCGCATCTGATGGCATGCGCCAGATACTATGGGGATTATTCAAAAAGATGGTAATTGCTGACGGATGTGCTGCCTGCGTAAATCAAATTTTCGGAAGTTATGAAACACTGCCTGGCAGTGTATTATTATTAGGCGCCGTTTATTTTGCATTTCAGATTTACGGTGATTTTTCCGGCTATTCTGACATCGCTATCGGCACGGCTCGTTTATTCGGATTCGATCTAATGCAAAATTTTGCTTACCCGTATTTCTCGAGAGACATTGCCGAATTTTGGCGGCGTTGGCATATCTCCTTAACTTCCTGGTTTCGCGACTATGTTTACATTCCATTGGGAGGTAGCAGGAAGACATTAGGGTTGACTGTCAGGAATACACTTATAGTTTTCCTCCTTTGTGGTTTTTGGCATGGAGCGAACTGGACATTTATTGTATGGGGCTTGCTTCACGCGTTGTATTTTATCCCGCTGTTACTGTTAAAGAGAAACCGTGAACATATAGATGTAGTTGCGCTGAATAAATTGCTTCCTTCCATAAAGGAATTATTTCAAATGCTGTTGACATTTTTTCTCGTTGTCATTGCATGGATATTTTTCAGGGCAGAAAACCTGAAGGAAGCTTTCAATTATATAGCTCATCTTATGAGCCCATCCCTGTTTTCATTTCCAACAGTATATAGAAGCAATATGATATTGGTAGCGATATTGATTATTGTTGAATGGATTCAAAGAGAAAAGCAACATGCGCTTGAAATAGAGGGTATTAAGCATCCTGCCTTCAGATGGATTATTTATTCTGTGGTGTGCTTTACAATATATTTTTTTGGAATCAATCATCAGCCTTTCATTTATTTTCAATTTTAAAGGAACGTGAAAAAGTTTTTACTAAAAACGGCGCTGTTCACTGCCATCATGGCAGCCTGCGCATCTATAGCATGTTTTTTTATTGATAAAGGATTGAGAAAAACAGAATATACTCAATACAAGGAATGGAATAATATACACGGGTCAAAAATCAATGCTGATGTGCTCATACAAGGCAGCTCGCATGCCCGTGTGCAGATAAGCCCGACTGTATTAGACAGCATTCTTCAATTAAATACATATAATATAGGTATTGATGGTTATGCTTTTGACGTGCAGTATGCACGATATAAAATTTATATGCAGCATAACAGGCAACCGAAGTACCTGATTCAGAATATGGATATAGAAACATTGGGAAAAAGCGAAACTCCGTTTATGAGGGAGCAGTTTCTGCCTTATTTAGGTGATAGTTCACTGAAGGAAGTCTTGATGGGTACTATTTTTCCGGCATATTATTTCTATTTCCCTTTTCTCAAATATTATCATGATTTCAAATTATTGAAAATTGGCATCTTAGAATATTTGAACCTTAAGAAATTTGAACCGGCAAAGACGTATAAAGGATATGAAACAGCGGACGCAAATTGGAATCATGATTTTGAAAAATTTAAAGCAAAAGATAGTATGATAAGCCCTGTCGTAGATGCGCATGTGCTTAATTTGTTTGATGAGTTCTTGAGTGATTGTAAAAAAAGAAATATACAGGTAATAATAGTCTGCTGTCCTCAGTATTATAAATTCAACGAAATGATTAAAAATAAAGATGGGCTAACTGAAATCTATGAAGGTTTGTCCCGAAAGTATAATTTCCCTGTTTTAGACTATACGAGCGACAGCCTGTGTTATGATTTGAAATATTTTGGCGGCCCCACTCATCTCAATAAAAAGGGAAGTGAGTTGTTTTCTGTCAAATTGGCAAATGATATTAAAAAGCTGAGTGCACAAAAATAATGCTTTCCCACTTGTAAATATCCGCTTTCCATAACTTTCAATTCAATGCCCTGTTTGTTCCTTTTATTTCCCCAATGAATTGCATAACTAATTGATAATAAGTACACTTAAATGAAAAATATGCTTTTACCGACGAAAGTTAGAGTTTCCCTCACGCGAAGTATAGTTTTAGTGACGCGAAGTAGAGTTCGCCTGAGAGAATCTTTATTTATTGCGGACGCCAAATTAGGTTGGCAACAGAAAGTATCGTTTTAGCGGCTCGAAATAGAGTTCGAGAGAGAATCGATTGATTTTGCGGCTCGACCATACGTTCGTGTCACGATCAATAGAGTTTCAGTCACGAATCGTGTAGTTTCTGCCGAAACACGTAAATTGATAGTAAATTGTACATTTTTACCTATTTGAAGAAGTTCGTACAAAACAGGGTTTTGAAAGATATTTTTGGAGATTTTAAGGCAGGGAAATTAACAAAATCCTCCAATTTCCCCCAACCCATGCCTTTCATCCCCAAAAACATGGCAACCTTTAACGAAAGATGCTGAACCTTTACTAAAGGATGCTGAACCTTTAACGAAGGTTGTATTGTTTTCAACGAAGGTTCAGTTGATTTTTGGTGAATCTATGAATGCGAATTAATAAGAATCCCGAATAGCTCGGGACAGGTATACGAATTACGAATCACGAAAAGAGTCCCGCATGTGCTCATACGCGCCAACCTAATGAGTAGAATAATAAAATTGAGATGTTGAAAAGAATTGTAAATAAGTTTTTTATGTAAAAGAACAGGTGCGTATTAGATGAAACTAAATCTCTACATCTAATGACATCTAAACACACCCGTTCAAAGAAAGATCAAAGTTACAAAAGCATTGATAAGAAGC
>PLYJ01000263.1 GCA_003151745.1 Bacteroidota bacterium
AGCTTAACTTAACGGCATTGGGGATAGGGGTGTGTCGTTTGGGCGCGAAATCAGCTTATGTATTAACAGGCACTCTCAGCCTAGCACCCACACGCAAGCCGTGGTTTTTTGAAATGCGGTTGATGGCTTTGATCTGTCGCACGGTAACGCCATTGTAATTTTGTGCAATGCTGGTGAGTGTGTCTCCGGGCTGCACAATATATACTGCATACTTTTCTTTAGATATGGAAGGGCGAACGGTTTTTGCGACCGGCGCAGTCTTCGCAACAGGCGGGGTTGCATCAGCAACCTGTGTCTGTGCCAATGAATCTCCTGTGGCCTTCACCCTGGCATACACTATTAATTTCCTTCCGGGTGCAATGGTGGCAACCTGGAGATGATTCCATTTGACCAAATCAGCAAGTGAACAATCATACTTATCTGCAATCTCGGTAAGCGTTTCTCCTTTATATACACGGTGGATAGTCTTCACTGTTTTTGTCTGGTAAATAACACCTGAGCCGCCTTCATCATCATCCTTGCTTGCATACGTGTTGTTGACAGGTGCATTGCAGGAGGCAGTGAGCCTGTCTTCGCCGATGGTGGTGTAATAATCATTAATCATATCGGCAACGATGTCGTTGCGAACGCCGGGAGCTTTGGCGCCAAGCGCTATGCTGATGAGGCGATGATCGCATTTCTTTGACGTTGCCACTAAGCAGAATCCCGCACGCTTAGTGTAACCGGTTTTCATGCCGTCCACATCGCCGCTGTAATCAATAGTGAGATGGTTGTGATTGCGGATCACGTTTACTGATTCGCCGTTGCTTACGTCTGCATATCCCATTCCTGTCACGGCCAGGATGTCGCTATACTTCACCATTTCAAGGGCAAGCAGTAAAAGATCGGATGGTGTAGAGTAGTTATCCAGCTTTGAAGATGCGCCGGGCAAACCGGTTGGGTTTCCATACCATGTGTTTTTCATTCCAAGCTCGCGTGCACGCAGGTTCATCCTGTCCAGCACTGCCTGCAAATCGTTGCCTTCCAGGTAGCGGGCAAGCGCTTCAGCACATTCATTGTTGGAAGCGATCATGGCAGCTTTAAAAAGATCTTTCACCGTATAGCTTGCCTGTGTATATACGGTTTTGTTTTTGCCCTTCACTTTCCAAACCGATTCACGAGTCCAGTGAACTACGTCATCCCATTTTATTTTGCCTGCGTGAATATCTTCTATGGCCAGCAATGCCACCATCATCTTGGTGAGCGATGCAATGGGCAATGGCTGGTTCATCTCCTTCTGCCAAACGATTTTTTTATTGTCAGCATCGTAAAGCAACCCGGCTTTAATGCTCTTCTCATTTATATTGATGTTGGGATCGGAAGCAATTGTAAAACCTGAAGGATCGGCAATAACATTACGCGCCTTTGCAGTATCAGAATTATCAAAGCCGCCGGTTGCGAAAGCGCGACTATTGTTAATGAATAAGGCAAATGCTGCCGAAAAAATAATTGTTGATCTTTTCATTCGTGTAATTCTACAATCTATTTAGCTAAGATGACAAATAAACCGGTTCAAGTCAAATAAATTATGTGAAAATCATGCAAAAAAACGATTTATTTGTAAAATTCATTATACTACAATTACAAATAAACGTTGCTTTCTTGAATTTTGTATGAATTTGCAAAGATTTATCCGTAATTAATGGTAAAGGAACGTCAATTACAGAGAATCTGAAATAGGTGAAACTGGCATTTTCTTGTAAGTATATGAACTACAAGTTATTCATCTGAAGGTTGAATTAAAACTAAGGAAGTCTTCAGTCAACAGCCGGCAGTCTTCAGTTAGCACCGAATAAACTTCAGAATAAACTGAAGACTGCCGACTGAAGACTGTGAACTTTGATAGGTAAAATATAGGCGCAAGAAATGTATTTCTACTATTTCCTTATCTCCATATTCCCACTACCTTTGTTTCATGTATAAAATCATCGTAAACGATAAATTATCTGTTGACGCAGACTGGAGTTCCGGCAAAAAGGAGTTTGATGGAAAGCCTTTTGAAGCGGATATTATTGAAATCAAGAAGGGACTGTTTCATATTATTCACAATTTAAAATCATATACGGCTGAGGTGGTTTCCTTTAACAAACAAGATTCCCGCACGTGCGGGACTGTGAAAGTAAACGGGAATAAATATTCCGTTACCGTAAAAAATGAGATGGATGAACTGCTGCATAGGCTGGGTATGGATGCTACGGATCAACGAAGGGCAAGCGATGTAAAAGCTCCGATGCCGGGTTTAGTGCTTGATGTGAAAGTTACAATAGGACAAAAGATTAGTAAAGGAGATGCCATATTAGTGCTCGAAGCCATGAAGATGGAAAACGTGCTCAAAGCATTTAAAGCAGGAACGGTAAAAAAAATAAATGTGAGCAAAGGTGATAAAGTGGAAAAAGACCAGGTGATGATGATCATTGAATAAACATTAATTATAAATGAACCCCCGAATCGTTATACAATTAATAATTTCCTTAAATTTGCTATCCAAAAAACCGGCATCCATTTATAATTCATAATTTATAATTTATAATTTCTTGAAACCATGAGTACCAATGACAGCAACAGCAGGCGTGATTTTCTAAAGAAAGGCGCCTTATATACAATTGCCACTACCGGTATCATCGCTTCTGCCGGTGCACTTGCCCGCGCAAGCGATGTCACTGAAAAGCTTTCGGCATTGATTGATGTCTCAAAATTTACTTTGCCTCCTTTGCCTTATGCCTACGACGCATTGGAACCACACATTGATAAAATGACGATGGAGATTCATCATACCAAGCATCACCAGGCATATATAAACAACCTCAACAAAGCGTGTGAGCAAGAAAACATCAGCGGCTCGCTGGATTCAATCCTTGCAACTATTTCTAAATACTCTGTTACTGTGCGCAACAATGCAGGCGGTCATTGGAATCATTCTTTCTTCTGGAAGATCATGAAACCGAATGGTGGCGGCGCTCCGACAGGCAAATTAGCAGAGGCAATTAATGCCACGTTTACCACCTTTGAGGACTTCAAACTTAAATTTAACGATACAGCGATGAAACGCTTCGGATCAGGATGGTCATGGCTTGCGCTGGATTTGAACGGCACACTGGAAATTGGCTCTACTGCCAACCAGGACAACCATCTCATGGAGGATTCCAATTACAGAGGTACGCCCATATTGGGAATTGATGTATGGGAACATGCCTACTATTTGAAGTATCAAAACAGAAGAGCAGATTACATCAACGCCTGGTGGAATGTCATCAACTGGGATGAGGTTGCGAAGAATTACGCATCAGCAACAGCGCCGGGGAAGTAAGTCCCGCAAGTGCAGGGTTCAAAGTTATTCGATTCAATGTTGTCTGCAGGAATTGTATAACATTGAACTTTGAACTGGAAAACCTTGAACATGTTTTTTTAAACCAGCTCAATATCGAATTGTACGAGATCCACAAATTCCTGCACCCGTTCATCTAATTCTCCCTGCGAGAGATCTAAAATTCTTTCCAATCCGAATTTCTCCACGCAGAAAGAGGCCATGGCACTGCCATATATAATGCCGCGTTTCATATTCTCAAAGGAAATATCGCGCGTCTGAGCAAGGTAACCGATAAAGCCGCCTGCAAACGTATCTCCTGCACCCGTTGGGTCAAACACATCTTCAAGAGGAAGAGCGGGAGCAAAAAACACCTGGTCTTCATGGAATAATAAAGTGCCATGTTCACCCTTTTTAATGACAAGATATTTGGGGCCCATGGCTAATATCTTCTGAGCCGCTTTTACTAAGGAGTATTCTTTTGTCAGCTGCCGTGCTTCTGCATCGTTTATGGTGAGAACGTCAATCATGGAAATGGTTTCCATCAATGCGTCCCACTGTGTGTCCATCCAAAAGTTCATGGTATCCATCACAATCAGCTTGGGACGTTTATTCATCCGCTCTACTACAGTCTTTTGAACCGACGGAGATAGATTGCCCAGCATGAGGAACTCACAGTCTTGATACGAATCAGGAAGGATGGGATCAAAATCCAACAGTACATTTAGCTGCGTATCCAGCGTGTCACGCGTATTCATATCCACATGATACCTGCCTGACCAGAAAAAAGTCTTCTGTCCCTTTTTAACCTGAAGGCCTTCTGTAGAAATATGATGTTTTTTAAACTCATCAAACATGGAGGCGGGAAAGTCTTCCCCTACCACGGAAACGAGATTGATCTTTTTAGTGAAATATGATGCCGAAATGCCGGAATAGGTGGCGGCACCTCCAACAATCTTATCCGTTTTGCCAAAAGGCGTTTCAATAGCATCAAATGCAACAGTACCTACAACAACTAAGCTCATGGGAAAGAATTAATAATTTGCCCAAAGATATTGCAACTTTCCTTTGAATCATTACTTTTGCGCCTCTTTTATAAAAATTCTTCCTTAGCTCAGTTGGTTAGAGTCCCGCACGTGCGGGATTAATCAAAGGGGAGGAGAAAAGAGAAAAAGAAGACAAGATTACTTCTTCTCTCAGTTGGTTAAAGTCCTACACGTGCTGGATTAATCAAAGGGGGCAGAAAAAAGATAAATTCTTCCTTAGCTCAGTTGGTTAGAGCATTTGACTGTTAATCAAAGGGTCCCTGGTTCGAGTCCAGGAG
>PLYJ01000062.1 GCA_003151745.1 Bacteroidota bacterium
AAAAATCGCGTTTCGCTCGTACGTGAAAAGTAGGTTTTAGATGCGCATGATTAACCGCTACAAAATGTTTGTGTATTGCCGCAAAAATAATGGCACTTATTTTCCGAATTAATTTTAATCCCCAAACATCGTTAAATATTGTTTTAACCCACCAAATTAATTCACTGTTAAATTATAAACACATACCCTAGCGTACTATCGCTTAATCCGTTTTCGAGTCGCTATCGTCATTTTCTATTAGCAACCGAGTAGGTAGTCCACGCTCCCTAAGTTGTTTCAAAAGCTCTTCGTCAGATAAAACAACTTTGCTCGGATCGGATATTTTTGCATCAATTGTTGACTGAACGTTGGCAGTCGTTGCGCCAGTTTTCCAACCAAATTTGTTTGCCATGACCAGTCCCCACACGCGCCCATCACCCTTTCCGCCCTCCACCATTCTTATTGCTTGTCTTTCCCAATATTCTTCTTGCATTTCATACGCATTTCTGATAGCTGCGTAGAAAATTGGCTCGTCGCGCAGTAATGTGTTGAAAGAATCGTCATGAATCTTCAACAATCTGAACCAACTCACGATCCCATCACCTTTTTTCGCAAGTTCGTAAAGCTTTTCTTCCCACCCAGGACAACGCTCTTCGACCATACTAAGATTAGTTCTCCTTCTCTTATTGACAACAGCCACTGCATTTTCATTCGCTTTAATTTTGTCTGCCAATGTTAATTTTCTTCCGCCCATGTTTTTCCCTCTTTTGTTGAGTTTTTCGAGTTTAATTAAGTGTAGCATATTTTAATTAAAAATAATTCGCTTCTATGTTCCTAATTGTCGGTCAAATGAGAAAGATTCGCATTCAAATTGTCCAGCCGGACTTGGACGAGGTCTGTGTGAAATGCCCTGCAAGCCGCATTCTACCGTCGAGGCCGGACTAGGCCTGGTGTTTAGACGTTCAGAAATAAATAAATAAATAAACTTTTCAAGGAGTATCTATATCTATTATTTATTTTGAAATCTTTTTTAAATATCTGGCCTCTTTAGGCCTTAACAGTAGAATGCGGCTTGTAGGGTTAGAGTCTGGCATAGTTAGACCTCACCAATATAATGCGAATTTCAGAGCATATATTAGCCTTGAAAAGTTATTTATTTATTTATTTCTGAACGTCTAAACACCAGGCCTAGTCCGGCCGCGACGGTAGAATGCGCCCTGCAGGGCATTTCACACAGACCTCGTCCAAGTCCGGCTGGACAATTTGAATGCGAATCTTTCTCATTCAGATAAACATTTCCTTGGTAATGTACTCAGGCAATTCCTCTTTACAGCTGACCATTTTAGTGCCTTTTTTAGCATAAATAGAAATCCATTTTTTGCATACTTTCCATCTTCCATCAGAAACAGCTGGATTTCTGTAAAAGACATATCCCAACCTAGACATTGTTGGTAAAATTTTTTGTGGCAACCCTTCTTTCTTAGTGCCATCCTCACAAATTTTATTTATTAACCAATCTGTTCTCACTAAATCCTGCTCATCGAAATATTCTAACGCATCAGTTAGCCATGTATCATTTGCAAAACTACACGAAACAACCATTTTATGCGCATCAGTTTTCCTTTGCCC
Source organism: Bacteroidota bacterium (assembly GCA_003151745.1). Lineage (GTDB taxonomy): Bacteria > Bacteroidota > Bacteroidia > AKYH767-A > 2013-40CM-41-45 > PALSA-967. The sequence goes on from PLYJ01000062.1 coordinate 1,609, forward strand.
ATTAGAAGGCGAAAATTTGCTAATATTGATTTCATTTAAAAGTGCAGCGATGTGATGCTTTCCGCCGGAATAATACCAGCCCCAAAGTTCCTCGAAATATTTTGCTTTAAATTCCTGATTTAAAAAACCCATTTCTTCCAAGCTTGCTGTTTCGATGACATCATATCTGCGGTCATCCTCAGGAATATAAATGCCAGAGGCTAAATGATTTGTGGTTATAATCACACCACAATAAAGTTTGATAAAGAATTTTTGTCCATATTTTGGATTTATTTCACGTTCGTCAGGTCCACCCGCTATCAAAACTTTTGTCACTTCGTTAAATGCCCACTTTGACATTTCTTGAAGATTTGCAGCTTCACTTATTCTGATTAACGTAGCCGCCGCATATTCATCAAAATTCGAGTTCAAGTTTGCCGGTGAAATATTAGCAACATTCCAAGCCCCAATCGCCGGACAACACATACCAACTGCTGAATCCTTACCTATTCCTTGCCCGCCAGCGATAAGTAACGCAAACCTGGGTTTTTCCCAAGGCTTTTGTACTCTATGCGCCATATAATTTAAAAACTGATCCGAGTCACCCGGTTTATTAAACATTTTCCTTACATGATTGATAAACGGAAGAGCCAACTTTGCATCGCCTAGCCGTATCGATGCCCTTTTGTATGTGTTATAAAGTGCGGCACCCTCGGCGGTTATTATTTCCCCCTTTTCACACGAAAACCCTTTTATAAAAACCTCATTTGAAGAGGGGTCACTTGTCATCGCTGTCGCTAATCGATTACTTTTTAACCATTCTGTAGCGTTTATTATTTTTCCGTCTACATTTATCGGAGACACAGCAGAATCAACTGCTGCACCAATCCAAAAAGTCCCGCCGTTTCTGTAAATATAATTGTTACCTGGGCCATAATATATAAAGTCTGATAAAGGAACGTTTCCTTTTTTCGGTGCCCAACCATTCTCTAATGCAAGTTTTATTATCGTTCCAATCGTCAAGCCACCCTCAGTTTGACTAAGTGTGTAAAACGCTTCGCTCATTATTTTGTCATGATTGTTTCCTTTTTTTAAACAATCTTTGTCTGCCCATTCATTATATACTTCCCAAGCTTCATCAGACTTGTCAAACACCCTGCCTAATATTATCCCGACGTTCCTCCATAAATCGCGATCTGTCGATGGAATCACTTCAAGCATCGCTTCAACTTGATTTATAGTAAAATCATTTTTATTTTCTTTCTTTTCTCTACCTCTCGTTTCAACCCTTTTATTCAAAAATGATGGTAGGTGGCAAATTGCATCACCCCAATTGTCCCAAGCGTATTTTCCACCACTTTTATGCAAAGAAGGCGATGCAACGATATAACCATTATCATTTCTGCAATCAACACCCTTTCCCAAAACATTTGCTGCATTTTTATGGTAGCTGCTGTATTGGAAAATAAAATGAGTTCCACCCGATCCAGTTGTTGCAGCTAAAGTGTTTGGTTCGCCGTGTCCATCAATAACCTCGGCCCAAGATTCTGCACCTAATTTTCCCTCGGCGATGTCAATATCAAGCACAGTGATACCGGAACTTTCACCAGTTACTATGCCGACGTTGGACAGGGGTGCGTCATCTGCCCACCATTTTTTTATTTGTTCAGGGTCTTTCGACCCGTCTTTTAGACCGTTTTTAGTGCGAGGATGTTTTCCTGCTTGACTACAGTCGTGGTTACCGCAGGTGCATTTACCCGCTAAAATTGAATGAGTTGGGAACACGTACCATTCTTTCTTGTCCATCTTCGGAATTGCTTTTATATATTCTAACGCTTTTGTTAATGCTTCTGAGTTTGTCATATTAATTTTGCACTCATTTCTAAGTAAGCTTCTTTATCGCTTAAACATTGATGTGTATTATTTTCCATTTTATTTTTCCGTTAAAAGATAAGCCCACGTTGTTGACAACAACGTGGGCTTAAAAATGACATTGAAAATATTAAATAAGGTCAATCGATTGATCTTAGAACAAACCCACATAATTCAAGCTTTGCAGACGAGGTTTGCCGCGCAATCAGATCAATCTTGCTTTCAATCTTGCTTCATCATACCCATCCCAATCATCGACTCCACCTGCTTCTAACGCATCTAATAACATTAACCTTTTCTGGACGCCGAGATTTGTTAAAGAAATTGGATTAGATAATTGTTCGATTGTTAGCCTACATTGATATGCTTCCAGATCTGATGCTTCCAGAGATTCTTTTAGTTCTTCAATTTTTTTTTCCAAAATATTTAACTTCTCTTCGTTTTTTTTTAAAGTTTTCTTTAAAATCGACGTGTCTTCATTGCCTTTTTTCAATGAGTTTTCGATTTGTGTTATTGCCCAAGAAACATCTTTTGATGTTTCTACATTAGGATGCATTAGTTCGAAAATTGTTTTTTGATCTTTAGTACATAGTTTCAATAACTTTTCTAAATGTTCACGATCGTTCATCTACTCTGACTCCTTCGAATTTCAACAAAGCTTCTTCAAAGCTATCACCGTAGTTCGTGACGTTTCCGACCTGAACCCAGTAATTTAGCGATTTCCCTTCGTGATGTATCGCGATTGTTTCTGAACCATATCTTCCAAGTTTCTTCAAAAACGACCAATAATCGACATCTGATTGTATAATTTCATCACCATAATTATCCACAGTCATTTCACACCTTAAAATTGATTGACTTCTTCATTAATCATTGACGCCACTTCGTCGACCGGTTGTTGTGTTTCAACTTCGCCCGCGCCGACAGCCTTATTAAAAGTTTTTGCTTTGTTGTATAAAGACGAGTCAGTAACAGGACCGATAATATTGAAACCGTAACCTTTCCATTTATTTTCACCTTTCTTTTCGTCAATTGCTTTCAGTTCGTAAATGTGACTGTACGATGCTGGAGTGTATGGGCCTTTTGAGCCAATTACTTCAAGTCCTTGTATCCTGCTCATCCAATGTTTTGAGTTTCTAATTTGCGTGCTACTTAAAGAAATTAAAGCTTGTTGCCAAACGCCGGTTATTGATTTAACAAGCACAAAATGATTACGAGTATCAACTAAATTATCAAACAACGGTTTTCCCTTCGAATCTCTGAACACTGTTGTTCCTTCCGGTACGCCCATGTAATATTCAATAAATTTTTCACCTTGAACGGTCATCATCCCCGGAACATTTCCCACTTCAACATCAACAGGATTGTATTCTCCTTTATATCCTCCTTGTTCAGTGCCTCGTGGTCCCCAGCGCAAAAACTTTCGTTGATATGCACATGGAATTACTTGCGCGACTGAAAAAAGTTCATCAGTGATTGTGTTGATGAACAAACCCGGACGCGCGCCTTCAACGGTGTCAAGTTTCGGAGATAATCCTTGTAACACTGTCAAAAATGGAATTGCGAATGATGATCTGTCAGTTCCCTCTAGGCCAGAACCGGCATCATCTTCGAAATTTATAATAGCCAATCCAGTATTTTGCTCTTCCTGAGATGCGGCAAGTTGTTGTTCGTTTGTTTTTTCATATTTCATCTTTATTACCCTCGGTTGTTAGTTTTCAATAATTTCAATTGTCAGAATCAAACGCTCGTTTTAGTTATCTTAGTTGTCCACACTGGACGCGCGCCGAACAGACAGAGTGGAATGTCAGTTCCCTTTGCCATCTGTTCTTTCAAAAAAGCTTTAAGAGTCATTGCGTGTACATCTTCTTTAAAACTAGAATCCAATCCTTTATTTTTTAAGTCATTCGATAAACATCGCGCTAGTTCACGTTCACCTTTTCCGTATTTTATCGACACTTCCGTTTTAATTAATCCCCCAAACCCGTTATCGTTCAGCCATTCAAAAGCATTTTGACGATTCTCCAAGGGAATTTGCGCGTAAACTTCGTGCTTGATCGACAAACCACTCCCATCTTCAAGCTTTATAGACTTAATTCCTAATTCAATTAGCATCGCAGGTATGCTTTCTTCGCTTATGTAACGTAATCGCGCCTTAGCTTCTTTAAATGCCGTTTCGGTTTCCTCAACGTTTTTTTGAGCGTCAATCATAGCTCTAGCCATTCTGCTAACGTCATCAATAGTTGTCATATTCTTCACCACAGTCAATTCTGTTCATTTTCAAACCTCATTTTTAATTTTAAAATCGGACCAAACCCTTAAATTCTTTTGTAAATGCTTCTTCTACCATCCCCTCACTCGATTCCGAGTATAACGACCGATGTTTTTGTCCCATTTTAAAATATCAAAATATGGTAAACGACGACCTAAAAAAGCAGCACACAATCCGCACAGAACAGGGTCGCCCAGTGGCAACAAAAAATCGTTATCCATTTTAAAATGACTTAAATGCCCAAAGACTTCTTTGAATAGATAATTCATATCGTAAAATGCAGAACGCGGAGGCATCATAACAATAACTTCGCCGAACTCCGAAGCTGTACTGATATTAAGCGATGGAACAAGCGCGCCAGTTTTTGAATCATGCCGATGCGGAATTTGTGTACAATACACTGTCCCCATAATTATTTCCTCTTTAAGTTTTAAGTTTTAAGTTTNNCTGCTTGTTGACTTATCCCTCGAAAGAGAGGATGCTATAACCATAGACAGAAAGAAAGAAAGAAATAACTTAAAACTTAAAACTTAAAACTTAAAACTTAAAACTTAAACTAAAAGGTAATTATCACTCAATTCGGAGAAACATCATGAACACAGAAAACACAGAAAACACAGAAAACACAGAAAACACAGAAAACACACCATTCATCATCGGCGAAAAATATTTCTTACGTACTGCAACTTATCATACGGTAGGTCGGCTTAAATCGATTTACCCTGATTTTTTTGTATTATCACAAGCGTCTTTTGTTGCGGATTCAGGACTTTGGCATAATGCGCTGAAAGATGGCGTATTGTCTGAAGTCGAGCCTTTCATAGATGATGCCATTGTTAGCCGCGGCGGGTTGATCGACGCCACGAAGTGGAAGCATGACCTACCAACTAAAAGAAAATAATTCTTTTTTTATCGGTTATGCCTGAAGATTGTTATTTTCAGGCATAACTCAGGGGGAGATCATGAACATAGCAATAATTTATAGGAGTAGGGGCTGGAGTGGGTGTGGTATCAGTAGCCGGAGTGGTAGCAGGAGCGGGAGCGGGAGCAGTAGCGAGATCAGTATCATGAGTAGGGGCTGGATTAGGAGCAGGAGTAGGAATGGTAGCTGGAATGTTAGCTGGAGTGGGAGCAGGAGTAGGAGTCGGGGGTGGAGTAAGAGTGGTAGTAGGCGCTGGAATATTTGGAGTAGGAGTGGTAGCAGGAGTGTATTATGAATATATCAAATGCATTGGCATATTTTACGTGCCTACGGCGCGAATCAGAAACTGCAGATAGGCTGGCATTAATGACAATTTCAGCAGTAAAACGCGGACTTACTGAGCCATTATCTGCATATAATCGGGTTAAAACAGCGAGCTTATTACAAACTCGCGTACTAGAGGCATATAGCCACTATTTATCACTAAAAGGTGAGTAAAATGGACTACAAAGAAAGCAGAAATCATAAGGCATGGGAAACGGGAACAGAATTAGCTTATCTTAATAGAATGCATCTTAGAATGGAAGATATGGAAGATCCTGAGCTGCTAAAGAAGACTTTAATCGGATACATCAAAGGTTTATCTAATCGAAAAAGAGTAAAAGGTATTAATATCGATATTGTTTTAAAACGAGCAAATGAATTATTGGCNNGTTAGCTGGAGCTGGAGTATTAGTGGCAGCAGGAGTGGCAGCGGGAGTGGTAGCTGGAGTGGTAGCTGGAGTGGTAGCTGGCTTGGGAGTGGGAGTTGGAGTAAGAGTGGGAGTAAGAGTGGGAGTAAGAGTGGGAGCAGTAGTGGTAGTAGTAGTGGGAGTAGGTTATGAACATAGCAATAATTTCTAGGAGTAGGAGCAGGAGTGGTAGCTGGAGTGGTAGCTGGAGTGGGAGTAAGAGTTGGAGTAAGAGTTGGAGTAGGAGTGGGAGTAGGGGCGAGAGCTGGAGCTGGAGTGCTAGGAGGAGTAGTAGTGGTAGTAGGAGTGGGGGGGGGGATATTACTGGCAGCCTGAGTGGGAGGAGATTATGAACATAGCAATAATTTCTATGAGTAGGGGGGTGGAGTATGAGTAGGAGTAGGAGGGGTAGTTTTAGTTGGGGTAGGAGCAGTTTAATGAAAAACATACTTAAGAAATTGTGTGCTTGTGAAGAATCTGCGGAATTTGTGTACAATACACTGTCCCCATAATTTTCCTCTATTTTAAAAAGTCAAATAAGAATTTCAAAACTGCTTGTTGACTTATCCCTCGAAATAGAGGATACTATAACCATAGACAGAAAGAAAGAAAGAAAGAACTTAAAACTTAAAACTTAAAACTTAAAACTTAAAACTAAAAGGTGATTATCATGAAAATTTCAAGCAAAACAATTGTAATGACAACCGCTCATGAGCTTTTTTCGAAAGTAAGCG
>PLYJ01000005.1 GCA_003151745.1 Bacteroidota bacterium
TTGCCATTGGCATCAAATTTTACAAGGTAGGCATCTCCTCCATAATTAACATCATCACCACCGTAAGTATTCTGAAAACCGCCGGAGGCAATACCAATAGTGTCAGAGGTTCCTCCGGCCAAGTACACATTACCCGCAGCATCGGTGGCTACGGCATAGCCCTCTGCTTCAATCGTTCCTCCATAATAAGTGCCCCAGAGGCGGTTGCCGGCTCCATCAAATTTTACAAGGAATGCATTTGTAAGGAATGCTTTCACTGATCCACCCCCTCCTATAGTATCCTGAAACCCTCTGGAAGCGATACCCGTGGTGTCGCTGGTTGCTCCTGCCATATAAACATTACCCGCAGCATCGGTGGCAACGGCTTTACAAGTCGAATAACCGCCGTCCGTTCCTCCATAGTAAGTACCCCAAATGCGGTTGCCATTGGCATCAAACTTTACAAGATAAGAACTATTATGACCAAAACCGCGCCCACTGAAAGTATTCTGAAACCCTCCCGAGGCGATGCCAGTAGTATCATAAGTACTTCCTGCCAGATAGACATTCCCCGCCGCATCGGTGGCAACAGCAATACCCTCCGTATAAATCGTTCCACCATAGTAAGTAGCCCAGAGGCGGTTGCCATTTGCATCAAATTTTACAAGGAATGCTCCATACAGGAATGAACCATATAGGCCAGTCGGCAGGGTATCCTGAAACCCACCCGAGGCGATGCCGGTAGTATCCTGTGTTGTTCCTGCCAGATAAACATTACCGGCAGCATCGGTGGCAACGGCATTACCCTGCGTACCAATCGTTCCCCCATAGTAAGTTGCCCAAAGACGGTTGCCAGCGGCATTAAATTTTACAAGGAAGGCATTAGCTCCGCCTAAAGTATCCTGAAATCCTCCTGAGGCAATGTTATTGGGACTGGTAGTATTTCCAGCCATATATACATTCCCCGCAGCATCAGTTGCTACGCTGGTAGCCACATCATCTCCGGTTCCACCGTAATAAGTAGCCCAAAAGCGGGAGTTTTGCGCTGAGGCAAAATGGGGGAAGAATAATAATTTTAGAAATATCGCGACGAGAGTGAAAGTGAGTAAATTCTTTTTCCCCGCAAGTATGCGGGATTTCACTTTCTCTTTTGAAGTAAATTTGGAGTTCAACATAAGATTTGAATTTTTAAGTTTAAGTTTTCAAAATAAGATTACACCGATGGCTTCGACAGGCTCAGCCAACCAGAGATTATAATAGAAGCTATTCCAATAGTACTAGTCTTTTATTAAATATTTTATTTCCACTTGATAACCTGATTATATATATACCTTGGGAAAGCTGATCTGCTTTTGCATCGAAGAGTACCTGATACTTACCAGGAAGCTGATTGCTGTTCACCCCATTGCCTCGCATGTGCGGGACTACGGGGTGAACCATATCTTTTACACGGTTTCCTATGGCGTCAAAAACTTCAAGCTTTACTTCTGCTGAGTTGACAAGTGTATAGCTTATCATCACATTGTCTTTGGCAGGGTTTGGTTGTATGTTAAATGAAACCACTGACTCCATCGCAGCATTCAAACCAACGGGAAGTATCTGTACCGTGTCGGCTGATACTGTTGGACCACAATGATTGTATGCATACAACCACACTATATATGAACCTGTACCGGGAAATGTATGGGAAGCAGAGGAAGTCATAGTAGTGGAGGAGCCTGATCCATCCTCCCACTTCCACACACATGAATCGGCTGTTGTAGCATTTGCAGAAAACGATACATCATTTCCAGCTACAGAATATGAGAAACCACCGGCTTCAAAGTTTCCTGCGGTTTGCTGTGAAAGTGTGACGGGCATTGCTACCCAATTATTCTTGTGATCCTGGAATAAGAAATTATTGTCAGGGTCAGTAATAGATACTATATAGTAATTGCCGTTACATGTTCCTGTTGGAAGAATAATTCCCGGCAAATTTTCAGATTCATCATAGGTGTCAAAATTAGCCGGATAAATTCCCTGGTCAGTACCACAGCCGCTAACGGTGCCGAAATCGGAGTTTGGAATATCTGATTTACGTAAAACATGACCGGCACTGTCCACACAATAACCATAATACGTTGTGCAATCACCAAGATTGATAAGGCAGAAGCTTGTTTTAGTTTGCGAGCCGATGACGGGCCAGGTAGTTGCATCAGGATTAGGAGTTGATCTGCGAAGGGTATAGGAAGCCCAGTCGTCAATATGCGTATGATGGTGGGCGGGATTGTAGGACATTGTTCCTGCAGGGCGATCATAGAAGGTCATAGTATTTCCGCTGCGATGGTAAATTCGTTGGTTTACTAATTGCTTGACAAGTGAACTGTCAGGACACAACGTATCAAGACAGGAAACAGGAGTAGTGCCACAAAAGCAGCTATCTATACCATGAATCTCCAGCGGGCCCCACCCGATGTTCGGTGTTGAGTTGCTGAAAACAATGCTGCCAGGAAATTCGGTATGATGCATCATGATGTCAACGCCGGAGGCAGTCATTTCAGGAAGCAAATCGCAGTCGGTAGAAACTCCATCCGGACATTTGCATCCGGCGGGGTTTTGAAAAGAACATCCCGTAAACACGGGAGTGGGCGGAGGATTGTTATTAAACGTTATACTAAAGTAGTCAATGGAACCTGTGTCACTGAATACAAACAAGTCCTTCACCACTAAACTCCAGACACCGTTTGGATTTAATCCTGTATTGAATGTATTGAGTGATTGCTCAGGGTAATAGGAGCCGATGAAAGGCGCAACGCCCTGAAATATCCAGCCATTCACGGCATTTTCTTCAAAGCAGGTACCGTAATAGCCACCTCCGTCGTCACCGCCTTTCTGATCAGCCAGCATAATGATGCTGTCATTGGGAGCGCGCAACATGACCCGTAAATCTGCCACAGTAGTGCACCTGATGTCGAGGCATACTGTTACCAAACCAAAGGAAGAACTTGTTGAATCAATTAACCCCGAAACGTTGACAGGTACATTTAACGTATCTCCGTTCGGCTGGATGTAATATGTGTTGGTATTAGTAAATGCCTGGGCAAATAATAATGATGGTAAGAGAAGAAAAAAAGTAAAAAGTATTTTCATCAAAAGATAACGTTTAATTTCTTGAAAGAACGATAGTTTTTGATAGTGACTGATTTTCTGTTTGAAGCCTAATAAGATATAGGCCATTGGCAAGAAATGAACCGTCTTTGTTATTGCCATTCCAATAGAACGTGTGCTCCCCGGTTGACAGGTTTTCATCTGTAAGAATAGCAACTTCATACCCTAAGAGATCATAAATTTTTACCGATACATGCTGACTAGCGGGAATATTCACTTTTATGCTCGTTATTTGGTTGAAAGGATTAGGATATGCAGCATCGAGAGAAACATTGTTAACAGCAGATGTATTCTCAACAACAGCAGCGATAGTTTGCCCCAAAGCGACGTCCTGAGCATTTAACACCTCATCTCCTTTTGATGTGCCGGCATTGTAATAGCTTACAAAAGCTACTACTTTCATATTTGCCGAATTCCAGGCAGAGGGTAAAGTATACGTGTAGCTCTTGCTGTAATGTTGACCTGCACTCACGGAAGAAGGAATAACTCCTTTGGTTCCAAATGTTGGCGCCAGATTAATTCTTACCACATCCCTATGATAAAATACCTGACCTGTGAGGGATGTTGGAATTAAACAAGGATAACTATAAAACTCGCTTGATGCATCACCGGCCCTGCAACCATTTCCGCCATAATTATGCTGATCATAACTGGCCCCCCCTGTCACTTTGTCTTCAACCAGCAAACAGGAAATCCTGATATCGCCTGAAGCAGTATCAACAAAATTTGCAGTAACAGTAACGGTAGCTAACCTTGAAGATGAATTGAAGCTTGAAGTGATGTCAATACTGACGGGTGAAGACACGTTGAGGCGTTGGACGGTAGCATCTTCAGTGTAATTGTGATGATCAGTATAAGCTCCAATCAATTGAGGAGTGGAGGAGGCTCCTATTAAAGAAGACCAATCAGCTCTGTCAACCATAACCTGTGGGGTACTGGTGACTTGATATGCATTATTAAGCGTTAGGGTAAAGTTATTTGTCATCGGATCAACGCTTGTGCTGTAAACATGATGAGCGACTGCGATACTTGTAGGATAAGTTGTTCTGGTCGCATCAATATCACTAATAATAGAAGGGCAATAACCACACCACGTACCGGTGAATTCTTCTATAAGTACTTTGCGTGGGGCTTGTGCCATTGATTGTTGCAAGA
>PLYJ01000026.1 GCA_003151745.1 Bacteroidota bacterium
GTATCAGCCACCGCTTAAATGCATTTGAAAACTCTTTAGGAAATTGTTCCTTTTTGTCATCGGTTTTTACTTCTTTCATTATTAAAATGGGTTGTAAAAACCGTCAAGCTATTTCAGGACTAGACAATGTGCATGTTTTCACTAAAAGTAAAAGATAAACGGACTTGAGATAACCTTAGTAAAAGAATAATACTTCAAAAATGCCAATCTTATTACCTCCGCTTTCGCAACAGTTTAAACCTTATTTGTAAATTAAAGTAAAGCCCTTTGAGTTTTCATTGATCACAGGTGTGAAACTTAGATGCTGATCTTTAAATAATTTGTGTTTATGAAATTGAGGCACCAATATTCCTGTTAAAGCGCCCATAGCAGCTCCTAATATAATATCGGAAGGGAAATGCATGCCGGCCTCATATCGCATATAACCCATGCCGGCAGTTGCCGCTGTTGCTGCACCATAAAACACCCACTTAATTTTTGAGTCAGGATAATAATCAGAATAAATTTTTGCGATGAAAAATGTGGAGGTGGCTACCACTTCCACATGACCGGCATAAAAAGAATTTTTTGAATTTTGATCAATTCGCTTATCCATCGGTGTCGCCGAACTATAAGTATAAGGTCTATAACGGTCAACAAAATAGGTAGAGCCGGTTCCAAATAAACCTTCAACAGCAAATGTTTCCCAATATAAAAAACTTAGCTCCAGAAAATCATGCCTCATTTCTGTTCCGGTAAGGAAAAAAATAAAAGGAAGAGGCATTGCTGCATAAAAAGGATAATAACTTACGTCATCCAATGATTTTGAATAAGGCCGCACCGCCGACCGGTCGAAAGCATTTATATCACTTGTGTTTAAACTGAGAATTTGCGCTTGAGTCGAGTTGCCCTTTTTATAAATTTTTGTGAAGGCATACAGTGACCATCCTGTTCCTGCTGCTATTATTGGAATATCAACAACCGGTTTAATTTTATATACCATTCCCCCTTTATATATAATTGCTGTTTTAACTGTGTCCGGAGGAGCGACATCCACGCTATCTTTGGATACTGTAGTCACGGGATAGTGAATGATCGTATCTAAAGGATGCGAAGGCAGTGTATCCGTTTGTGCCGATGCAAAAAAATAAAGAATGTGAACGGAAAAAAGGTGAAAATTCCATTTTTCATACTAAAAATTATACGAGAACAAAAAACCCTTATTCGTTCCGTCATACATGGGAGCAAAACAAACGTCGTTTCTTCCCCACCTGTGCTTATGTGTTGCGTAAACAACATTGGCTGATAGCATTCCAATACCTGCTCCAACAAAAACGTCACTTTCCCAATGTTGGTCATTCACCATCCTGAATACTGCAACTGTAGTTGCCAGCGTGTAAGCGCCTATACCATACCAAGGGCTTAAATAGCGATACTCCCTATATACTATCGTTGCTGCCACAAATGCCTCTGAAGAATGCCCTGAAGGCATGGACAAAAACGCCTGGGGGTCCCCCTTTCGCACTGACAGAGACGCCGTATTGAGCACTTGTGAGTTTTTCCCATTGTAATAACTGTAGGGTCTTTCTTCACCAACAATATATTTCATCGGGTAGGTGATTGCTAACATGAGTAATTCCGATTTTGCTATGAGCAAAGCGGTATTTATAAAATCGTTTTTGCATTTTACCTTGAATAAAAGGAGGGCTCCGAATTCTATATACGGGGATTCGATGAGATAATCATCTATGGGTCCACCCTTCCCTTTAGTAAACCTCAATAAGTCTGTCCTTGCCTGGCGACTACTAAAAAGACCATGACTTCCAATTGTGGACACCCCCCAAACTATTAATATACCCGGGGCAACTAATGCCCGCGGAATCCTTGTTTTAAATCTTTCGGGAGGAATATAATTTGTGTCGGTAGTAGTGACGGTTGCTATAGGTTTGCCAAAAGCCGGAGTATCCGTTCCAATTTTGGGCGTATCAATAGCTGCAATAATTGCTTGTTCCTCACAATTAGCATCGCTTAATTCATTTTGCCCTTCAAATTGAGCCGCGAGCAACTCGTTTTGAGCAAAAAGGCAATTTTTAAAGGGAAGGATTAGGATTAAAAGAAAAGTAATTTTATGTTTCATAATATATTTCTGATTTTAAGTTATAATTTACGAAGAAAAATTCATGCCAAAATGTTTTTGTACAAGGATTATTGCCTTTGCATTTTTAAAAATAGACAGATCCATTAGTCACAAATGTAAAAATAGTTCTTTTTGGTATATGCATTCAAAAAACGTATAACTAATGGGGTGTTTTTTACCCGTTTAAGCTAATACAACAATGTATTTTCTATGGAACAGTTTTTTATTCTTAGCATAAATGATTATTCTTTAAACTCTAAATAAAACATTATCATTTGGTTTTTCAAGTTAATGATTTTTAAATTATCATTACTAAATTTTTCTTTCCTTATTTCAAACCCTAAAAACCCAACTTATGAAAATAATTTATAACTATGTATGCACTATCGTATTTTTGTTCTTGTTTGCAATTAATGCAAACGCACAAAATGTTCCTTCATGCTGCAGCATGGCAGCTACTGTTGAGTTTGCCATGCTGGGCAATGATGCGGCATTTGCAAATTCGCATGTAGCTCCGTTGCCTTTTCATTATATAGCTGCAAAAGGCACCATGATCTCATTCAAAACAGCGGATGGCAAAGATGCCAATGCTTTTGAAGTAAAAGCTGATAAGCCAACTAACAATTACCTCTTTGTATTTCACGAATATTGGGGATTGAATGATTACATCAAGCAGGAAGCGGAAAAACTTCAGTACGAATTGACCAATGTCAATGTCATTGCTCTTGATTTGTATGACGGCAAGGTTGCAGCCACTCCAGATTCGGCAGGGAAGATTATGGCAGCGGCAAAGGAAGATCGCATACGAACTATTATTCATGCAGCTATCACGTATGCGGGAAGCAAAGCAAAGATTCAAACTATCGGATGGTGCTATGGCGGCGGGTGGAGTCTGCAGGCCTCTATCATGGCTGGCAAGCAAGGTGTTGGCTGTGTAATGTATTACGGCATGCCGGAAAAAGATGTGGAGAAAATTAAATCCCTTCAGGCACCGGTGCTTGGATTATTTGCCTTACAGGATAAATGGATAACAGTGGATAAAGTTGAGCAGTTTAAAAAGGATATGAAGGCGAATAAGAAAGAAATTACTGTCAGGATGTTTGATGCCGATCATGCATTTGCTAATCCCAGCAACCCTAAGTACAATACTGATTTAGCAATACAGGCCCATCAATTGGCGGTTGAGTTCTTAAAAGCGCATTTATAGAGATCCTTTCTGAGAGAGCTTCTCATCCATTTTGTGGTTTCATTTGTGAAGATTATAAATTAGAAACTATCAAAATTTATAATCTTTAACTTCTCAGTAAATGTTACTCACAATATCAAACTCAGAGGTTGTGTGGAATTGAATGGAAGCGAAGCTTTGTTTCAACATATTCGTCATCCAGTCGCTTTCGGATAGATAGACGGGACGGTTCTCTTTGTCATAGACAATATTTGCAGCGCGATTCCTGATGAACTGATCAAGGTTGGCCTCTGTGTCAGCAGTAATCCAAAAAGCTTTATTAAAGTTCAAAGGGCGAAAATCACACTTAGCAGCATATTCATGTTCAATCCGGAACTTGATAACATCAAACTGCAGTTCTCCAACAGTGCCGACAATCTTTCTGCTGCCCGGCTGCTGTAAGAAAAGCTGCGCAACACCTTCTTCTGTCAACTGCTGGATTCCCTTTTCAAGCTGCTTCGTTTTAAATGGATCTCGGTTTTCAACTTCTTTAAATATTTCTGGAGAAAAGCTGGGAATGCCTTTATAATGGAGCATCTCCCCTTCCGTTAATGTATCACCGATTTTAAAAATACCGTTGTCAAACAAGCCCACTACATCGCCGGGATAGGCTTCTTCAATCAGCGTCTTTTCATTTGCCATGAAGCTGGTTGGATTTGCAAATCGTATTTTCTTTTCCAAGCGCGTATGCCAATAGAATTTATTCCGTTCAAATTTCCCTGAACAAACTCGTAGAAAGGCTATTCTGTCTCTGTGGTTAGGATCGAGGTTAGCGTGAATCTTAAAAACAAAACCGGTGAAATTTTCTTCCTCTGCTTTCACTTCCCGTTCGACCGTTTCTCTTGCTGCAGGAGACGGAGCGATCTCTAAAAATGTTTCCAGCAATTCAAGCACACCGAAATTGTTTATGGCGCTGCCAAAAAACACGGGTGCTAAATATCCTTCTCTATATAATTCCTTATTAAAAGGTTCAAAAACACCTTCCACCAAATGAACATCTTCTTTCAATTGATCCGTGTATTTTTCACCAATAAATTCAGAAAGCTGCTTGTCTTCAAGGTCAACAATAGTAGTTACACTTTTAGAAACAGTAGTTTTATTAGGTTCAAAAAGGTTTAATTCCTTCCTGTATAAATTGTATACTCCCTTGAAAGATTCACCGCCGCTGATAGGCCATGTTAACGGGCGAACATGAATCATCAGCTTATCCTGAAGCTCGTCAAGCAGATCAAACGGATTTTTTCCTTCCCTGTCCATTTTATTAATGAAGATAATGACAGGCGTGTTGCGCATTCTGCAAACAGCCATTAGCTTTTCTGTTTGTTCTTCAACGCCTTTTATACAGTCAACCACTAAGATAACAGAGTCAACAGCAGTCAAAGTTCTGTATGTATCCTCAGCAAAATCTTTGTGACCCGGTGTATCAAGAATGTTTACCCGCTGACCCTGGAAATCAAAACCCATCACGGAAGTAGCCACAGAAATACCTCGCTGCTTTTCTATCTCCATAAAATCAGAAGTGGCAGCTTTCCGAATCTTATTACTTTTCACAGCACCGGCAGTAACAATAGCCCCTCCAAACAGAAGAAACTTTTCTGTAAGGGTTGTCTTACCTGCATCAGGATGGCTTATGATGGCAAAAGTTCTACGCTTGGATATTTCCTTTTCTAATTCCAAAGTTATTTAATAATATAAATATTGATTGTTCTGCTATCTGCAACAAATTATGCCATGCAGAAGTTAATCCGTGACAACAATTTTTTCGCTTTTCAGAATGTTGGAGTCGCTCCTAATGGTAAGAAAATAAACACCCCAGGATAAGTTGGATTTATTAAAAGAGAATTCATTATCTCCCTGGTAAGCTTTGCCTTTAAACAAGTCCTTTACCAATTTTCCTTCCATGTTGTATATATCAATTTGCACATCGGATGCCTGGGAAAGATTGAATTCCAGTTGAAAGAAATTTGAAACAGGATTCGGATAAATCTTTGAATTCACGAGAGGCGCATTTCCAACTTCATTGATGCCAACCGTTACCTCATGAATTTCAGCTATCCAGCTATTCCAGTAGTTATATATGCTTCCAACCATGCCACTCATCCATATTGATGCAGCGCCGCTGTTATGTCTTCTTGCTGTGCCGGTATAATCGCCCCACCTGGTAATGGATAGCGCAGAGCCATCAATAACACAGCTATCACTTGATTTTACCAAGACTGAGGCAGACCAATTCATACCATCGTCACAATTAACCACCCTCATTTCAGGAAAAATTGAAGGTCCTGTTCTTCCATAGCCAATCATAACTGATTTATCAGTTGATGACGTCGTAAATGATGATACAGACGGATAACCGATATCAAACCCGATGCCCCCAAATAATTTTGATGTAATTGTTTTGGCAGCAGCATTTATGCGACCATAATAGATTCCGCTGTATCCCCCATTCCAGTCAGTATTAAAAACAAAATGTACAATGCCATTCAGATAAAATCCATTCATTACCCTGCAATCATTAATTTTAAGTTTAACGGTTGTGCTTTTCTGACTTGCATCTGCCGGAGGAGAATATGCTGCAGTTAAAATTGAATTATATTTTAACTGTGGTGCAGGAGTTCCTCCAACATCATTTGTTATTTGATAAAACTTAATACCTGAACTTCCGCTTGATGTGGTGGCAACTAAATAACAACCAGGACCATAAGAGCCTCCTTGTCCTTCCCCAACAGGGCAAATCGTGAACGGGCCGCCGGCAATGCCATGCCATACTTGGTAAGTCAAAGTCGCATTGCCTGCATAAGCATCTGATTTACGAATCTGCCAGACGGCAGCCTCATCAAAGCTTGTTCCGTTAAAAAGATTACCCGAAATATATAAGTCATTATCAGTAACAGCCATTTTGGGATAATCAAACCAATCAAATTGACTTGTGAACGGGTTACCTGATAACTTATAGTACCACCAGCCGCCTGTTGCAGGATTATTGGTTTTCGAAAAAAGCATCAGCAATTGGCTCGTACTGTAATTAGCAGAACATTCTTCTGCAAAAGCTATAAACCTGTCGGCTCCTCTGTCATAAATAACATACTCATCGCAAACATCGGTGATGGCAGAATCACTAATCGCTGAAAGCACAAATTTATTATATTTAAGATTTCCATTTGCATCATAAACTCTGATAGTAGTGTTTGCAACACTCACTACAATGCCCGCGTCAGAAACAGCGATGCAGTTATCCATTGGGGATCCTCCGTTGTTTTGATTTCCTGAATAGTTTTTACCTACAACAGGAGCAACTGAATTTGTGGATAAATCCTGTTCGGGTTGATTCATTCGCTCTTGTTCATAGTTGTCTTTCAACTTTTGTTTTTCAGTTTTTATCTTTTCCAGTAACTCTTCATCCGGAGAAGGATTTTCATGCTCAACGTTCTTTGTTATAATGAGTGGCTGCCAATTCAAATCCTCACTTGGCTCATTCCGGGTGCCCATGCAGGGAGCTGTCATAATGGGCGATACTATTGCATCACCTGCTCTGTGTTCTCCTGCACCAATCGGTTTTAAATCCTGTGAAAACAATTTAGCGCCCGTTAGCAGTAATACCATAAAAAGCAAAGTGGTTAAACGGGTTGCATTGAATAACTTCATTTTTCTTTTAATTTTTATATACTAGTATTTAAATACAAAGGTAAGGATATTTGGACATAGTTTATACAAAGTAACGTCGCTAAGGGATATTATAACATAGTACAGACTGTTTAAATAATGTAGTATGATTGACGACAAGCAGTTTGTAAGATTTTCTACAACAAAATCAACTCAATCGTTAATTAAAGTAGTCAGCTTGTTGAGCGTTGCTTTATTTACACCCACCAATGGAAGGCGCAAATGCTCCTGGCAAACGTTCATAATGCTTAATGCAGCTTTAATCCCCCCCGGGCTGCCATCAGCGAATAATGCATGAATGAACTCCATCAACTTGTAATGCAGTTTCCTTGCTTTTTCAAAATTACCTTCCAAAGCAAACCGTACCATATCTGAAAACTCACGCGGATACGCATTGGCGACGACTGATATAACTCCATCACCCCCGCAGGCAATAACAGGAAGCGTGATTGCATCATCCCCGCTTATTACAAGAAAATCTTTAGGCTTATTTTTAATAATATTCATTACCTGTTCCATATTGCCTGAAGCTTCTTTTATCCCAATAATATTCTTAATGTCTTCAGCAAGCTGCAGCGTTGTTTCCGCGAGTATATTACTTCCTGTGCGTGAAGGGACATTATATATAATAACCGGAACATGACAGGCTCCTGCAATGGTTTTAAAATGCTGGTAAATTCCCCGTTGCGATGGCCTGTTATAGTAAGGGCTTACTGAAAGTATGGCATCCACTCCGCTCATGTCAGTATGCGAAAGCTGGTTTACAATTTCACTTGTATTGTTCCCTCCAAGGCCCAGAACAATAGGAACACGTTTTTCCACAATCTCAACAACAAAATCGAGCGCTGCATTTTTTTCATCCTTATTCAGCGTGACGGATTCACCGGTAGTGCCAAGCGGAACAAGGTATTCCACCTTGCCATCAATGCAACGGTTAATTACTTTTTTAAAGCTTTTAAAATCTATGCTTCCGTCCTTATGAAAAGGGGTAACTAATGCAACGCCTGTTCCTTTAAAATTAACATTCATCTTTTAAATTCATAATCAATTATTGAAAAGTCATATCATAATTTGGAGCAATGATAATCAATATTCAATAATCACTAATCAATTGAAATAATTGTTTTACTTTTTAATCAGCTTAAGGTAGCGCTCCGCCTCTTCAATAAACTGGCTGATGGTGCTGCCTTCGCCTACGCTGATCATCAGGTCATATAAAAAAAAGTTCCTTCGATCATACTTGCCTACGCGAAACTTTGCATGAGACAAGGCTGCAATATACCGAAGCGGAAAAATCTTTCTTCCGTTCAAATGAATTAATATGTCAAACTTCTCATTGATGAAGTTAGTGACAACCGTATTTTTTGGTGTCATCTTAAAATCAAGATTCTTTCTGCAGAAGAAATCCAACCCGTATTGAGCAAATTGATTGTGTGGCAATTCTTTCTTATCAACATAACCGAGCGCAAGCACCTCTTTACGAAGTCCACGTACTTTCTTCACATAATTCTTTACCGCTTCATAATTACCCGGATCCGTTGCATCATAGAGCAGCCCGATCTTCTGAGCTTCTTCAAAATTGACCGTCTGATGATTTACTCTTTCAAAGGATTGAATATCCCTTCGAAACTTAATATCACCAAGTATGGATCTTATTTTTTGTGATAGCTTTCTCATATAACCGGTTGACGGTTTACAGTTTACGCTTTACAGTTGCGCAAAGATGAACTTCCATTGCTCCACCAACTGTAAACCGTAAACTGTAAACATTTTTATTTCTCAATCATTTTTACAAACTCTTTTTCCTCAAGTATAGCAACATTGAGCTTCTTCGCCTTCTCCACTTTACTCGGCCCCGGCTCATCACCGGCAAGCAAGTAGTTAGTCTTTGCAGAAACGCCACTTTGATTCTTCCCTCCGTGTTGCTCGATGACCTCTTTAATTTCGTCCCGGCTAAAATTAGAAAAAGTTCCTGACACTACAAACGACAGCCCTTCCAGCTTCCGGCTCAGCTTTTTAAGAACAGATGAAGCATCCATCTCCATCTTCAGCCCTGCCTTGCGAAGGTCTTCAACAATTTTCTTATTACGGTTGTCTTTAAAAAAGTCAAGCACACTTTCAGCTATCCTCTCCCCTATTTCCTGCACGTTGACAAGTTCTTCCAATGAGGCATTCATCAATGCATCCATGTTTTTAAAATAAAGAGCGAGCTTTCGCGCTACTGTTTCCCCAACGTATCGAATGCCGATAGCATACAGCACACGTTCAAAAGGAATCTCTTTTGAATTCTCTATTCCCGCTAATATCTTTTGCACCG
Source organism: Bacteroidota bacterium (assembly GCA_003151745.1). Taxonomy (GTDB): domain Bacteria; phylum Bacteroidota; class Bacteroidia; order AKYH767-A; family 2013-40CM-41-45; genus PALSA-967. The sequence goes on from PLYJ01000026.1 coordinate 9,322, forward strand.
ATTTCTCCTGCAAAGAAGATGCCCCCCGCCCAACAGCCTCCCCAACCCCTCCAAAGGAGGGGCTTGCCAACACACCGTCCCTTTGATCCAACTTTAACTTAGAGGTATTCCCCCCTTTGGGGGGCGGGGGGGCTACCCCCCTTTGGGGGGCAGGGGGGCTTTTCAAGCCAATCATATCATCATACTTCAGCTTATATAGATCAGCAGGCGTTTTAATCAATCCATTATCATACAGCATTTCTACTTTGCCTTCGCCAAGACTATCTATATCCATGGCCTTGCGGCTGATGAAATGCTCTATCTTTCCCCTGATTTGCGGCGGACAACCCAATTCATTCGGGCAATAGTGATTGGCTTCTTCTTCCTTGCGCTCAAGCTTTGTATTGCAGACAGGACAACGTGATATATATTCAACAGGCTTGCTGTTCCTTTCCCGTTTGCTTAAATCAACTGCCGTAATCTTTGGAATAATCTCGCCGCCCTTTTCCACAAACACCGTATCCCCTACTCTAATATCCAGCTTCTCAATCTGGTCGGCATTGTGCAGGGAGGCGCGCTTTACGGTTGTGCCGGCAAGCAGCACAGGTTTCAGGTTAGCCACGGGAGTGATGGCGCCTGTTCTGCCCACCTGGTAAGAAATGGAAAGCAGCTTGGTAGAAACACTTTCCGCTTTAAACTTATAGGAGATAGCCCATCGCGGAGACTTAGCCGTGAAGCCAAGCTCATGCTGCTGCGCCAATGAATTTACCTTAATCACCACACCATCCGTATCGAAGGGAAGATGATGACGCTCCGTATTCCATTCCTTTATATAGTCAAAAACACCTGCTATATTTTTACACTTCACTGCATGCTCAGAGATTTTAAATCCCCATTGCTTTGCTTTTTTCAATACATCATAATGCGTCTTGAAACCAAGGTTTTCTCCATACACAAAGTAGAAGTAGCAATCCAGGTTCCGCTTTGCAACAACGGACGAATCCTGCATCTTCAGCGTGCCGGAAGCGGCGTTGCGCGGATTCTTCAGCAGCTTATCGGTAATTTCTTCTTCATCGTATCCGTCCTCCGTCATCTGCTTTGCAATATCCTTGTTGATCTTTTCAAACGATTTGAGCGGCATAAATATCTCACCGCGTATTTCAAACTCCTCCGGATAATCGCCTTCCTTCAAATTCAACGGTATGCTCCTGATGGTGCGCACATTGGCAGTTACATCATCGCCCTTCACGCCATCACCGCGGGTCACAGCCTGCATCAGCTTGCCATGTTTATACATCAGGCCAATGGCAACACCGTCAAACTTCAGCTCGCATACATATTCAAAATCATTGCCAATCACTTTGCGCACACGCTCATCAAAATCCTTCAGCTCCTCTTCATTGTATGTATTACCCAGGCTCATCATCGGGTACTTATGCTTCACCGATTTAAACTCCTTGGTGATCTGCCCGCCCACACGTTGCGTAGGCGAATCAGGGCTTGCAAGCTGCGGATATTCTTTTTCCAGCTTTATCAGTTCCTCCAGCAACATGTCGAAGTCATAATCACTCACAGACGGCTTGGAAAGCACATAATATTTATAATTATGCTCCTCCAACTGCCTGCTCAGATCTTCTATTCGCTTTTTGGCTTGCGCTTCTGTCATGGTGCAAAGATAATTTTTCTGTCATTGTGAGAAGCGATAACGACACAGAATTCAATCATCATCCTGACCCTTACCTAAGATCAAATATATTAATGATGTTTTCATCCAAAGGCAGTTTAGAATGAATAATAATAACATAAAAACTATAGGGGGTTCTGTATACTAATAATATCGTAGGTGTTGGCTCTTTTGTATAATTAAGAACAGCTTGGGGCTCGTCTTCTTCATTAGACATCTTTCCTAATTAAATTAAGTACTTATATGTTGAAAATTTGTAAAATTTCAAACTAATATTGATAATTAATTTGTTCATTAAACTTATAAAAGCCATGAAATTTGTAAAATTTAGCATAAGTTTAAGTTATTTAGGAAAGATGTCTA
>PLYJ01000069.1 GCA_003151745.1 Bacteroidota bacterium
TCAAGCTATTTCAGGAAGGGACATTCGATGCATTCACTAATGAAATTTATGTTGGCATGAAGGATTTTTTTTTGATTACTATTAAAACAGGCATGTTCATGAATGAAAAAGTAAAACCCTTTAGAAAAATGAAGGCTATCATGGATGTCTTTTAACCATTCACAGAGGTCAGTAACGTATTCAATGTTGCTTATTAAAGTGACGTGTAATGACGTATTGATTCACTGCAACCGGTTTTTCACTTTTCACCGGTCACTCGTCACCCGTCACACACGGGACAAGCAAAGCATTTCAGACACCACCAACAATCAGTGTCTTTCAAAATGCGAATGCATCATTTCGCTGATGTCGCTAATACTATAATAGAGTTTGCCTCCTACCTTGGCGGCGCGCAGCAGTTTTTTCCGGACCCACGTGGCGGCAGTTTTGCGTGATATATGTAACTGTTTAAGGAGGTCCGGAGTGTCAAGATACCCCAGGCTGTCGGCACTTTTTTTATTGGCGCGCGACAGGATGTCTATGATCACATCGAGGCGCAATAACATTTCGAGAAGCAACTCTTTCTCATTCTTGGTACTATAATTCGTTTTCATCACACGGTAATATTAGATAACACACTGATAATTATAGCATTAAGGTACTTATAATAAATGAAGAATAGATGTAGAAAACATCATTTCAGCCTTTTTTAAGTGAAATTTCAATTGTTTTTTAACAAATAAGCACCTTTCATCATTCATGGCTGTCATTTTGAAAATCACCTTTCCAAAACGGAGGGGTTTTTTATTGCCGCATAGTGAAGTTGAAAAGCTCAGTAAGCAATAAGTAGCCACAAAATCAATTCGTTATGAATGGCACTGTTTTTTGCATACACATGGGTACAATAGTTGGCATTGCGCGCCTGTGTTAATTAAAAGTTATTGCCATGATTAGGGAGACAGAGGTGAAGGAAATACTGGAAAAGAATGTTCCTGAAATGAAATTAGAAGCATCAGAGTTGAAAAGTTTATATAAAACCATTGACAGTTTTGCAGCTTTCACAAAAGAGGTGATGAAACAAGGCAACCTGCCCATCATAGGCAATTGCTTTGCTACGGCAGAACTTCTGATAGATGAGGGAACGGAAAACATAAAGCTGGCTATCGAAAACATATATGTCTTTTCAGTGACGGCATTTATGGATGTGACCGGGGCGGTTTCAAAGCAGGTAAAGGAATTATTGCCGGATCACATGCGTGCTGAATATGACAAACAAGTTAGTTCAGCCTGTTCCTGATAATCAACAAAAAGCAAAAAACAAAAATAAGATGACCTATTCGGCTAAAAGGAAGCTCGCTAAATTGGACAGGTGGAAGATATACATAGGGGTAAACACCATCCTGCTTACGGGAATAATAATTTATAAAATTATGAACGGGCAATTTGGTTTCTGAACTGCCTGATATAGGGGAAAATTAATAAATATATAGAATAAACGGGGGAAAGTTGATATAAATCAAGTTTCTCTGTGTCCGAAGTCATACATATCAACATTTTAACAGGATATTTTTGACCAACATTAAAATGAACAGTGATAATAAACCAATCAATAAAATTCAGTTCGCATTATTAGTAATAGTACTATGTTTGATGGCACTTTCAATTCTCTATATTGTATTCATAAAATTTCAAATACTGTTTCACTTTCATTAAAACGATAAATAAAAAACCATTAATTATATAACGCTTTTAAGAATAATGACCTACATATTTGCTGCTAATAATTTAAAATACTAATAAATAAAAACAAATGATGACCATCATTCTTCTTCTCGCCGGGCTTGTATGCTTCTGGCTGTTTTACAAATCAATTGACTTCTTTGATAAAATCTAATCTTATAAAACTATGATTGCTTTATTCATTCTCTGTATAGCCATATTCTGTTACCTGTGCTATGTATTAATTAAACCTGAAAAATTCTAAGTTATGAATACTGAAATATTTGGAGTAATACTGATGTTTGTCCTTACGCTGGTGCTTGCCATTCCATTTGGCAGGTATATAGCTAAGGTGTATGGCGGCGAAAAATCAATGCTTGATTTCTTTGCTCCGCTCGAAAATTTCTTTTTCCGCATCTGTGGCATTGATGCTAAAAGAGAAATGAACTGGAAAGAAAGCATGGTGGCATTGTTAGCCATCAACATGCTCTGGTTTCTATTTGCCATGTTCATCCTCATGAACCAGGGGTGGCTTCCGATGAATCCGGATGGCAACCCATCCATGAGCGCTGATCTGGCATTTAATACAGCTACCAGTTTTATAACGAACACCAATTTGCAGGATTATTCCGGTGAAACAGGAGCGACTTATTTGTCGCAGTTGGTGTGCCTCATGTTTTTGCAGTTTGTGTCTGCTGCCACCGGTTTAGCTGCTGCTGCCATTGTGTTCAATGCATTAAAAGAACGTACAACGGATAAGCTGGGCAATTTCTACAACTACTTTATGAAATCGTTGACACGAATTTTATTGCCTCTTTCAGTTGTAGCAGCCATCATTTACATGATGAACGGAATGCCGATGACCTTTGAAGCGAAGGATACGATTCATTCCATGCAAGGCGACACTGTGCAGGTTTCAAGAGGACCTGTTGCCGGCATGATTGCTATTAAACAATTGGGCACCAATGGTGGCGGATTCTTCGGTGTAAACTCTGCTCATCCCTTTGAAAATCCCACTTACTTATCTAATATAGTCGAAGATATTTCAATCATATTTATTCCTATTGCAATGGTTTTTGCTTTGGGTTATTACCTGAAGAGAAAAAGAATGGCATGGATGATTTTTGGAATCATGACGGTTGGTTTCCTCTGTCTTGTTATTCCGACTTTGGTAATGGAACAACATGGCAATCCTGAAATCGCGAAGATGGGTGTGAACATGAGCGCCGGAGCAATGGAAGGGAAAGAAGTTCGTTTGGGTTCGGCTGCTTCTGCCTATTGGGGTATTACAACAACTGTAACTTCCAACGGTTCTGCAAATTCAATGCACGATAGCTTTATGCCGCTGTCAGGCATGAATGAAATGCTTGCCATGATGGTAAATGCATTTTATGGCGGATGCGGAGTCGGTTTTCTTAACTTTTACATTTTCATCATCATTGCTGTTTTCATTTCCGGTTTAATGGTAGGGCGAACACCTGAATTTCTGGGAAAGAAAATAGAAGCAAAAGAAATGAAAATTGCTGTGGTAGTTACGTTGATATCGGCTCTCTTCATTAAAGGAGGCACCGCACTTGCCGCTCACCTTGTTGCAGTTAACCCTCATGCTTTAGGAGGTTGGCTCAACAATCCCGGCTTCCATGGTTTCACGGAAATGCTTTACCAATATACATCTGCTAATGCAAACAACGGAAGCGGTTTTGCAGGTTTGGGAGCAAATACGCCATACTGGAACATCAGCACAGGGCTTGTAATGATTCTTGCAAGGTACATTCCTATCATCGGGCCTGTTGCTATCGCAGGAATATTAGCAAACAAGAAATTTATTCCTGCCAGCTCAGGCACATTAAAAACCGATACCGTGACTTTCGGGGTTATGATATTTGCAGTAATCATTATCGTAACTGCTTTATCTTATTTCCCTCCGCTCACGCTCGGACCAATTGCGGAATATTTCTCAATGCATTAATTAATAATACTAAAACAGATTAAAGTTGAAAGATTAAAAAGTTCCATCGTCTTAAATCTTGAATCTTAAAACTTAAATCTTAAATCTAATACAATGGCAAAAAGACAAAGAAAAACGCCGCTCTTCCAAAAAGAATTAGTACAGGAAGCATTAGGCCAAGCATTCGTTAAGCTGAATCCACGTATTCTGATCCGTAATCCGGTAATGTTTACAGTGGAAATTGGAACAGCCGTTATGCTGTACGTAATACTTTACGCTATGGTGACGGGTGATAGGACGGAAGGTTCAATCAGTTATAACTTCGCTATATTCCTGATTCTTCTGCTCACCGTGCTGTTTGCAAACTTTGCTGAAGCCATTGCCGAAGCAAGAGGAAAAGCGCAGGCAAACAGCTTGCGCAAGACAAGAGAAGAAACGCCGGCTAAGAAAGTAAGCGACTCGCATTCGAATGATTTCAAAATAGTAAGTTCATCCGAGCTTAAAAAAGGTGATATATTTATTTGCGAAACCGGTGACCTTATTCCTTCCGATGGTGAAATTATTGAAGGCATTGCAACTATTGATGAAAGCGCCATTACCGGTGAATCGGCTCCCGTTATCCGTGAATCAGGAGGTGACAAGTCTTCTGTGACAGGCGGCACGAAAGTATTGTCAGATAGAATAAAAGTGCAGGTTACAACAAACCCCGGTGAAAGCTTCCTCGACAAGATGATTGCTTTGGTGGAAGGGGCATCACGCCAGAAAACGCCGAATGAAATAGCATTGACCATTTTATTGGCGGGCTTCACGCTCATATTCACTATTGTTTGTGTAACTCTAAAGTTTTATGCTGAATATGCAGGGACGGTCATCACCATTGCTGCCTATATATCCTTATTTGTATGCTTAATACCTACTACCATCGGCGGTTTACTTTCTGCTATTGGTATTGCCGGAATGGACAGGGCGCTTCGTGCAAACGTAATCGCCAAGTCAGGCAAAGCAGTTGAAACAGCAGGCGACCTTGATACCATCCTTCTGGATAAAACCGGAACAATAACTATTGGAAACCGCAAAGCCACCAATTTTTATCCTGCTAATGGAGTTGGTGCTGATGCTTTTATACAAGCATGTGTACTTTCTTCACTTGCAGATGAAACCCCTGAAGGTAAATCCATTGTTGAGCTTGCGGGGAGGGATGTTTCGAAGAATCTTTCTATTAAAGATGCCATACTCATTAAATTCAGCGCTGAAACAAGAACCAGCGGAGTTAGCCTTGCTGACGGAAAACAGATCCGTAAAGGCGCTTCTGACGCGATTAAAAAACTTTCTGATAAAGCCGGGAATGTCTTCCCGAAGGAAACAGAAAAGAAAATAACCGAGATTTCTTCTAATGGCGGAACACCGTTAGCTGTTGCTGAAAACGGAAAAGTAATCGGTGTAATAGAATTGCAGGACATCATCAAACCCGGCATTTCAGAACGTTTTGCGAGGTTAAGAAAAATGGGTGTGAAAACAGTGATGGTAACAGGTGACAACCCGCTTACGGCAAAATATATTGCTGAAAAAGCCGGCGTAGATGATTTTATTGCCGAAGCAAAGCCGGAAGATAAAATGAATTACATCCGCAAAGAACAGCAGTCAGGTAAATTAGTTGCCATGATGGGTGACGGAACAAACGATGCTCCCGCCCTTGCACAGGCAGATGTAGGCGTTGCCATGAACAGCGGAACATCAGCAGCAAAAGAGGCGGGTAACATGGTTGACCTTGATAACGATCCTACCAAACTGATTGAAATTGTTGAAATCGGAAAACAATTGTTGATGACTCGCGGAACGCTTACTACGTTCAGCATTGCAAATGATGTGGCAAAATACTTTGCCATTATCCCTGCTTTGTTTATCATATCTATTCCGGCTTTGGGAGCGCTCAATATTATGCATCTTCATTCACCGTCAAGCGCCATTCTTTCAGCAGTGATATTTAATGCCATCATTATTCCCTTGCTTATCCCGTTGGCATTAAAAGGTGTTACTTACAAACCAATCGGTGCAAGCGCATTGTTGCAACGCAACCTGCTTATTTATGGAGCAGGTGGTATTATTATTCCGTTTATTGGGATTAAGCTTATTGACATGGTTGTTGCATTGTTCATATAATATATAATGGTACGAATAACGAATAAATACGAATTGACGAATCGCGACTCATTCGCAAATTCGCAACTATTCGGGATTCGTACAAAAGATAACTATAATTATTATTAAAAAATAAAATTAAAAAAGATGAAAACTCATTTATTACCCGCAATTAAACTAACCCTTGTTTGCATTCTCTTCTTCGTAGGTGTATATACCTTAGTGGTGTGGGGAATAGGACAAGTAATTGCTCCAAACAAGGGCAAAGGCGAAATAGTCAAATACAGCGCCTCCTCTGAAAAATATGGCTTTGCCAACATTGGTCAGTCATTTACGCATGATAATTATTTCTGGTCACGTCCTTCTGCTGTCGGTTACAATGCAAATGGTTCCGGCGCAAGCAACAAAGGACCTTCAAATCCTGATTACCTTGCCCAGGTAAAAGGAACCATTGATACCTTCCTGCTGCGCAATCCTGATGTTAAAAGAGCCGATGTGCCTGTTGAAATGGTTACAGCTTCCGCTAGCGGGTTAGATCCGGATATTTCTCCAAAAGCAGCAATGGTGCAGGTGGCAAGGGTAGCTAAAGTAAGAAATATTTCGCAGGATAAAATAATTGCCTTAGTGAATGATCATATTGAAAAACCCTTGCTCGGCATGTTTGGTCCTCCAAAGGTGAATGTGTTGAAGTTGAATATTGCATTAGACAATTTAAAATAACTTAGCATTTGAATAATATATAATAAAATAATTTCTTATCAAAACCAAAATAAAATGAAAAAACAACTATTGGTATTCGCATTAATTACCTGCTCACTTTATGCAGCAGCGCAGACCGACACAACGGTAAAGGTCCCATTTGACGGGTTTGATCAGTCGTGGGCCAATGGCAATGACCGGAGAGATTCTACCATATTTAATATCCCTTTCTTCACCCCATCCATTATGATAGACAACAATATGACGCATTCATTTAATGCACCGAATGATCACACGGTGGTTGGTTCAACAGCGCTTTCCCGTGATGACGAAATGGTGATTTCTGCTGTAAACTTTGGAGGAGACTTTAGCTATCAAGGTGCCCGGGGAAGAATAATGACTCAATTCGGAGAACGCTCGCAAGTTGTTCCGAGAAATGACTTAAGCCCTTACCGTGGTCAATATGACCTGGCTGATGCCTACCGTTATCTCGATGAAGCGTATGCCGGGTATCACTTTAATAAAATGTATGGTATTAACGTTGACTTCGGATTGTTCATGTCCTATATAGGACTTAACTCCTATTACCAGGAGGAAAATTGGGAATACCAGGCATCGTTTACTTCTGATAATACGCCTTGGTTCTTTAATGGTATGCGGGTTCAAATCTTTCCCAGCAAGTTTGTGAAAATTGAATTATGGCTTATCAATGGCTGGCAGAGTTACGGATCGTTTAATGATATGCCGGGATTTGGCGGGAATTTTACATGGTGCCCAAAAGAGAATATTAAAGCGCTTACAAACGATTACTACGGCAGTGATGCAGCGGGCCTGGATGGCAGACACAGATTCCATTCCGACAATAGCTTTTTATTGAGATACTACCAGGGCTCTCCAAAAAGCGGAATAAACAGAGCGGCGTTTTCTTTAACAGGTGATATTGGTTTTGAAAAAGGAGACGGAGTGGATGGCTTTACCAATGGAGGTCCTAATAACCCCGCTCAATACTTTTTGAGTTGGATGGTATATAATAAGATATGGTTTGCTAAAAAGAAATTGGGATGGTATGCAGGAGGAGGCTGGATGACAAACCCGGGGAGATACCTGGTACTTGAACCCACCGGACAGGCAAGTGATTTTCCTAACCCTTATAATCCCACTCAAAATGCTTCACAGGGTAATCCCAATAACAACCCGACCGGAACATTTCCCTTTACTGAAAATCCCGGACAGCCATTTACCGGCTGGGATTGTTCTACAGGACTTAGCTGGACGCCCAACCAAAGCGTAGAATTTAAAGCAGAGGTTGTGCATCGTGAATCAAGCGTACCTTACTTTGCAGGACCCGGAGGAGTTACTTCTCCAACAGGTTATACAACAACAGCTTTCGGCCCTGGCACTGCATATCCCAATTGGACGCCTGATCTTGTTAAATCCGAAACCCGCATTATTCTTGCCTTCCTCTTCAGGTTGTAAAAGCAGGTAGTTTTTTATTTGGTTTAGCTCTAAACAACCCGATGAGTAAAAGCTCAAAGGGTTGTTTTGTTTAAAATGCATATTCAATCAACAATTAAATGTTTCTAAATACCCTCGGTTGCCTGTTGATATTTACCTTCTCTGTTTTGCTTGCGTGGCCATTGGGAGCATACATGAGTAAGGTATATAGAGGCGATAAAAGCATGTTGGATTTTTTAAAGCCTTTTGAAGCTTTTATATTTAAAGTATGCCGTATTGATCCATTAAAGGAAATGAACTGGAAACAATACCTCGTTGCAATGGCAGTAATAAATTCCGTGTGGCTTGTATATGGATTCATAATTTTGACAATCCAAGGAAGCTTGTTTTTAAATCCTGCAGGCAATCCTTCAATGGAATGGAGTCTGGCACTTAATTCGGCTATTAGTTTTTTAACAAGCACCAACCTGCAACATTATTCAGGCGAAAGTGGCGCCACGTATTTGTCGCAGTTGTGTGTATTCATGTTTTTGCACTTTGTAAGTGCTGCAACAAGTCTGGCAGTTGCTGTGGCAGTCGTTCGCGGCCTAGTAGCTAAAACATCATCAAGTTTAGGAAACTTTTATAGTGACTTTGTACATTCCATAACGAGGATATTGCTGCCATTGAGTTTAATCGCGGCAGTCCTTTTTATTTGCAGCGGGGTTCCAATGACTTTTAACGTACCGCAACATATTACAACATTACAGGGAGACAGTGTTACAGTGGCTACCGGCCCTGTGGCAGCTTTTTTACCGATAAAAGAATTAGGTTCAAACGGTGGAGGCTTTTTTGGTGCAAATGACGCTCATCCTTTTGAAAATCCTAATTTCTTTTCATTCATTATCCATTGCATAATTGTGTTTTTACTGCCAATGGCATTTATTTTTTTTATCGGTTATAACTTAAAAGCAAAAAAATTCGCTCTAATGATTTTTGCTGTAATGACATTGGGTTTTCTTTTGGTAACCATTCCAATTATTCAACAGGAAGTAAAAGGTAATCCCAAGATTGCACATATGGGTATTAATAATACCGGCAATATGGAAGGAAAAGAAGTTAGATATGGTACGTTCTATTCAGGATTCTATGCAGGAGAAAATACTTCCATACCTGCAGGCACCATGGTTGGAGTTCATGATAGTTTTATGCCTTTATCGGGATTATTTATGTTGTTTGGTATGTACGTTGACGCCTTTTTTGGAGGTTTGGGTACAGGATGGATCAATATGTTTATCATCTTAATCATTACCCTTTTTATTGGCGGGTTAATGATTGGAAGAACAGCAGAAATACTTGGAAAGAAAATTGGTATAAAGGAGATACAGATTACTGTTGGAATAGCTGTTTCATTAAGTTTGGTGCCTTTTATTTTGACTGCCACCGCTTGTTATACATACATACATTATCCGGGTGGCAACGATAGCTTACAATGGTTGAGTAATAAAGGAGCACATGGTTTTACAACCATGTTATATGAATATATTTCCTCAACAGCCGGAAACGGATCGGAATTTTCAGGGTTAGGAAATAATACTGCTTTTTGGAATTTAACCACGTCCATTGCCATGTTAACAGGGAGATTTATCCCCATCATCGGAGCAATATGGATTGCAGGGTTGTTAATTAAAAAAACATACATTCCTCCTTCATACGGAACGTTAAAGTCAGAGAACATTACATTTGCCTTATTTCTTTTCGCTGTTATTATTGCTCTTAATGTACTATCGTTGTTCCCTTCTTTAATGTTGGGACCTTGTCAGAACATTTCTTAATGAAGTAATAGAAGATAAAAAATTAGTCTGTTCCAATGGAAGAACAAGGAAATATAAAACCAAAAAAAAAGTTAATTCCTTTCTGGAGACATGTTCTTGAGGTTGGGTTTATAATCTTCCTTTTCTACTCAAATCTTTTGATGGGAGAATATACACATTCGAGGATTGGATATAGTAATGGCTTATTGTGGAGTGTACAGGATATTTTTACACTTACCAATTTTATTATAGCTCTTGTTTTAGCAATCATTGGACATTTAGTTTTTGAATATCTTAGAAAAAGATTGTAAATGAACTACTCCGCCGCAGAGCGGACGGAGTATCTGTTAAATCATAAATATGTCTCGCCCCAGAGGGGCGGGGAATTAAACCCATAGAGATTAAAAACATGGAAACTAAACAAAAGCCTGATAAAGAAACATTGGATCAATGGTATGGTGATCCTTCTAACTGGAGACTGGGTGTATTTTATTACAACAAAAAAGACAAGCGAATTTTTCCTCCTAAGCGGATACAAGGCTTTGGGTGGACGGTAAACTTTGCAAACCCATATTCTTACCTGGCATTAGTGGGAATTATTATTGTCATCGTCATTATAGGTAAGTATATAAGATGAAAACAAAGACATCAATTGTATCTTTATGCATTTGCTGTTCGGATTATAAAGAGCAGGAAAGCAATAATATAATTTTACCCAATGACTGAGCAGAACAAAGCAGCCGATGACTTACTGAAGCGCTTAAAGAAGAGCGGGCGCGGCAAGCTTAAGATATATATTGGCATGAGCGCCGGTGTCGGTAAAAGTTATCGCATGCTGGTGGAAGCGCAAACGATGCTTCGCAATGGATTGAATGTAAAAATCGGTTACATTGAAACGCATAAAAGAAAAGAAACGGAAGAGCTGCTGCACGGTCTGCCGTTAGTTCCCCACAGGGAGGTTTTTTATAAGGGAAAACGATTAGAAGAACTTGATGTAAATGCCATTTTGATTTTGCATCCTGAATGGGTTGTTGTTGATGAATTAGCACATTCCAACATACCCGGCAGTAAAAATGAAAAGCGATGGCAGGACGTGATTGATATTCTCTCCGCCGGCGTTAATGTAATTACAGCGCTAAATATTCAGCACATTGAAAGCATTAATGATGACGTAAAGGATATTACAGGTATTGAGGTTACCGAACGAGTACCTGATAGTTTTATCCAGATTGCTGATGAGGTCGTGAATATTGACCTCACGGCCGATGAACTCATCACCCGTTTAAAAGAAGGAAAGATTTACGAACATTCTAAAATTGAACAGGCGCTGCGTAATTTCTTTCAACCCGAAAAGATTCTTCAACTGCGTGAGCTTGCATTAAAAGAAGTGGCAGGACAGGTGGAAAGAAAAGTGGAAGCGGAAGTTACAAGGCCCGGCTTTCGTCATGAACATTTTCTTGCCTGCATCAGCAGCAATCATGAAATCGCGCAAAACATCATTCGCAAAACGGCACGCCTTGCAAATTATTATCACAGCAAATGGTTTGTGCTGTACGTGCAAACGCCGGACGAAAGTGCAGATAAAATTGCCCTCGATAAGCAACGGCATCTCATTAATAATTTCAAGCTGGCAACAGAACTTGGCGCGGAAGTCATTCAAATGCAAAGCAGGAGCGACGGTCTGCCTCCAAGTCCCAATGTATCCCGGGTAATAATGAATATTGCCATAGAAAAGAAAATTACCACCGTTTGCATCGGCAAGCCACACTTAAATTTGTGGAAAGTAATTTTAAGAACCAATATCTTCAATCATTTATTAAAAGCATTGTCGGAGAATGACATTGATTTGGTAATTTTATCCTGAATGGCATTTGGCATAAAAGGTAAAATACGACTTGGAACCTTGTTCCTTTTCTTTCTCCTCGTTCTTTCGGGAGGAACAAGTATTTTTTATTTCTCTCTGTTAAAGAAGGATACACAGTTAATCTTAAAAGCGAATTATGAATCGCTGATTTATTGTCATGCCATGCAACAGCAGCTTGGTAACTTAAAATCCAATCCAGATTCTGTCATTAAAACATTTGAAGAAAATCTAAAGCTCCAGGAAAATAACATCACAGAACCGGGTGAAAAAGAAGCTACAGCAAATCTTCGTTTGCATTTCGAAAAGCTAAAGGCAGGAAGTAATACAGATACTGCCCTTACATTAAATATCAGGAATGACTTGCAGCAAATTCTCAACCTCAATATGAGGGCAATGAAGCATAAGAACACCAGTGCGTTAAACATGGCAAGCAAAGCAACTACCTGGCTAACCCTTATCAGTGTTTTAGTATTTATCATTGCATTTATATTCTCCGTAAATTTTCCGTCTGTCATTTCCAATCCCATTTCTCAATTGAAAGAGGCCGTTAAGGAAATTGCGAATAAAAACTATAAGCATCGCATACATATAAATAACAAGGATGAATTCGGCGATCTTGCAAATGCATTTAATTCACTGGCTCAAAAATTAGATGAGTATGAGAGCAGCAATCTCAACAAGCTCATGTTTGAAAAAGCACGCGCAGAGGCTGTCATCAATAGCCTGAAAGACGCCAGCATAGGCATTGATCAGAATAACAACATCCTCTTTACCAACCAGCAGGCATTAAATTTATTGGGATTAAAGGCAACTGATATACTTGGAAAGCCCGTGAATGAAGTAATTTCAAGGAATGATTTATTTCGCTTCCTGATGGAAAAGAATCACTCCTCGCCGTTTAAGATTGTCATTGACAATAAAGAAAGTTATTTCACAAAGGAAACGAACACCATTACCAAAGGGAACGAAGAATTAGGCGTTGTCATCACCTTAAAAAATATAACAGGCTATTTGGAAAAAGATGTTGCAAAAACAAATTTTCTCGCTACCATTTCTCATGAGTTGAAAACCCCGTTAGCCTCATCAGACATCGGCTTAAAGCTTTTGCAGAATGAAAAGACGGGAACAATAAACCCCCAACAAAAAGAAATCATCAGTGATCTTCAAAAGGATAACCAACGGTTGATAAAGATTGTGAGCGAACTGCTCGATCTATCGCAAGCGGAAACCGGTAATATCAATTTATCTATTGAGCCTGTTAATGTAAGGGAAGTGATTGAGTTTGCAGTGAACAGCATGCACCAACAGGCAAATGATAAACAAATCGCATTTGAAATTGCAATAGAAGACCATACGAAGCCCATTCTTGCTGATAAAGAAAAAGCCATTTGGGTCTTGATTAACCTGCTCTCAAACGCCATTCGTTATTCTCCGACGGATGATAAAATTATAATAACAGCAAAAAATAATAACAACAGTAAAGTTGAAATCTCTGTAAAAGACAATGGACCGGGTATACAGAAAGAATACGCTGAAAAAATATTTCAACGCTTTTTCCAGGTACCCAATACGCTCTCCTTATATAAAGGCACCGGTCTCGGTCTTTCCATCTCCAAAGAATTTATGACTGCCATGGGTGGTAACATTTTTTTAAAGAACGCCGGAACAACGGGAAGTGAGTTTTGCTTGCAGTATCAATCCGCTTCTTAATATACAGGCATACAAATTGCCGATGTTATAGTGAGGGAAGATTTTACTTAAAAACGCAAGTTTACAACACCTGTGTAGCGGAGCTTTCCGGCTTTATCAATTCCTCCTGCAACATATCAAAATCATAGTCGCTTATAGAAGGCTTGGAAAGAACATACTATTTATAATTATGCTCCTCCAACTGGCTGCCAAGGTCTTCTATTCGCTTTTTGGCTTGCGCTTCTGTCATTTTATTCAAAAGTGATTGAGATTATTAGGCTAATTGTAGTAACTAAGGTTATCAATATTTACATTCAATTACTTTAATTACCCAACTATACTTAATGACCCTTCTTATTCAAAAAAGAGTTGCTAAGGTAAAAATAGTGAAGGAAGAAATACAGATTAAATTATGCAGAAGCTTTCTTGCGGCGCGTTGTCCTCGTTAATCGAATATGTTTTTTCGCTTTTGCAAGTTTTCCGGCTTTAAGAAATTCATTGATAGCTTTTTCTTCTTCCTTTGTAAGCGGACCTTGTCCTCCTATAAAGTCAACATCGAGTTCTTTGGATTTACTTTTCATTTTGATTGGAAAATAACACGATGCCATTTAACATTATGCATAACGCTTTTTCTTTCGTGTCGTTCGGGTTCGCACCTGTTGTCTTGTCCGTGATTGCAATTTTCGAGCCTTCAAGAAAGCGCTGAAATTTTTGCGCTCTTCTGCTGTCCAGGGTTCATCAACGAACACCAGGTCTAAGTCGTCAAGTTTTTTCTTTTTAATCACGGTTTGAAATCTTTAAAGTATAATTGAATCAGTACTATTGCTTCTTTCGTATCAATGAACATTCTGTTAGTAGATACTTGCTTTGCGCCAAGGGTCAATTTGTAATGCTCTACTAAATGCGACTTTGCTACAAACGCTACTACGCCATCATAGCCTTTTTCAAAAGATAGTTTGCATCCGAAAGCAACCATATTTGCAGCTACTCCTTTATAAAATTTATTTGCACCCTTATTGAACTTAGCATTCTCAATAAGATGCATAAAAACATGATCGTTCTCGTCACTTAAACAAATCAATCCGTGAATTACAAAAGGGTTGTGCTCCGTTGTAAGTTTATAAATTCCTTTAGCGTGGTCTTTTAATTCTTTATGCCAGTCAAAAACCCAGTTCGCTTTCTTAATTTGATGACTGTCCTTATTTACAAGTCGTATAATTTTCGTTTCAAAGACTTCTCCGGTTAGCGCATTGGTGATAGAATTGGTCAGTTCGTCAATTTCAAAATCAAGTTCTGTTTCTTTACGTTTTTTCATTCTGCTAATTTACAAAAACACATTGAATTACTAAAAAAGAAACGGATTGGAAAGCACATACTATTTATAATTATGCTCCTCCAACTGCCTGCTCAGGTCTTCTATTCGCTTTTTGGCTTGCGCTTCTGTCATTTGATTCAAAAGTGGTTGAGGTAATTAGTAAGTAGAATAGTATGGCGACTTAGGATATTTTAAGTTTAATATTTCAACTCCAGTACTGTCCCAATATTTCTCAGATTTCAGATCGTCATCTTCAAACACTTTAAGACAAAATAAATTGCCATTTTTATGATAATTCCATATTGAATCATATTTAGTTTCAGATTCACTGTCTTCATCATGTTCATATTTTGTTATAGTATAATGCTTTAATGAAATAGAGCCATTGGGTAAATATTCTTCAAAATATGTCCAATCAGACGAAAAGGAAGTATAGCTTTTTAGAGAATCGTTATCATAAAAATACTCCTCTAATGTTTTATAACCAAGACTATCATATTTCTCATCATGCTCCATAATTCCATCGGGTTTATAAAAAAACCAATAGCCAAATCTTGTCTTGGTTGTGTCCTTCCCATTTATCCGTGTACGATATTTACCCGAACAAAAAAGAGAATCATTTTTATAAAAAATGTTCTCATCAGAAATAATATTTGATTTTTTCTCTCCACAAGAAAAGAGTAGTAAAGTAGATAACATAAAGAGGAGTTTATTCATGACTCTATTTATCATGCTAACAACTTTGAAGAATTATCATTTTTCTATTTATTTCCCCCTTTTTCTTTAAAAAGCAAGAAACAAGACATTCCTATAAATAAAATAACGAAAAACTGCATAGCTAATGCGCCAACATCAACATATCCAGTTCCGTCGTTTGGAGGAGAGAGTATAAAACTATAACCAAGGTTGTATTTCACTCCGCCAGAATAAGTAATTAAAAAAGGAGGAAATAATAACATTACTAATAAAAGAAATGCTGTGCTTATTAGGACAATTTTTTGATTCTTGTTCATAACGATATTTTTAAATTCGTTCATTTAATTACACTTTTGCGAGACCAATCTACTATAATTATAACTACTAAAATACCTGCAACTATATAATCAATCAAGTGCCAGGTTTGTTTTTGGAACCAAAACTTTGCAGAGTGAATGGGCATTTTATAAACGGACTTAAACAGCAGGTTAATTTGGAGGAAGATTTAGTTTACGGTATGCTGAAAAGTTCAGACCTCAAGCAAACTGTTATTAATAAGACAAGAAAATTCACGATTATTACGCAGAAAAAGGTTGGGCAAGACACTTCGTTTATCAAAAAATATTTTCCGAAAACATTCAGCTACCTACTCAAAAACAAAGCACAATTCGATTTACGAAAATCAAGCATCTACAATAACAAACCATCCTTTTCAATTTTCGGGATTGGTGACTACTCATTTGCGCCTTATAAAATTTCTATATCAGGTTTATACAAAAATTATTTTTTTAATTTAGTATTGCCTCAAAATGGAAAACCAATTATGCTTGACGACACTTGCTATTTGCTTGGCTTCGACAAATTAGAATTTGCTGCTTATACTCTTATTCTTTTGAATTGTGATAAGACAAAAGAACTTTTACAAGCCATAACTTTTTCAGATGCAAAGCGCACTTTCACAAAAGACATTTTAATGCGAATTGATTTACTGAAACTTGCCATGCAATTTTCAGGACTGAAGATTCAAAATGAACTTGATGAATTAAATAGCAAATACAATCTTAATATTCAGATTGACAAATGGGAGGGATACATACAAGCAATGATGCCAATTCAGGCGCGACAAATGAATATTTTTGCATGACCGAGAACGCTGCTTCTAACCGAAGATTTATTGGAAGGTATATTATATACAGAAACACTTTTTTACTATTTTAGCATCTCCTGAATTTTCATTTTTAAAATAATCACTAACCTCAAAAAACAAAACAACATGAAAAAATTTCTAAAGTATCTGCTCATCATTATCGGAATCATTGTCGTGATTGGGATTGCGGGCTTTTCATTTATTGAAATAAGAGGCATCCCCAGCTATGAAGTAAAGAAAATTGATTACAAGGTGGATGTTACGCCAGAGCGCGTGGAGCGTGGGAAAAAGCTGGCGCTGCTTCTTTGTGCCAATTGTCACAAGGACAATGCAACCGGAAAGCTAACCGGCAGGCTAATGGGGGAAGCCCCTGCAGAGTTCGGAAAGATATATTCTCAAAACATCACGCAGGATAAACAGTACGGCATCGGCACCTGGACGGACGGTGAGTTGCTTTACCTGCTACGCACGGGCATTAAGCGGGATGGAAAATATGCGCCTCCATATATGGCAAAGCTTCCGCACATGGCTGATGAAGATATTAACTCTGTTATTGCTTTCCTTCATTCAGACGACCCGCTGGTAGCTGCCAATGCTACTCCCGACCAGCCCTGCGACCCTGCTTTTCTTACCAAGTTTCTTTGCCTGGTGGCGTTTAAACCGTTTCCTATGCCTGAAGGCAAAATCGCCATGCCCGATACGAATAATGCAAAAGAGCTGGGTAAGTACCTGGTGTTTAACCTTGATTGTTATGCCTGCCACTCTGCAGACTATAAAACCAACGATTACCTGAACCCGGAGAAGAGCGTTGGCTACTTGGGCGGCGGCAACAAACCGCTGAACGAGCAAGGCAAGGTTGTGGTTACTCAAAACCTGACTCCTGACGAAGAAACCGGAATAGGTAAATGGACGGAGGACAGATTTGTAAATGCCGTTAAAAACGGAATGATGGAAGGCCAGCCTGCTCTTCGGTATCCGATGATACCTTTCATTTATCTCACCGACAGGGAAGCAAAGTCTATATATGCTTACCTGCGCACGGTGCCTGCTTTGAAGAATAATGTGCCGCGGTCGGCGTTTGAATAATTAGTCTGAAGTGTGACTTCGACGTGAGCTCAGTCGAACGCTTAAACGGATTAGGGGAATTAATCTTAAGCATGAATAAAATAAATTAAATAACTTTGACAATAATAAATGCGGGTACGCTGAAAACCGGTTAGAGTAAGCATCAAAAAATAAATAAAATAAAAATGGGAAAAACTATCGTAGTGAGTCACAAAGTAGGTGACATTAAAGCATGGCTGAAGGGCCATGAGGGCAGGGTAAAACTATTTGCTCCTGCTGTATCCGGATTTAAAACATTCCAGGATGCAAATGATCCTAAGTCGGTATCTATGGTGCTGGAAGTTACGGATATGGAAAAGCTCGGAGCCATCATCAACGACCCTAAGAACAAAGAGGCAAAAGACAAGCACACCGTATTGGAACCTATTACGATGTCAATGCCTGTGGATTTATAGAAACATTATCTATAAATCTTACAAAAGCGTTAGTCCGGCGCATGCGGGACTGACGCTTTTGTATTGAGATGTGGCATGTTAGGGTAAGGCTTTGTATATCTTTGCAACGATGAATGCCCATCTTAAATCCATCCTTCAGACACTGGAAGACAAGCCCGGCGTGTACCAGTATTATGATGACGAGGGCAAGCTGCTTTATATAGGCAAAGCCAAGTCGCTGAAAAAGCGCGTGGGTTCTTATTTTCTGAAAGGCAAGTTTGAGAGTGGCAAGACGTCCATGCTGGTACGCAGGATTGCCGACATCAAGACACTCGTCGTAGATACGGAGATGGATGCGCTCCTGCTGGAAAACAACCTCATCAAAAAACACCAGCCGCGTTACAACGTCCTGCTCAAGGATGATAAAACGTATCCGTGGATAAGCATAAAGAACGAACGATTTCCCCGCGTGTTTTATACACGCACGTTTCTTCGCGATGGTTCTGAATATTTCGGGCCCTATACATCGGTGAAGACGATCAACACGCTGCTTGATCTCATCACACATCTTTACAAGCTGCGCAACTGCAACCTGAATTTGTCGGAAGCGAATATTGCGAATAAGAAATTTAAAGTGTGTCTTGAATTTCATATCGGCAATTGCAAAGGCCCTTGCGAAGCGCGCCAAACGTTTGAAGACTACGATCAAACCATAAAAGAGATACGACTAATATTGAAAGGCAACATCGGCATGGTGATCGCGCATTTAAAAGAACTGATGCAGCATCATGCAGCAGAAATGAAATACGAGGAGGCGCAAAGCATTAAAGAGAAGCTGGTGATGCTGGAGAAATTCAAAAGCAAGTCAGTGGTCGTGAATCCTGCTATTCACAATGTGGATGTGTTCAGCATTATTATGGAAGAGGATAATGCGTACGTGAACTTTCTGAAGGTCATGAATGGTTCCATCATCCAGGGGCATACCATTGAGATGAAAAGGAAGCTGGATGAAACTCCGGAGGAGCTTCTTGAAATTGCCATTGTTGATTTGCGCACACGCTTTCACAGCGATGCGAATGAGGTTTTCGTTCCCTTTAAGATGCAGATAAAAGATTCAGGTATCCGGTTTGTTGTTCCGAAGATAGGCGACAAAAAACATTTGCTGCTGTTGTCAGAGAAAAATGTTCAGAATTACATCCGTGAAAAGAACCTGCAGTTAGAAAAACAGAATCCTGAAAATAAAACATTGCGGTTGCTGGAGCAGATGCAGAAAGATTTGCGGTTAAAGGAATTGGCGCGTCACATCGAGTGTTTTGATAATTCAAACATACAGGGTGCTTACCCTGTTGCAGCCATGAGTGTTTTTAAAAATACAAAGCCATCGAAAAAAGATTACCGCCATTTCAATATTAAAACGGTGGAAGGCCCCGATGACTTTGCTTCGATGGAAGAGGTGATCTACCGAAGGTATAAACGCATGATTGATGAAGTGCAGCCGCTTCCGCAGCTCATTGTTATTGATGGCGGCAAAGGGCAGTTAAGCGCTGCTTTAACTAGCTTGGAGAAATTGGGCTTGTCAGGTAAGATTGCTGTGATAGGTATAGCCAAGCGGTTAGAAGAAATTTATTATCCCGGCGATTCTGTTCCACTTTATATAGATAAGAAAAGCCAAACGCTTCGTGTGATTCAGCAGTTGCGTGATGAAGTGCATCGCTTTGGCATTACCCATCACCGCAACCGCAGAAG
This sequence comes from Bacteroidota bacterium, assembly GCA_003151745.1. Taxonomy (GTDB): domain Bacteria; phylum Bacteroidota; class Bacteroidia; order AKYH767-A; family 2013-40CM-41-45; genus PALSA-967. Next base: position 19,689 of record PLYJ01000069.1, read on the forward strand.
TAAGGGTGTAGTGAAAACAGAGTTATCAGACATTAAAGGAATAGGAGATAAGACAGCAAATGAATTGCTGAAGCATTTCAAATCAGTAAAGAAGATTAAAGAAGCAAGCGCTGTGGAGATTGAGGAGGTAGTTGGGAAGGCGAGGGCGAAGATTGTGTTAGATTATTTCAATTTGAAAATTTGAACGCTGGTTTTTATGATGATTAAGATATATTATGATTTAGATCAGCGTAAATCATAATTATCATAAGGATCCGCGTTCTATTTTGTATTAAGTTAGCTGATCACTCAGCAACTTCATCTCTATCCGGGTAGAGATTTTTTCATAAAGGATGCGATATACGGCATTCGTAATGGGCATATCTACCTTGAGTTTCTTATTAAGCTCATAAATGCATTTCGTCGCATAATATCCTTCTGCAATCATATTCATTTCAAGCTGGGCAAACTTTACGGAATATCCTTTGCCTATCATGGTTCCAAACATCCTGTTACGCGAGAACTGTGAATAAGCTGTAACCAATAAGTCACCAAGGTAGGCGGAGTCGTTAATGTCACGATTAATAGGATGCACAGCATCAACAAAGCGCTTGATTTCACGGATGGCATTGGAGATAAGGACTGCCTGGAAGTTGTCTCCATAGCCTACACCGTGACAAATGCCGCTTGCAATGGCAATGACGTTTTTTAGGACGGCAGAGTATTCCGTTCCGTATATATCATCAGTAACATTTGTTTTTATGTAACGGCAATTCATCAATCCTGCCAGCAATGAAGCATTTGCAGTATCGGTGCAGGACAACGTAAGGTAAGATAAACGTTCCATCGCTACTTCTTCCGCATGGCAAGGCCCTGTGATAACACCTATTTTATCAATCGGAATTTTGAATTGATGGTGCATGAAATCGCCGATGATCATCAAATCATCCGGCACAATGCCTTTAATGGCAGAGAAAACAATCTTATTTGAAAAATCTTCCAGCTTTATTTTTTCAATTGTTGATTTCAAGAATGCAGAAGGAATAGCGAGAATGATAATGTCTGCTTCTTTTATGGAATTTTTAAGATCGTTAGTCACAGAAATTTTTTCCAGGTTAACGGAAACATCACTGAGGTAATTAGGATTGTGATGATATTTATCAATGAACTCGACAGTTTCAGCATTGCGCACCCACCAAAGAATCTTATCTACATTGTTCGATAAAATCTTTACTAGAGCCGTTGCCCAGCTTCCACCCCCTATGATTGCTATGGTTGGTTTGTTATTCATATTTTAAGAAATTATTGCTCTGCGCACTCTGCGATTTTCTCTCTGCGTTCACTGCGTTAACCTTTTTTAACCGCAGAGGGCGCTGAGTTTTACGCTGAGAATCGCAGAGAAGTTCTTACTAATTTTGTCGTTTACCTTTTGTTGGAACCTTAAGCTTTGGCATCACTTCAGCATTATCCGTTTTTTGAAATGCAATTTTACCGGAATTATTTAAACGGTCAATCGCCCTCATGATGATCCTGACAATGGAAACCTCACCGTCATAATTAATCTTGTTTTCTGTATCCTCCGTTGTATGATAACCACTCATTATACCGCTTGAAAATTGCAATGCCGGGATGCTGTCGAGATAAAATGATGTCTGATCAGAAGGCCCGACACCGGAGATCGTTGTTTTTATTTTCACATGGTTGATAACGGAAGTATCGAAAGCTGTGATCCAGGCAGGCGATGTGCCAATACCATTGATGTTGAGGACCTCATCACCACTCTTCAATCTCCCAACCATATCAATGTTAATCATATAATTGACTGCTTTCATATCAATGGTTGGATGCTTCACAAAATAATCCGAGCCAAGCAATCCTTTTTCTTCTCCCGAAAGGGCTATGAAAAGATAATTATTTTTCTTGTCGCTTGAAGCTTTCAACGCACGAGCAAGTTCTATCAATGCCGCTGTTCCGCTGGCATTGTCGTCAGCGCCATGATGGATTGCGGGTTCGCCGCTATATAAAGACCCCTCTCCGCCGTAACCAAGATGATCGTAATGTGCGCCGATCACCACGGTTGTATTTGCATTGTTATTAAGGCAGCCGATAATGTTATGCCCTTTCTTTTCAATCTTTTGAATGTCAACCCCAACAGTGCAATTGGTTACCACACCTTCTTTTAAAAGCTTGGCAGCATCACCCTTTGCAAAAATTACAGGAATAGTCGTTTGTGTGAACCTGTGAATGAAATCGGATTCGGGATTATCAGCAGTTGTATCTGAATTAATAAAGATGACAGCCGTAGCTCCGCGCATCTTCGCAAACTCAACACGCTGGCGTAAATCATAATCGCTAAACTTGTTGTGCGCGCCTTTACTTTCAGGATATGAAGATTCGATTACAAAAATCTTTTTTGTCAGGTTTGTTTTTCCATCATAATCATTGTGTCTTAAAAAAGGAGCGTATATGCCATAACCAACCCGTGCAATATATCCTGTCACAATGCCGCTGGACGAAGACTGAAGCGGGTAAAAATCCTGGTTTACTTTATATGAATTTGCATTCACATACAATTGTGTGCCTTTGCCGATGTTGGCGCCTTCAGTGAAAGGAAAATTCTGAATGAACTCTTTCTCTCCTTTCGGTTTCAATCCGATTTCTTTAAATTGAGTAACAATGTAATCTGCCGCAAGCTGTTCGCCTTTTGTTCCGGTTTCTCTTCCTTCAAACTGATCGGAAGCAAGCGTTGAGATATGTTTTTTGAGGTTTGCTTTAAGTTGTTTGTCACTAAGTGAAACAGTTTTTACAGTAGCGCAGGCGGTAGCAAGGACGAAAAGAACTGTAGCCAATACTCTGAGCTTCTTCATTGGCGCAATTTACTAAAACCTTAGCTGAATAAGCTTCGTGTAATTGAAAAGCGGCTTAGCCCTTAAATATCTTATTCGTATCTTCAATATATTTTAGCACATCTTCTCTGCCTGTGCTCATTTCAGCAGAGGTGATAAAAACGGGTGGAAGTTCTTCCCAGGTCTTCAAAAGTTCTTTTTTAAAATTTGCGACTGAATTAATGAGTTTTTGTCTTGGCATTTTATCTGCCTTGGTGAAAGTAATGGCAAATGGGACTTCCTTTTCTCCCATCCACCGAATAAAGGAAAGGTCATTCTTCTGCGGTTCGAGCCGTGCATCAATGAGTGTGAAAACAGAAAGAAGGTTTTTTCTTTTCAATAAATAATCACGGATCATATTATTCCATGCAGCCATTGAAGTTTTTGAAACTTTTGCAAAACCATAACCGGGCAAGTCAACAAGATACCAGTTGTTGTTTATAAGAAAATGGTTGATGAGCTGTGTTTTGCCGGGCGTAGCAGATATCTTGGCAAGTTTTTTCTTGCCCGTGAGCATATTAATAAGAGACGACTTGCCCACATTAGAGCGCCCGATAAAAGCATACTCCGGCTTGTAAGGTTTTGGACATTTCTCAACATCAGTATTGCTTTCTACAAATTCGGCGGAAGAAATAATCATCTCTATTTAGGTAATTGTGACAATTAAAGTAAATGGGTAATTAAGGATGCATGCTAATCATCTTATTTACCCAATTACCTTAATTACTTTTAAATTAGAAAACGTTTTTTGAGCCATTGGTCCAACAGTTCATTAAACTCAACCGGCTGCTCCATCATAGGCGCATGGCCGCATTTGTCAATCCAGAACAACTCGCTCTGTGGCAGACGCTGATGAAATTCTTCCGCTACTTCAGGAGGCGTGATGGCATCCTGTTTGCCCCAGATGAGACATGTTGGAACATGAATGTCCTTCAGCTCATCGCCCATGTTGTGGCGGATAGCAGACTTAGCAAGAGAGAGGATGCGAATTAATTTGCCTCTGTCATTTACAATGGCAAAGCATTCATCAACTAATTCTTTGTTTGCATTTTTAGGATCGTAAAAAGTGTAGCCGACTTTCTCTTTGATGTAATTGTAATCTTCCCTGCGTGGAAATGTGCCGCCCATGCTGTTTTCATATAAGCCGGAGCTGCCGGTAAGCACAAGAGCTTTAACCACGTCCTGGTGATCTTTTACATATACAAGAGATACGTGCCCTCCCAGCGAATTGCCGACAAGAATAATGTCACGATAGTTTTTGTATTTAATGAAGGAGTCAACAAAAGCACCCAAAGCTTTTACATTCGTATTAAGCAGTGGCAATGTATAGATGGGCAGAAGTGGTATTACGACGTTGTACTTCGGTGAAAATTTTTCCACTACATCTACCCAATTGCTGAGTGCGCCGAAGAGACCATGTAATAAAAGCAGGGTAGGGCCTTTCCCCTCATCAATATACTGAAAACCGCCTTCTTCCTTTAGTTTATAGTGCACAAAAAAATGTTTGCTGTAAAAGTATGAAAATTCAGATGCAAGTGACGCATCTGTATTGTTCGGAAGCATATCAACTTGAATTATCGCCGCAGATTCTTAGACTTTTTTCTTACCCCATTTTTAATATGCGAATCTGAGGCGATTATCAAAGAACGCATCCAATCTTTCTCTTCGCAAAAAGGGATAGAAAAAATAGTTTTCAACAAAAGTGCAAAAAAGTGCAAGAAAGTGCAAAATTGTTATACATTAGCGCACTCAAATAAAAAACTATGTCTGGCTTCATCGGAGAATTTCCCTGTACAATGGATGCGAAAGGAAGATTTAATGTTCCTGCCGCACTGCTTAAGCAGGTTCCTGCAAAGGAGCAGAAGCGCTTTGTAGTGCACCGTGGCATTGAGAAGCACCTGGTGTTATATACAAAGAAGGAGTGGGAAAAAATCAGCGCAGAGATCAACGAGTTGAACTTATATATAAGCAAGAACAGAGATTTTATACGCAAGTTCAACCGTGGCGCTACAGAAGTGGAACTTGACACAACCAGCCGTCTGCTGTTGCCAAAGAGCTTAACGGATTACGCCGGCATTAACAGGGACATTGTATTGTTTGCTTATGGCAACCGTGTTGAGATATGGTCGGAAAACGGATATGCGAAAATGCTGAAAGAAGACAAGGATGATTTTGCTGCGCTGGCTGAAGAAGTGATGGGAAAGAAAAATAACAGGGAAGATGTATCATGAGCCGGTGCTTCTTCGTGAATCCCTTGATGGACTGAACATTAAAGAGGGAGGGGTTTATGTTGATGCAACGTTTGGAGGAGGAGGGCATAGCAGAGAGTTGTTGAGCAGGTTGAATGAAGGAAAACTTTTTGGTTTCGACCAGGATGAAGACGCAATAAAAAATGCACTAAAGGATAAGCGCTTTATGTTCATCAATCACAATTACAGGCACATGAAAAGGTTTTTGCGTTACTATAATGCATTGCCTGTAGATGGCGTGATCGCTGACCTTGGTATTTCTTCCCACCAGATAGATACGGCATCGCGGGGCTTCTCCACACGCTTTGATTCTGATCTTGATATGCGCATGAATCGTTCAGGTGAGCTGACAGCAGAGGTCATTCTTAATTCATACAATGAAGCACAACTGACTCAAATCTTTTCTGAATACGGTGAAGTCAGGAATACAAAAACGCTGGTGGCGAAAATTGTTGGTGAAAGAAAGGCAAATAGCATTAGCAACACTTCTCAATTTAAGCAATTGATTACTCCATTAGCAGAACGAGGCAATGAGAATCAATATTATGCACAGGTGTTCCAGGCATTGCGCATCGAAGTCAATGATGAATTGGATGCATTAAAAGATTTTCTGCAAGCGTGTGCGGAGGTGATTGTGGAAGGTGGGCGCCTCGTCGTGATCGCCTATCATTCTCTTGAAGACCGCCTGGTGAAGAATTTTATCAGCAAAGGCAGATTTGAAGGTGAAGCTGAGAAGGATTTATACGGCAACATCAATAACCTGCCATTTCGTGCAGTTACGAAGAAGCCTTTTCTTTCTTCCGAAGAAGAAATCAAAAGCAATCCCCGTGCAAGAAGCGCTAAAATGAGAATAGCTGAACGAATATAATATGGCATCCGGAAATAAATACAAGGAAATTCCTGAAGAGCAGCCGCAGGAGCAGTTCGAACCATCGAAACTGCCTCCTGTTGTTGATGAACAAACTAAGAAGGAAGAAGAAAAACCTCGTAAGCCAAAGCGGACAAAGAGCTTCTTTCAGTTTATCAGCTTCTTCGACATCGTTGATAAGAATAAGGTGGTTCATGCCATGCCGTTTATTCTTTTCCTCACAGTGATCGCTATGTTCTATATAACCAACAGCTTTTATGCAGAGCGCACCATTCGTGACATTGATCAGACAAAAAAGGACTTGAAGGAGAAAAGAGCAGAATTTATTTCTACTAAATCAAAGCTGATGCTGAATAGTATGCAGTCGGAAGTGGCTCAACATGCTGCTGCTGCGTCATTTGATATTAAAGAATCAACAGTTCCTCCAAAGAAGATTGTTGTGGGCACTGAAAAGATAAAATAATGGATGCAAGGAAAGTCATATTAAGAAGAATATACCTGGTCTTCGTTTGTATCTGCCTGTTTGGAATAGCGATCCTGGCACAGGTTTTTCGTTTGCAATTTGTACAGGGCACATACTGGAAAAACAAGGCTGACAGCTTGCAGACAAGCTACAGAGTAATTGAAGCTTCGCGTGGAAATATTTTTTCTGACAATGGCAGCCTGCTTGGCACTTCCGTACCTATATACGATGTGCGTATGGATGCAGCCTGTGAAGCAATTTCGAAAGGCACTTTTGATAAATGCATTGATTCCTTATCCATTGCTCTTGCCAATCTTTTTAAGGATAAAAATCAGTTGGATTATAAAAAGGATTTGAGAGATGCGCGCAATGCGGATCAACACTACTACCTCGTTCATAAAGATGTTTCCTATGACCAGCTGCAGGCATTAAAGAAATTTCCTCTCTTTAAGCTGGGTCGTTATAAAGGAGGACTGATAATCATTCAGAAAGAAAGAAGGGATATGCCTTTTAATATGCTTGCTCAGCGTACTATAGGTATGAGCCGCAATGGCATTAAGCCGGTTGGTATTGAAGGTGCCTTTGACACAACATTAGAAGGTGTAAGCGGAAGGCGCCGGATGCAACGCATGGCAGGGAATGTCTGGATGCCGATAAGCGATAACATTGAAATTGAACCAAAGGATGGCAACGACCTTATTACAACGATTGATATAAACATCCAGGATGTTGCTGAACACGCTTTACTCACACAGCTTGTAAAGAACAATGCAGATCATGGCTGTGTAGTGCTGATGGAAGTGCAGACCGGGGCAGTAAAAGCCATCGCAAATCTCAAAAGAAAAGGAGAAGGCACATATGATGAAGATTACAACTATGCCATAGGCGAAGCTGCAGAACCCGGATCAACGATGAAGCTTGCATCGTTGCTTGTTGCTTTTGATGACGGACTGGTAGAACCCACGGATACGGTTGATATAGAAGGCGGATCAAAGAAATATGCAGACAGGATACTTCATGATTCACATGAAGGAGTACCGAACAGGATTACCGTGCAGCATGCTTTTGAAATTTCATCCAATGTCGGTATTTCAAAAGTCATATATAATAACTATAAAAAGAACCCGACGGCTTTTGTTAAAGGGTTGCAGGGCCTCCATTTGGATCAGCCGCTTGGCTTGCAAATTACAGGAGAAGCAAAACCGCGTATTAAAAATCCGCTTGATAAGGACTGGTACGGCACTACGCTTCCCTTTATGGCAGTTGGTTATGATGTGCTTCTTTCTCCAATGCAGACGCTTACGCTCTACAACGCTGTTGCTAACAATGGCAAAATGGTAAAGCCGAAGTTTGTAAAAGAGATTCGAAGTCATGGTGTTTTGATGGCATCCTTTCCAACAGAAGTTATCAGTGACACGATTGCTTCTGTTGCCACCATTCAAAAAGCAAAAAAATTATTGGAGGGTGTTGTAGAAAGAGGAACAGCTGTGAATTTGAAAACTGCTGCCTATGCAATTGCCGGAAAAACAGGCACAGCACAGATTTCGCAGGGCGCAGAAGGTTATAAAGGCAATGGAATAAGATACCAGGCATCTTTTGTAGGTTATTTCCCTGCTGATAATCCAAAGTATTCATGCATCGTAGTGGTGAATGCTCCGTCTAACGGCGTGTATTATGGAAACGTCGTCGCAGGATCCATCTTCAAAGAAATTTCTGATAAAGTATATGCAACGAGGTTGGACATGCACCCGCCTCTTTCTGCTGATACCCTGGTTGCTAAGAATCTTCTGCCTGACATAAAAGCAGGTAATAAGAAAGAAACAATGAAGGCCATTAAGAAAATCGGGTTGGCTGTAGATTCTCAAAGCGAAGATGCCGATTGGGTTTCATCCTATAACACAAGCGGATCAATTCAATTAAAAGAAAGAAAAAACTTACAAGGCACTGTGCCGAATGTAGTAGGCATGGGGCTTCAGGATGCTATATATATTTTGGAAGATTCGGGGCTACGCGTCAAAGTAAACGGACGCGGCATGGTGTTGAAGCAGTCGCTTGATGCAGGTGGGAAAATTAACCGTGGCTCACAAATAACGATTGAACTGGGCTGATGAAAATTCTTAAAGACATTCTATATAAATCGGGCATCATTGATGTGGCAGGTCCAACGGACATTAGCATCAAGGATGTTTGCTTCGATTCACGTAAGGTGTCTTCCGGTTCATTATTTATTGCCATTAAAGGAACCAAATCAGACGGGCATGAATTCCTTGATGCTGTCATTGCCAATGGCGCTATTGCCATAGTGTGTGAGAACTTTCCGAAGCATCAGAAAGAAAACATTACTTACATAAAAGTAAAGGATAGCGCTATTGCTCTCGCTTATATAGCCTGCAACTGGTACAATAATCCTTCTGAGAAGTTTAAGCTGATAGGGGTTACGGGTACAAATGGAAAAACGACCACCGTTACATTATTACACCAATTATTCAGGTCGTTAGGTTATAATGTTGGTTTGGTATCTACAGTTAAGAACCAAATTAATGACCAGGTAATTCCTTCTACCCATACTACGCCCGATCCGCTTGAATTGAACGGACTTTTTGCTGCCATGCTCGACGAGGGGGTGACGTATTGCTTCATGGAAGTAAGCTCTCACGCACTGGTTCAGCATCGTGTAACCGGCTTGCAATATGCAGGCGGAGTGTTTACCAACATCACACATGACCACCTCGACTACCATAAAACATTTGATGAATATATAAAAGCAAAGAAAAGCTTTTTCGATTCTCTTTCTTCTGAGGCCTTTGCATTGGTCAATGTGGATGATAAGAATGGCAAGGTGGTGTTGCAGAACACGAAGGCGAAAAAGAAAACCTATTCCATGCAGAAGATGAGTGACTTCCGCTGTAAGCTGATAGAGAATACCATCAGTGGCTTGTTGCTGAATATTGATGGTCAGGAAGTATTGTGCAAGCTCATCGGTAGTTTCAATGCTTACAACCTTCTCGCAACTTACGCTACAGCCATTTTGCTCGGTGAGGAGAAACTGAAAGTGCTCACGGCTTTAAGCGCGCTCAATCCTGTTGAAGGCCGTTTTGATTACATCATTTCCGAAAACAAAGTGATCGGCGTGGTTGACTATGCTCACACTCCTGATGCTTTGAAAAATGTACTCTCTACTATAAACAATATTCTTGAAGGTTCTGGTAAAGTGATAACCGTGATTGGCTGCGGTGGTGACCGCGATTCGGCAAAACGTCCTGTCATGGCGCAGATTGCCTGTGAGATGAGCACGAAAGTGATTCTCACTTCCGACAATCCGCGTTCAGAAGATCCTGGTAAAATAATCTCTCAGATGGAAGCAGGCATCACCGCTGATCAGAAGAAAAAAGCCTTGTCCATTACTGACAGAAAGGAAGCCATCAAGACAGCCTGCTCTCTTGCGGGACCGGGCGATTTAATTCTCCTCGCAGGTAAAGGACATGAAAAATACCAGGAGATAAAAGGAATAAAAACTCCTTTCGATGATAAAAAAGTTTTAGAAGAAATGTTCATGATATTCTCAAAATAGAAAGTGAGATTTTAGATTGAAGATTTCAGATTAAAAAGTGCTTAATCTCAAATCCTCAATCCTCAATCTGAAATTAAAAAATGCTCTACTACTTATTTGTCTACTTAAAGAGTCATTATAACGTACCGGGTGCCGGAGTGTTTTACTACATCTCATTCCGTGCGGCAATGGCAATCATTACCTCGCTTTTTATCACGCTGCTGTTGGGTAAAACCATTATCCGCTATCTATATAAGAAGCAGGTGGGAGAAACGGTGCGTGATCTTGGTCTTGCAGGTCAGAAGGAAAAACAAGGTACTCCAACCATGGGAGGATTCATTATTCTTTCTGCCATTCTCATTCCAACATTATTGTTTGCACGGTTAGGCAATGTATATGTGGTTATCATGTTGGTGACAACAGTGTGGCTAGGCGTCATAGGTGCAATTGATGATTACATAAAAGTGTTTAAAAAAGATAAAGAGGGATTAGCTGGTTGGTTCAAAATCCTTGGGCAGGTAGGCCTTGGTATTATTATCGGTTGCACATTGTATTTCAATCCCTATGTAGTAGTGAAGGAAAAGGTGGTGAAGGAACCATCAACCAACGAAAAGATAATAATAAGTCAGGGGCAGGGAAGTTATATAGATGAGTTGAATCGTAATCCGAACACATTATATGCTGCTAACCCTATAAAGTCAACAGCCACTACCATTCCATTCATTAAGAATCATGAATTTGATTATGCTGATTTACTTTCCTGGTATAAGGGGGATTACAAAAAGTATGCCTGGTTAGTTTTTATTCCGATCGTCATTCTCATTATCACTGCGGTGTCTAACGGAGCTAATATCACAGATGGAATTGACGGGTTAGCCACGGGTACGTCAGCTATAATTGGCGCTACACTTGGCGTTCTTGCCTATGTATCCGGCAATATAGGTTTTGCGGATTTCCTGAATATCATGTATATCCCTAATGCAGGGGAGCTGGTTGTCTTTATTGGTGCATTTGTAGGGGCTTGCATTGGCTTCATGTGGTATAATGCTTATCCCGCACAGGTATTCATGGGTGATACAGGAAGTATAGCGCTGGGCGGCATCATTGCCACGTTTGCAATTGCCATCAGAAAGGAATTGCTTATACCGATTCTCTGCGGAATATTTTTGTTAGAAAATATTTCTGTGGTAATGCAGGTGGGGTATTTTAAATATACGAAGAGAAAATATGGTGCAGGCAGAAGAATATTTAAAATGGCGCCACTGCATCACCATTACCAGAAGCTGGGATATCACGAATCAAAAATTGTAACACGATTCCTGATTATCGGAATCATGCTTGCGATTGTAACAATTGTCACACTCAAGCTTAGATAAGAGAGTAGTTGAAGCATGAAGGAGAAAGAAAAAATTGTTGTACTGGGCGCCGGAGAAAGCGGAGTGGGAGCTGCAATTCTTGCAAAGAAGAAAGGATTTGATGTGTGGGTTTCTGACGGCGGAGTGATTAATGAAAAATACAGAAGCGAACTGATAAAAAATAAAATCGCTTTTGAAGAAAGAAATCATACTGAAGCAAAAATTCTTGCAGCAAAAGAAGTCATCAAAAGTCCCGGCATTCCTGAAAAGATTGCCATCATTAAGAAGATAAGAAAGAAAAAAATCCCTGTCATATCGGAGATTGAATTTGCAGGAAGATATACGAATGCTAAAATGATTTGCATCACAGGCACCAACGGAAAAACAACTACCACGCTGCTCACGCACCATATCCTTAAGAAAGCAGGATTGAAAGTAGGGCTGGCTGGCAACGTTGGTACAAGTCTCGCCTTGCAGGTGGCAAAAAAGAAATTTGACTACTACGTGCTTGAGTTAAGCAGCTTTCAGCTGGATGATATGAATGAGTTTAAAAGCGACATCGCAGTGCTGCTGAATATTACTCCCGATCATTTAGACAGATATGATTACAATTTCAACAACTACGTACAATCAAAATTCCGGATTATTCAAAACCAAACCAAGAACGACGCCTTCATCTATTGTATGGATGATAAAGTAATAACCGATACACTAAAAAAAATTAAACCTAAAGCTCATCTCTATCCTTTCTCAATAAAAAAAAAACTGAAAGAAGGAGCGTGGCTTGAAAACGATTTTATAAATATAACCACTAAAAACCAAACAACCACTATGTCTATCTACAACCTGGCCTTACAAGGCAAACACAACATCTACAATGGCATGGCAGCAGGTATCGCTGCCCGCATTCTTGAAGTACGTAAAGAGACCGTGCGTGAAAGCCTGTCGGACTTTCGCAATGCAGAGCATCGCCTGGAGTATGTTTCCACGGTTCACGGAGTGGAATTCGTGAATGATTCAAAGGCTACGAATGTGAACAGCACCTGGTTTGCGCTTGAAAGCTTCAACAAGCCTGTAGTGCTTATTCTCGGCGGTGTTGACAAGGGCAACGATTACAACATGATGAAAGAATTAGTGAAACAGAAAGTAAAAGCAATTGTTTGTCTTGGTATGGAAAACAGGAAGATTCATCGGGCATTCAAAGACATTGCTCCGATTATCATTGACACTACCTCCGCAAAACAAGCGGTGCATGAAAGCCTCAAGCTTGCTTCTAAAGGAGATGTGGTGCTTCTTTCACCAGCCTGCGCAAGCTTCGATTTATTTGAAAACTATGAAGATAGAGGAAGACAGTTTAAGAAAGCGGTGAAAGCTCTCTAAGTGTTTGAAGTCTGAAGTTTGAGGTGTGATGTTCGCAACCTCGAACTTCAAACTTCGAACTTCAAACCAAAAACTATGAAAGCACAGGCAACATGGCTTGATAAATATTTCAGAGGCGATCGCGTCATCTGGTTGATTGTATTCATCCTCTCTATTTTTTCATTGCTTGCTGTATATAGCTCTACGGGTACTCTTGCGTATAAATACCAGCAAGGCAATACGGAATATTACCTGCTAAAGCATCTCGGTATTCTTTTGCTCGGGCTTGGATTGATGTATGGAGCGTCATTGGTGAGGTACACGCTTTATTCACGTATTTCACAGATTGCATTGCTTCTCGCAATACCATTGCTTGGCGTAACACTTGCGATGGGAACAAATTTGAATGAAGCAAGTCGTTGGCTCACATTACCTGTAATCAATCTGTCGTTCCAAACGTCCGATTTCGCCAAGCTTGCACTCATTATGTATGTAGCGCGCACACTTTCAAAAAAGCAAGACAATATCAAGGATTTTAAATCTGCCTTCCTGCCTATCATTATACCTGTACTCATCGTATGTGCATTAATCCTTCCTGCGAATCTTTCCACTGCTGCTGTGCTTTTTATGACTTGTGTGTTTCTCATGTTCATCGGACGCATCAATATGAAGTACATTGGTTACATGGCAGGCATCGGCGCTTTATGCCTTACTCTCTTTATTACGATTGCATTGGTGTCTGGAAAAAAAGGTCGTGTGGAAACATGGAAGGCGCGTATAGAGAATTTTACAAAGGGTGGTGAAGATGTAAATTACCAGACACAGCAAGCAAAGATCGCCATTGCCTCAGGAGGTATACTGGGCAAGATGCCGGGCAATAGTACACAGCGCAACTTCCTTCCGCATCCGTATTCTGATTTTATCTATGCCATCATTACGGAAGAGTACGGCTTCGTTGGAGCGGCACTGATTATATTTTTATATATACTATTATTCTATCGTGTCATACGGTTTGTTACAAAGAATCCGCGCGCCTTTGGAACACTGCTTGCCATTGGCTGCACGTTCATGCTCATTTTCCAGGCCATGATCAATATGGCAGTGGCTACAAATATATTTCCTGTTACAGGTCAACCCCTTCCATTGGTAAGCATGGGAGGAACCTCGCTTTGGTTCACAAGCATATCCATAGGTATTATTTTGAGTGTAAGCCGTGATGTAGAGAAGGAGACGGAAGAAAATAAAATCGAGAAAAAAGAAGAAGGGGGAGTGGAGCTTGCAGCAGCGTAAGATAAAAGTCATCATCAGCGGAGGAGGCACAGGCGGCCATATATTTCCTGCCATTGCCATAGCGAACGGGTTGAAAGCGATGAATAGTGAAAATGAAATTTTATTTGTGGGAGCGTCAGGAAGAATGGAGATGGAAAAAGTTCCGGCAGCAGGATATAAGATTGAAGGATTAAACATCAGTGGATTGCAGAGAAAGTTGACATTCAAAAATCTCTCTTTCCCCTTTAAGCTGATTGCAAGCGTGAGAAAAGCAAAGCGTATTGTTCAGGACTTTAATCCGGACGTAGCGGTCGGAGTGGGTGGATATGCAAGCGGGCCTTTACTATATGCAGCAACAGGAATGAAGGTGCCTGCATTAATACAGGAACAAAATTCTTTCCCCGGCATCACCAATAAATTCTTAGCGAAACGGGTCAATAAGATATGTGTGGCTTACGAGGGATTGGAAAAGTATTTCCCGAAAGAAAAATTAATCCTTACGGGCAATCCTGTAAGACAAGACATCTTGCAGCTTGACGGAAAACGGGAAGAAGGATATATACACTTTGGATTACTGCCGGGAAAAAGAACAGTTCTCGTTATTGGCGGAAGCTTGGGTGCCAGAACGATCAATGAAAGTATGAAAGCATCGCTCAGCTTCTTTTCCATGAGTGATGTGCAACTGATATGGCAGACAGGAAAGCTTTTCTTTGAAGAAGCAAAAAGCGCAGTGAAGGAATCAGGCGTGCAAAACATAAAGGTGTTTGATTTTATAGGGAGAATGGATTACGCTTACGCAACTGCTGATGTTGTTGTTTCGCGAGCAGGCGCAAGCTCGGTTTCAGAATTGTGCCTTGTGAAGAAGCCTGCCATTCTTATTCCTTCGCCAAACGTGGCTGAAGATCATCAGACAAAGAACGCCATTGCATTAGTAAACAAACAGGCAGCATTAATGGTGCGCGATGTGGAAGCAAGAACAAAATTGATTGAAGTGTTAGATAGACTGATGAAAAACGAAGCACAACAAAAATCATTGACTGAAAATATTGGCAAGCTGGCAATAAAGAATTCTGCGGAGATGATTGCTAATGAAGTGTATAATTTAATTGGGTGAATTGTAACCCCGTCTCGAGTTTGGAGCCAATAAACTAAGCGACAACTATGGAACAATTTTTAACTGGAGACATTTGGAAAGAGGTAAATAAACTCTTTTCTAAACGACAGAAAAAATTTGCCTGTATAGCTTATGTTACATCTGACAATTTACAACTTACTAAAGGAGACATTTTAATTTGTGACGCTTCAATTTTTGCAATAAAATTCGGAGAGACATCTGCAAAAACTCTTTATACCTATTTCAAGAGAGGCGTAAAATTATTATCTAACCAACAGTTGCATTCAAAATTTCTGTTGACTGACAATTTTTTAGTTATTGGTTCTGCAAACTTATCAAAGAGCAGTGCGGAAAAACTTACCGAGTCTTCTGTTGTAACAAACAATGACATTTTGATTTCTCAAGCAAAAGCATTTTGTTACAACTTAACAGAAGAATCAATTTCGCTCACCAAAAAGGAAATTGATTTGTTGCTAAAAATAAAAGTAGTCAAACGACCATTCAAGTCAATGACAAAATCACAAACACGTGAAAAGAAATTTGGAAACCGTTACTGGTTCGTTTCCGCTTTTCCTCTTAAAAACAGAACCTATGATAAGATTAAGGGAATGGTAGAAAAGACAACAAGTTCGATTTCCAAGAGAGAAAATATTGATGAAGACGATATTAGTTTTTTAAGATGGAGAGCAAGAACGGAATTTAGCGATACAGCAAAAGAAGGCGACCAAGTAATACTCAAGTTCAATAACGAAAGTAAAACACGAAGCAATGTTTATGCGCCTTCTACCATTTTAGAAAAGCAAGTTGTTGACGACTTTACTTATTTCTATCACGAAAATAAAAATTCAGAGGAAAGAAAAATACCTTGGACGAAATTTCAAGCATTTATAAAGAGCATTGATTTAGAAAAAGGTATTAGCTCGCGAACAAAAACAATTTCAGAAAATGATGTAAACAAACTTAAACCGTTATGGGCAAGATAACGATAAAAACAGACGACGAAACTTCATGTAACCCCGAGGAGGTTTTAAACCTCGTCGGAGTTTAAAGCAGCAGAAAAACGATATGTTGAATCTTAAGTATTCTTTTTATTTAGTTGTTATTCTTACAAGTTGCTTTTGTATTTCGGCATGCACCTGGAATAATTCAAAGGAAAAATCAGCGCTACCTGAAATAGCAAATGGAAATACGAAAGGTCAGACGACAGATGAAACGAAGAACAAATTAACAGATAAGCGGGTGTATGCTCTTGGCGACACAATTATTAGTGAAGGAAATTGGAAATGTTGTCTTTCAAATTATGAGGAGGGAAAGTTATATAATCGAAACTGTTTACCACAGGAAGGCAATAAACTAATTGCGATACAAGTTTTCTTTCAGAATCTTTCAAATGAAAAGGTGGTATATGATGATACATATTGGAAGATAGCAGATGAAGAAGGATTTGAATATTCGGTGTGGGGTAATGAAGGATGTATTGGACTAGTGAAAGAACCAGAATTTTCAAGTGGCGACTTAGAGCCTTATCAAAAGAAAAGTGGATATACAACATTTCAAGCTGCAAAGAATGTTAAATGCGTTGAGTTGAGATTTAATCCTGTACCGTCATCACCGAGTGATAGACAGACATTCTCAATCAAACTTAAAGAAAAGCACTAAAAATGGTAATGTTCCAGACCTCGTCGGTGTTTAGAGGCAAATAGTTGCTCAAAAACTTATGTGTAACCTATGTTTCTATGTTCCTATGTGGTAAAGAAAGGGTAGAAATTGAAAAATAACTAAAAAAACAGTGAAAAAGGCTAAATTTTAATCAAAATGGTATCCAACCTTATTGAAATGGTATCCAAAATTAATAGTGTGGTATCCAACTCTATCAAAATGGTATCCAATTTCAATGAAAAGGTATCCAAAAACAGTAAAATGGTATCCAATCTTGTTGAAATGGTATCCAAAATCAATGACTCGGTATCCAACGCTATCAAAACGGTATCCAATTTCAATGAAACGGTATCCAAAGACAATAAAATGGTATCCAATTTTGTTGAAATGGTATCCAAAACTAATAGTGTGGTGTCCAACGTTGTGAAAATGGTATCCAATTTTGTTGGTAAAGAAGCATCAATTCAAAAATGAGTTTTGAAAAAATAAATAACGTTTATTTCCTCGGCATCGGAGGCATTGGTATGTCTGCACTTGCGCGTTATTTCAAAGCGCAGGGCAAAATAGTTTCCGGTTACGACAAAACGCCTACCACGCTTACGGATGAATTAATTGCCGAAGGAATAAGCGTTCATTTTATTGACAGTATTGCGGTAGCGCAGCTTCAGACTTCCAATCTCAAAGACACAACATTGGTTATTTACACTCCCGCTGTTCCTAAAGATCTAATCGAGCTGAATTATTTTTTGAGCAATGGATTTGATGTGAAAAAGCGTTCGGAAGTGCTGGGCATGATTACAGAGAATCATTACACCATAGCGGTTGCAGGCACTCACGGGAAGACCACCACATCCTCCATGATTGCTCATATATTAAAGCATTCAGGAACAGACTGCACGGCTTTTCTCGGAGGTATTGCAAAAAACTACGATTCAAATTTCCTTTTAGGAAAGGGCAAAAAGAGTATTGTGGTGGTGGAAGCCGATGAATACGACCGTTCGTTCCTCACGCTTCATCCTGATGTGGCAGTAATTACCTCCATGGATGCTGACCACCTTGATATATATGGTGATTCCGGCCAGTTGGTTGATTCGTACCGGTCCTTTGCAAAGCAATTGAAAAAAGGCGGAATGCTTTTTTATAAATCGGGGTTGCAATTGGAAGACCTGGAGCTTGGCAAATCAACCTATTCTTTAACCGCGACAGCAGATTATTCGCCGAAGAATTTAAGGATTGAAAATCATCGTTATCATTTCGATTTCAAAAATACCGAAGACACGATCAAAGATATTTCTTCCCAATTAGCCGGAGCGCATAATGTGGAGAATGCTTTGGCTGCCATAGCCGTTGCGAAGCATATCGGCATTCCCAAAAACAAAATCAAAGAGGCATTGGAAACCTACACGGGGGTGAAGAGGAGATTTGATTACCAGGTTCAGCCGCCAACGAGCAATGTAGTTTATATTGACGATTACGCTCATCATCCTGAAGAGCTTCGGGCTTGCATCTCTTCTGCCCGTGAATTGTACCCGGGAAAGAAAATTACCGGCATCTTCCAGCCGCATCTATTCAGTCGCACACGGGATTTCGCCGAGGGTTTTGGACGCAGCTTGTCGCTGCTGGATGAGCTGATTCTCCTCGATATATATCCCGCACGGGAGAAACCGATAGCGGGAGTTAACTCAGGAATGCTTTTAAAAGACGTAACCATAAAAAATAAAATGCCTTGCCGGAAAGAAGATGTGCTGGAGGAGCTGGAGAAAAGAAATATTGAAGTGCTGCTTACGCTTGGCGCAGGTGATATTGATACACTTGTTGTTCCGATAAGGCATTATCTGATGAAAAAATATGCGAATTGAAACAATACTTGCCACAGATTCACAGATTTCATTCTTGCTATTTTTAAATAAATAATCTGTGAATCTGTCGCTATAAAATGAAGTAGTATGAAAAACAGGTTTAAACCCAGATTCAACATCAACTGGAAAAAGATTGCCCGCATCGGGCTATGGAGTTTGCTTGCCTTCGGGTTTATCGTATCCGTGGGCTTCACAAGCTATAAGCAGCGCATGATGGAGTGCAAGGCATTCGACATTTCCATTAACGACAGCACCTCCTATTCCTTTGTTGAGTATTCCGACATTGCCCAAATCATCAACGATAAGTTTGGCGGATTGGTTGGAAAGCCGATGGATGAAATTAACATCGCATTGTTGGAAAAAATCATAAATAACAACCCTTTTGTATTGAATGCCGAAGTATTTTCAACGCTTGATGGAATTGTGAAGATTGAGGTAGCACAACGCAAACCCATTCTTAGAGTTTTTAATTACAACAACGAAAGTTTCTATATAGACAACACCGGAAAATATATGCCGACTTCCCCTAAGTACACTGCAAGCGTGCCTGTAGCAAACGGTGCAATTGCAGCAAGAGAAAGCGACAGTCTGGCGTATGCGGGCGATGTTCCGGTAAATATAGACCAATCCGATACAAGCTTTCATCCCACAACGATGCAGAGTATTTATATGCTTGCAAAGTATATTAACAAGGATGATTTCTGGAGCGCACAAATAGAACAGCTATACGTCAACGAAAGCGGGGATATTGAATTGATTCCAAGAGTGGGCAACCAGAAAATTATTTTTGGTGATGCCACACAGATGAAGGAGAAGTTCAACAAGCTTTTTATTTTATATACAAAAGGATTTGATAAGACCGGTTGGAATAACTACAGCGTGATAAATTTAAAGTTCAACGACCAGGTCGTTTGTACAAAAATTAAATAACGAATGGAAAAAGATAAAGCAGATTTAATAGTAGGATTAGACATCGGCACCACCAAGATATGTGCCATTGTGGGTCGTAAAAACTCTTTCGGCAAGATTGAAATACTTGGCATGGGTAAGAGCGAGTCAGTGGGTGTGATGCGCGGTGTGGTCACTAACATCGTCAACACGGTGCAATCCATTAAGCTGGCTGTGGATGAAGCGGGCAATAAGGCAAAGGTGGAAGTTCACAATGTGCATGTGGGCATTGCAGGACAGCACATTAAAAGCTTGCAGCATCGCGGCATGCGCACCCGCAACAGCATGGAAGATGAAATTAACCAGAAGGATATTGACATCATCGTAGAGGATATGTATAAAATAGCCATGCCTCCCGGCGAACAGATCATCCATGTAATACCGCAGGAATATATCGTTGACAGCGAACAGGGCTTAAAGGATCCCGTCGGTATGTCCGGCATTCGGTTGGAAGCTAACTGTCACATCATCACGGGGCAGATCAGCTCGATTAAGAATATATATAAGTGTGTGGACCGTGCAGGATTGAAGACGGACGGACTTTTTCTGGAACCCCTTGCATCAGCTGAGTCGGTTCTTACTGATGAAGAAAAAGAAGCCGGTGTAGTGCTCGTGGATATTGGCGGAGGCACCACAGACATCGCCATCTTCCATGACGGCATCATTCGCCACACGGCAGTGATTCCCTTTGGCGGCAATGTGATCACAGAGGATATTAAAGAGGGCTGCAGCATTATTAAAAAGGATGCAGAGCAATTGAAAATAAAGTTCGGTTCAGCGCTGGCAAGTGAGAACCTGGAGAATGAATATGTGACCATTCCCGGATTGCGCGGCAGGAAGCCCAGTGAGATTTCTGTGAAAAACCTTGCAAGCATTATCCAGGCAAGGATGGAAGAGATCATCGAGCAGGTAATTTATGAAATAAAAAATTCACGGTTCGAGAAGAAATTGATTGCAGGCATTGTCATTACAGGTGGCGGCGCACAGCTTAAGCATATCATCCAGTTAGTGGAATACCTGACAGGCATGGATGCACGCATCGGTTATCCCAATGAACATCTTGCAAAAGGAACGGATGAAGTTAAAAGCCCCATGTACGCTACCGCTGTAGGGCTTGTGATGAAAGGATTCCATGAACTGGAAAAGAACAAGAAAATTCCGCAGCTTGTTGTGGCAGGCAATGTCAACAAGAAGGAAAAAGTAAAAGAAGATGACAGGAAAGCAAAGCAGGACGAAAGCATCTTCAAGAGATTGAAAAATTGGTTTGAGGAGGTGGATGATCACGATTTAAAGTAAATCTGTTTACAGTTCGCAACGCTATAACCATAGACCATCAACAACAATTACATATACAACTAAATAAAAAGCAACACGCATGAAATTTGAAATTAACAAAGACAATCCTTCTATCATTAAAGTAATAGGAGTAGGCGGAGGAGGAAGCAACGCTGTGAATCACATGTTCCGCCAGGGAATTAAGGGCGTTGAATTTGTGGTATGCAATACCGATTCGCAGGCGCTTGAGATCAGTCCCGTTCCGCATAAGATTCAGTTGGGTTCCAGCCTGACTGATGGGCGCGGCGCAGGTTCAATTCCTGAAGTGGGCAAAAATGCTGCCATCGAAAACATTGATGAAATAAAATCCATCCTGTTTGATAACACGAAGATGGTGTTCATTACTGCCGGCATGGGCGGAGGCACCGGCACAGGGGCTGCTCCAATCATTGCACAGGCGGCAAAAGAAATGGGCATACTTACGGTTGGCATCGTAACCGTTCCGTTTTTGTTTGAAGGCAAAAAGAGAAAGGCGCAGGCTGATAATGGTATTGAAGAGTTGAAGAAAAATGTGGATACCCTTTTAGTTATCTGCAACGATAAGCTTCGCGAGATGTACGGCAACCTGAAGCTGGGCGAGGCATTCACCCATGCCGACGATATTCTCACTACGGCTGCCAAAGGCATCGCAGAGATTATCACCGTGACAGGTTACATCAACGTTGACTTTGAAGATGTGAAAACGGTGATGACTAACAGCGGTGTAGCCATCATGGGTTCTGCTTCTGCCAGTGGCGACGACCGGGCCATTGTTGCCGTTGAGCAGGCGCTTGCCTCTCCGTTGCTGAATGACAATAACATCAAGGGTGCGCGTTACATTCTCATGAACATTGCTTCCGGAACGCATGAAGTAACCATGGATGAAATAGGAGCCATCACAGATTTCATACAGGATGAAGCAGGATTAACAGCCGACATAATCTGGGGTAATTGCCTCGATGAAACGTTGGGAGATAAAGTAAGTGTTACCATCATCGCCACAGGCTTTAAGACTAAAGCAGAGATCGGACATGAGGAACAGAGCAAAAAGAAGATTGTTGGTATATATGATGAAAAGGAAAAGAAACAGGAAGTAAAAGAAACGTTTACCGAGGAAAGAAAGGACAATATATTTATCCAGCAGCCGGAAATAACCACGGAGATGAAGCCTTCTGAAGAAACCATCAGCGTTGAGTTTGACCTGACTACCTCACAAAAAGAAGATACGGCAACTCCTGCACCGGTTATTGAGAGAGTGATTGAAACAAGGCAGGAGCAACCGGTTGCTGCACGCAGACTGCCTCCACAGGATGACGACAGTTTAGAGGAACAGCTTCGCAGATCGAGAGAGAAGGTGATGAAGTTGAAAAACCTCAGTTATGGATTTAACAATCCCGATAAGATCAATGAACTGGAAAAGGAGCCGGCTTATATGAGGCGTAATATCAAGCTGGATACGGTAGTTCCTTCCAACCAGTCGCAGGTGTCAAGATATACGCTGAGTAATGAAGATGAAAAGAAGCCGGAGATAAAGCCGAACAATTCGTTCTTGCACGATAATGTTGACTAAAAGCCTCACCCCAACCCCTCTCCAAAGGAGAGGGGCTTTAAAAATATGAGTTTAGAAGAAAAAGTAAACGCTGATTTAAAAACTGCCATGCTGGCAAAGCAGGAGGCTGCTGTGCGAGGGCTTAGAGCAATTAAATCGGCGATCATAGTGGAGAAGACTTCGGGAGCAGGAGGAGTTATTTCTGCCGAGGCGGAGATGAAGATGCTGCAAAAACTGGTTAAGCAACGAAAAGAATCTGCTGACATATATGTGCAACAGAACCGTGCTGACCTTGCCAAGACAGAACAGGAAGAAATTGCTGTGATAGAAAAATATCTGCCGAAGCAGATGGATGAAAATGAACTGAGGGTGGAATTAAAAAAGATCATTGAAAATGTCGGAGCAAAAACCCTTGCCGATTTAGGCAAAGTGATGGGAGTAGCAAGCAAGCAATTTGCCGGTAAAGCCGATGGCAAGATGATATCTCAAATAGTAAAAGAACTTTTATCTGCCGGCGCCTGAACGACATGTTCGGACTGGCAAGGTTAGTTTTGTTTGTTTTCATGTTGTAAGTTGTAACCCTATACCTTAACCGGTGCAAGGTTTTTTTCTCTCAAAAATGGCTTTTTTAACGGCTTATTGTCTCTTTTAGGGCTTTTTTTATAGTACACATGTCCTATTTTGTCCTATAAACATAGTTTTTGCGTAAACTTCATGAATTGCCTGGTTTACGTGGCAGTAATACCGATTTAAGTTTTCTTCAAACCCCTGAAAAAACACCCTCCGTTTTAATGAAACGTTAGCGCATTTCGTCGTGGCGTGATCACACTTTGATGAAGCGTCAGGGTATTTCGGTGTGGTGTGATCATACTTCAATGAAACGTCAGAGCATTTCGATGTGATGCGATCACACTTTGATGAAACGTCAGAGCATTTCGGTGTGGTGTGATCACACTTCGATGAAACGTCAGAGCATTTTGTCGTGGTGTGATCACACTTCGATGAAACGTCAGAGCATTTCGCCGTGATGTGATCAAACTTCAATGAAACGTTAGAGCATTTTGTTCTGGTGTTAGAGCATTTTTGAGATGAATTGGCTTTTTTTAATGAAAAAAGGGGATTGTGTAATTACAACGCAATTATTTATCACCCAAAGACCTTGTGCTAAACTGCGCCGAGCAGGGATTTCTAAGGTTGTGGTGATTGGTATGATTTGGTTGGATGGGCGTAGTTGGCCTACACACATGCCAACCTTAGAAACTACACCCAACGGGGTTTTAATTTGTACTGTTGCGTCTGCATCAGTAACTGTTGACTTGGCTCCGATGGAGAGGGAGGAAGAAAATAGAGAGACTTGTAGGATGCAGGGCTTTTTTGGTTTAAGTGAATTTGGAAATTGGATTTATAATTAAAAGTTATACATTTGCTCATAATAATTATAAAAGAAAAGAAATGTAGAAAGTAAAAGATAAATAGAATTGCGTTAGCAATATTCTTGCTTAGAAAACAGCGAATTTTCAAACATGTCAAGAATAAGCGAAACGCCCATGCAATGCGTGGGCTTAGCTTATTTGACATGTGGGTGCTTCGCTGTACCTCTAAGCAGATGGCTAATGTCCCACGCAGTTTTTTTATATACCCATGAGAAAATCTTTAAAATAATAAAGGAGTATCCTGAAAATCCTAAAACAGAGTAAGGCGCGTAAGCTGAAAAGCGAATGAGTAGGCAAATGAAAAATAATGTCCTAAACAATTTAAAATCAAAAAAGAAAATGAAAAAGAAAAATTTATTAATCGCGGTTTTCGTAGTCGCAACAGCAATGTTTAGCGGATGTGCTAAGGATGGCGCAACTGGACCACAAGGTCCGGCAGGAACTAATGGAAGTGCTAATGTTAATACTGCATTATTTAACGTAACCCCGGGGCAATGGAATAATCCTTCATCAGGGTATTATAATTTTGGGATAGCTGATGCAGATATTACAAATTCGGACAATGATGTGGTAATGGTTTACATGCTAAGCGGACAAACAGGTGGTAGTGATACTTGGGTTTCATTACCAATATCCAATTGGTTTGTCAGCGGTGATGATATGTATTTTACATACTTTGGAAGTAGCAGTGCAGCAGGAGAAATAGCACTTTATTATAATAGTTCTTCGGCTCAGAGTTCAACGCTTACTTTCAAGGCGGTAGTTATTCCTCCTGCTGCACGAATGGCGAATACAAATGTAAATTTAAAAAACTATGAAGAAGTTAAGGCAGCATTTAATTTGCAAGATTGATTTTTTATCTTTGACCTCAAACCCTGACGTTTTGAAACGTCTGGGTTATTAATGCACATGATGATAAACTTAGTTGCAAAACTTTCTGACGATAATATTATTACATTCCAAAAGACAAAAAGGAAAACGTGGAGTGAGCAAGGGAAAATTACTTTGCCTGCCCCGTGTAATAAAAAATTAGATTCTATTTACGTACTTAAGGTTCATGATAGTATTGAAGTTTCGATTTTAATACCAAATCATGCAAGCACCCTATGTTACTTGTATCACGGTGACAATAATAATACTCCATCTTATTATCAATTTCAAATTCCTATAGATGTTAGAGATTATTTGATAAAATATATTGCTGATAAAAAGAATATTAATTTTGAATTTGATTTGAGAAAAAGAGAAGTAAAGATAAAATAAATTGGCTGCCCCGCTACGCAGGATTTTGTTAATGCTGCGTTTTCAAAACTTGGCAATCGTTTATTCTGTGCGCATTTATTTTCATTTTGTTTTTAACCTGTCAAGCCTTTAAAAACAACCCTTCACGTCCGTAGCTCAGCTATCTGATTCTTTTTTGCTTTGCGTGGCGCAAAGGGTTATCTTTGGGGAAAAATAAATACTACTGCTATGCAATACGGAGCCATCAACATTGATCCTGAAACAATGGGCGGAACAGCGGTTTTCACCGGTACAAGAGTTCCCATCCAGGCAATCTTTGACTACATTGAAACAGGCGAAACATTAGAAGAATTTTTGGAAAATTTCCCAACTGTTTCCCACGAGCAAGCTCTTGAAGTTCTTGAAAAAGCAAAACGAAGCATAACATCAGAAAAGTTTTTGAATGAGAATTTTGCTTGACGAAAACATTCCTGCTAAAGTCAAATCTGACTTTGGTAAAGACTTTGAGGTGAGAACTGTCAGAGATATGAGATGGTCTGGCAAAAAGAACGGAGAACTGCTTGGGCTTATTACATTTAATGGATTTGATTTTTTTATTACGCTTGATAAAAACCTGAAGCACCAGCAAAACCTTGCCAAATTTGATATAAAAATATTTATTCTGCTCGCGAAGGATAACAAACACCAGACGTTGCAGCCATTCATAGAGAAGGTGAAATATCTGCTAAAAAGTGAGGCATATAAAAAATTTAACGAAGTAGGGCTGTAGCAAAAAACGGAAGATGAACATCACATAAAAAGTTCATCAGGCAACGTGTTTCAGGTTAGAGCCGGAAGTAAGAAGTTTTGCATATTGAAGGCAGGCAAGAATATCTTCCTTTTCGAGTTCAGGATGATCTGCAAGAATCTGTTGGATGGTCATCTCGGATGAAAGCATGTCAAGAATCACTTCTACAGGCCATCGCATACCTCTGATGCTTGGTTTGCCGTGACAGATTTCCGGTTGAATAGTTATTCTCTCAAGATAATTCATAGTTATTCTTTGATTGCTCAAATTTACGTTATTCCTTCCGAAACTCAAACTAAAGGAAATTAAATGACGCTGGTATAGGCATAAGAAAACCCTGCCTTATCGGCAGGGTTTTTTTATCCTTTATTGCTTCTCGTGGAGAAGGCTTCAAAACGGATTTCTTAGTAATCCATTCCTCCGCCCATTCCGCCTGGCATACCACCCGGCATTCCTCCTGCTTTTTCTTCTTTGATGTCAGCAAGTACACACTCAGTGGTGAGTAACATGCCGGCAACAGAAGCAGCATTTTCGAGGGCTACGCGGGCCACCTTAGTTGGGTCAATGACGCCTGCAGTAAGAAGGTTTTCATACTTGTCGGTGCGGGCATTGTAACCGTAGTCATCTTTGCCTTCGCGAACTTTCTGAACAACGATAGAACCTTCTACACCTGCGTTCTCAACGATCTGGCGAAGTGGCTCTTCCAAAGCACGCTTGATGATGGCGATGCCTGTGGTTTCATCCTCGTTAGCGCCGGTAAGCTTGTCAAGCACACTGGTAGCGCGGATGTAAGCGATGCCTCCGCCCGGAATGATTCCTTCTTCAACAGCTGCGCGGGTTGCATGTAATGCATCGTCCACACGGTCTTTCTTTTCTTTCATTTCCATTTCAGTAGCAGCTCCAACATAGAGTACAGCTACACCGCCTGAAAGCTTAGCAAGACGCTCTTGTAATTTTTCTTTATCGTAATCGGAGGTAGTGCTTTCGATTTGTGCTTTGATCTGGTTAACACGTGCAGTGATGTCAGCTTTTTTGCCGGCGCCGCTTACGATAGTCGTGTTGTCCTTGTCAATGGTGATCTTAGCAGCTTTTCCAAGGTAGGAAATGTCAGCGTTTTCTAATTTGAAACCGCGTTCTTCGCTGATCAATGTTCCGTTAGTAAGGATGGCGATGTCTTCCAACATAGCTTTTCTACGGTCGCCAAAGCCGGGAGCTTTAACAGCAGCTACCTTTAATGAACCGCGGATCTTGTTTACAACCAAGGTTGCAAGTGCTTCTCCGTCTATGTCTTCAGCAATGATGAGAAGAGGATTGCCTGTCTGTACTTGTTTTTCAAGTAAAGGAAGCAATTCTTTCATGCTGCTGATTTTCTTGTCATATATAAGGATATGCGGATTTTCAAGAACCGTTTCCATCTTGTCAGCATTGGTAACGAAGTAAGGAGAAATATTACCGCGGTCGAACTGCATACCTTCTACAACTTCAACAGTTGTTTCAGTACCCTTTGCTTCTTCCACTGTGATCACGCCTTCTTTCTTTACCTTTTCCATTGCCTGTGCAATGAGCTTTCCGATTTCGTTGTCGTTGTTAGCAGAGATGCTGGCAACTTGCTCAATCTTCTTGTTGTCGTCGCCAACTGACTTGCTTTGTTTCTTCAACGAAGCAACAACAGCTTCAACAGCTTTGTCAATGCCGCGTTTCAAATCCATTGGGTTAGCGCCTGCAGCTACGTTTTTCAAACCTGCTGTGATAATAGCCTGTGCAAGTACAGTTGCTGTTGTAGTTCCGTCGCCGGCTACATCAGATGTTTTGCTCGCTACTTCTTTCACCATTTGCGCACCCATGTTTTCAATAGGGTTTGCTAATTCGATTTCTTTCGCAACCGTTACACCGTCCTTGGTGATAACAGGAGAACCGAATTTTTTGTCAATGATTACGTTGCGTCCTTTTGGACCAAGCGTAACTTTTACTGCATTAGCCAATGCGTCAACGCCTTTCTTTAGGGCGTCACGGGCTTTTAGATCGAATGTTATTTCCTTTGCCATTTTGTTTGTTTGTTTTTTAAATTGTTGAATTGTTGATTAATTAGACTTGAGTATTAGATATTAGATTTGAGACAAAGGGGATTATCTAATGTCTCACGTCTCATATCTCTTTTTAAAGAATTGCGAAAATGTCGCTTTCACGCATAATAAGGTATTCCTTATTTTCTACCGTGATTTCTGTACCGGCGTATTTACCATATAAAATGGTGTCGCCAACCTTTACAGTAGGTTTGTTTCCTTTTTCATCCACTTCGCTGATGGAAAGAACCTTGCCTCTTTGAGGTTTTTCTTTCGCTGTGTCAGGAATGATGATTCCGCTTGCTGTCTTTTCTTCCGCGGGAGCAGGCTCAACCAAAACTCTGTTTTGGGTGCCCGCAATTGGCTTGATACTTACTTTACTCATGTTGTTTAAATAGTTAAAAGGTTAAATATTAATTAGGAATTGTTGATCTTCCTGAAAACCTCGGGAAGAGTGAATCCCGCACGTGCGGGAGTGAAAACCCTGTTGTCAGATACCATGCCAGTAACGCTTTTTGTCATTTTTTCCATTTTTGAACTCCCTTTAATGAAAAGATGTCACCTTAGTAGTGCCCATCATGACATTTTTGACCTGATCTAAGGGATTAGGTTATTTTGTCTTAGTTGGCGCTGGTGCGGGCGGGGGTGCTTGACCTGGTTGTCCTGCAGGCTGTTGTTGCTGCATTGATCTACCCGAATTTGCTTTTGCGCCTTCTGCCTGCTCCTGCAAGGTAGATGTGTTATCCTTACTTCCATGACTTGATAAGGCCAAGCTTGCGCCAAGGCAGAATATAACTAACGCCAACGCCAGTCCCCACGTTAGCTTTTCTATGAAGTCAGTAGTCTTTTTAACTCCCATCATCTGGGAGCCGCCTGTGAAGCCGCTTGCAAGGCCTCCGCCTTTGGAATTTTGTGCCAGCACTACCAGCACAAGCAATACACAGGTAATGACAATTAATACGGTAAGTAAGGTAAACATGAATTTGAGATTTGAGATTTGATCCCGATTATTCGGGATGATTTTCTTTTAAAATGTTGTTTATTTTTTCAATAAAGGGTGCAAAGGAAGCACTTTTTTCGGGATATAGCAAGGTCAATCTTTCATAGCAGGAACGGGCTTTTGGATAGTTTCCCTGATCAAAATAGATGCGGGCAAGTGTTTCGGAGATAATGTCTTCATTATCAATAATGCTCTGCCTTGCCATGTTGGCAGGAGAATAGAATTCAGTCTTTGGGGGAGCTATTCTTGGGGCTGCAGCGATGAATTTATCAATTAAAGCCCCCCTATCCCCCGAAGGGGGGGAGATAATTTCATCTTTTCGATTATAATCGGATGAAAGCGGTTCGTCTTTAACTTCTTCAACTGTTGTATGTCCACCACTCTTCCGTTTTAACCAATCTATAAAGGAGATGGCTCCCCCACCCCCCAAAGGGGGGACTGGCTCCGAAGCTTTATTCAAGTCGGCTTCCCCCCTTTGGGGGGCGGCGGGGCTTATCTCAGGCAACTTTTCTAATTCCTGTAAATAGTTTTCTTCAATGATGGTTTCTATTTCAAGGCCTTCTATCTCATCCATCGGTTCTGCGGGTAACTTATCGAGAACGGAATGTGTAGTTGATTCTTCCTCCTTGACGACAGGTAACTCTGCGGTAGCAACCTTTTCTTCTTTTACTTCTTCCTTGCTGCTGATTGCTTTTTCAATAGTTGGAGGAATTGCTTCAGAAATTATTTCCTGTTCCGCAGGTTTATTCTTTGCAAGAATTTCACTTAGCCGCCTGCGGATTATTTCTTCATTGGTGGTTGCAGGTTCATCAAAGGCAGGTGTTAAAGGTTCAGCGACACTTTTCTTTTCTTCAATTATTTTTTCTTGCTGAATTTCGGGTTCTTCCCTGTATTTCGATTCAGGTTCAACGGCTGTTGTATTTTCTCTAAATGAAGAAGTATTTTCTTTGATTTCAAAAGCAGGTGTTTCAATTGACTCTTCGCTTTCTGATGAAAGTGCAAATTGTTTGTCTGACAATACTTCACTTGATTTAAAGGATGATTCTTGACTTAAAGGTTGTTTTTGTTCAATAACAAAAACATTGCTTTCCTCATCCGCTGTTTGCTTTGTAGTTTCATCATTGATAAGATGAAACAACACTTTACGGTCAGCAGCATAAGCCGATGCTGTTTTTAATTCTGAATGAAAATGAATGCTTCCCTGGTTGTGAAAGCTCTTCGCCAATAATAACCGTGTAGTCTGGAAATAAGGAAACGTGCGGACAATATCCCACAATTCGGAAGTTTCTTCTTTTGAAGAGGTGCCTTTATTTTCTATCAATTTAATTAAACGCTGTCTTTCCAAAATCTGAAACTGTCTTATTTAATGCGATTCGTAAATTCGTACTGATTCGATATTCGTAGATTACCAGTTGCTTACCGATTTATTAAATATATCATCCACTAATTGATCCGTGATTGTCTGAATCAAGCCGCTTTCCACAGCTGCCAGGTTTTGAGTGCCACCATAATCTGCAAAGCGTGAAAAAGACGTTTCAAAATTTTGCTTTTCGTCTTTTGTGTTGGTAAATTTTACTTTCACGGTAATGGTAAGACGGTTCTTTGCTGCAATATCATTACCCTGAATGGCAGTGGGAGCAACGGAATAACCCGTAATGCTTCCTTCAAAATCAATATCCCCGTTCTTGTCAAGCAATTTAAGATTGGTCTGCGACAGAAATTTATCTTTCATCTTTTCTGTAAATACCTGGCTGAGCGTAGGCTGCACATTAGGCGCATAGTTCGGAAAGTACTGTATTGAAATTGTTTTAACATCAGCAGCTATGGAAGCTCCGTTGAAATTATACCCCACTTTGCAACCCGCTGTCAAAAGTAGAACAAGAAGAAGATATTGGAGCTTTGACTTCAATCGTAATTATGTTTGAAGTTTTAAGTTCGAGGTTTGAGGTTACGTAACTTCAAACCACAAACCACAAACCTTTAATGAATATTATAGTCCTGCATTTTCCTGAAAAGTGTTCTTTCAGAAATTCCTAACTCTTTTGCTGCCGGTTTCTTCTTGCCTTTGTATTTCAGCAATGCTTTCTTGATGTATTCTTTCTCGTGATCTCTCAATGAATAGGACTCCTCTACTTCTTCGTGATGCTGAATCGGCTCTGATTCAACTTTTGGCTGTATGGTGATGTTTGGGTCGGACGTTTGAATCAACGAAGGAGTGTTTGTTTGAAGCTTGTCCATTAGCTGTACGCTTCGCTCTCTCCATTCAGGATCAGAAGAAGAATGTTGCATCATGTCATTTACAACAAACTTGAGATCATTCAAATCTTTTTTCATATCAAAGAGAACCTTATAGAGCAAATCACGCTCGGAGAATTCATTTTGAACTTTGCCTTCTCCTCTCAACAGTACAGGCAAGTTATTTAACGGAGCAGGCGGTAAATATTTTAATAATGTGTCTGCGCTTATCTGGTGATTCTTTTCAAGAATAGACATCTGCTCGGCAAGATTCTTCAACTGCCTGATGTTACCCGGCCAGCGATATTCCGTAAGAAGCTTTTGTGCTTCCGGTTGCAAAGTCAATGGTGGCACGCGATAACGCTCAGCGAAATCACCGGCGAACTTTCTGAATAAAAGATGAATATCTTCTTTGCGGTCACGAAGCGGAGGAATGCGAATAGGAACAGTATTGAGACGGTAATATAAATCCTCACGGAACTTTCCATTCTCAATCGCTCTCAGCAAATCAATATTGGTGGCGCCAACAACACGCACATTGGTCTTCTGTACTTTGGAAGAACCTACTTTGATAAACTCACCGCTTTCGAGCACGCGCAACAATCGCACTTGTGTGCCAAGAGGAAGTTCACCAACTTCATCAAGAAAAATAGTTCCCCCATCCACGACTTCAAAGTATCCCTTGCGTGATTCATGAGCACCGGTAAACGACCCTTTCTCATGCCCGAATAATTCAGAGTCAATAGTTCCCTCAGGGATAGCTCCGCAGTTCACTGCTATATAGGGTCCATGCTTACGCGGACTTAACTGGTGAATGATTTGCGGAAACACTTCTTTCCCCACGCCACTCTCACCGCTTATGAGCACAGAGATTTCTGTAGGTGCAACCTGCCTCGCAACATCAATGGCATGATCCAATAACGGTGAGGTGCCTATAATTCCAAAACGTTGTTTTATCTCTAATGCAGTTGTCATCTCTTAAATAATTTCGGATTTCGGATTTTTGATTTCGGATTGAAAGCGCTGCTAATCTGCAATCAACAATCCTCTTCTTAGTTCATAACGCAATCGCTTCTCTCACGATAGTGCGAACAATATGTCCATACAATTCTTTTTTTATTTTGACTTCTTCCTCACTGTTTAGTAATACATCGGAAGGAATGCCCGACTTAGTCAACGCTTTATTGATGGCGGAACAAATCGGAATTTTTTCCCTGACGTCATAATTCTTTTTTGTAACAACCATGATGTCATAATCACTATTTGACAAGTTGTTACCTTTTGCTCTGGATCCAAATAAAAACACTTGTGATTCAGGAAGCATCTCCTGAACTATCTTCTTAATTTGCTGCAAAATAATATCGTCTTTCATTTTTTCTTATTTTACTGCTTCACCCATCAACGTAGCCTTCGTGCAATCCGTTACCAATACATTGACGTAATCACCCGGTTTATATTGTTCTCTCGGAAAGATTACTACTTTATTCTGATCGTTTCTTCCTGAAAGATGCTTGTCCGATCTTTTTGAAACAGCATCAGCCAGCACGCGAGTCACTTTATTCAAATCTTTCAGATTGCTTCTGTGAGAAAGGTTTGATTGAAGATCAATGATCTCCTGCAATCGTCTTGCTTTCACTTCTTCGGGAATATCATCTTTAAATTTTCGTGCTGCATGAGTACCCGGTCTCTCCGAATATTTGAACATATAGGAATATTCAAACCCCGCCCAATCCATCAGCGAAAGAGTTTCCCGATGTTCTTCTTCCGTCTCGCTGCAAAAGCCTGTAATGATGTCGCTTGAAATGCCGCAATCAGGAATGATATTGCGAATAGATTCAATTCGCTTCATATAATCTTCTCTTGAATATCCTCGATTCATATTTTCAAGCACAACGCTGCTGCCTGATTGCACAGGCAGGTGAACATAGTTGCATATATTATCGTATTTCGCGATCAGGTGCAATACCGCATCTGTCATGTCACGCGGATTGGAAGTGGAGAAGCGCACACGCAGCTCAGGATTAACTTTTGCAACCATCTCCATCAGGTCAGCAAATGTGATGAAATTCTTTTGTTCTTTTTCAGGAAGCCGATGATTCATGGCTGCATGAATAACATCCTGCGGTAAATCTTTTTTTGCACCTCCTCCTGACTGCGCCTTCGCGTAGCCCTTATATTTTTCATTTTCTTCCATTGTTGCTTCGGCGAAGCGAGGCCATAAATAAGAATCCACATTCTGCCCCAGCAAAGTCACTTCTTTATATCCATCCACAAAAAGCTGCTGTGCTTCATTAACTATTGATTGCGGATCGCGGCTCCGTTCTCTTCCGCGTGTAAAAGGAACCACACAGAATGAACACATATTATCACATCCCCGTGTAATAGATATAAATGCAGAAATACCATTGCTGCCAAGCCGCACAGGGCTTAACTCAGCATACGTCTCTTCCAGCGACAAAATAACATTCACTGCCTTTTGTCCCGTTTCTACTTTAGCTATCAGGTTCGGAAGATCACGGTAAGCATCAGGCCCGACGACAATATCAACCAGCTTTTCCTTTTCAAGCAAAGTTGTTTTCAATCGTTCAGCCATGCAGCCAAGCACGCCGATAATGAGGTCGGGCTTCTTTCTTTTCTTCGCTCTGAAATCTTTGAGCCGCGCCCAAATTTTTAATTCCGCATTATCTCTTATAGCGCAGGTGTTGAGGAAAATCACATCGGCATCATCGGTTGTATTTGTTGTTTGAAAACCAATGCCTGTCATGATACTCGCTATAATCTCACTGTCTGAAAAATTCATGGCGCAGCCATAACTCTCAATGTAGAAAGCCCCCCTTTCCCCCAAAGGTGGGTGATGACTTTCATGCGGGCTTAGTCCCGCACGTGCGGGATTGGGGGAGGCTTCTATATTATTTTCTTCAAATGACATATTAAAACCCTCTTTTAAAGGGCTTGCAAAGATAAAGGTTGTCGGCACTTTTTGACAATTTGGCAGAAAAAAATGGAAAGGGTGTCATTATGGCAAATACTTGGATATGTATAGAAAGTAAAACCATGCATGCGGTACACTTTACCGTGGTGGCGGTAAACCTTACCGTGATGGCGGTAAACCTTACCGCGATGGCGGTACACTTTACCGTTGTGACGGTAAACCTTACCGCGATGGCGGTAAACCTTACCGTGGTGGCGGTAAACCTTACCGTTGTGGCGGTAAACCTTACCGTGATGGCGGTTTAATATACCTAAATGCCCTTTTTAAGTGTTTTTTGCACATTTATGCCATTTTCATGCCTTTTGTTATCTACGAATACGAATAGTTACGAATTACGAATGGCAGCCCATTCGTATATTCGTATTGATTCGTATTCGTAGATGAAAAGAATTATTCCGAAACCAACCGTTTTTGATACATCACCCTTTTTTGTTATTCAAAAGATAACCCTCATGAGTTTTTGAAAACTTATCGGGCGTTTTGTATTTAATAAAAGATGAAGTTCTAAATATCTCTACGTTTGTGATTGTAACTCCGACGAAGTTTGGAACTTCGTCGGAGTTTAGTTTTCATGACGGTGTGCCTTCTGCCATGGTTTCTATTACGCTGGCTGCATAAACTTTTTTGTTATTCAATAGGAAACCCTGATGGCGAAAGCTGTCGGGGTTTTGCTTTATTGTAACCTCCCCGAAGTTTGGAACTTCGGGGAGGTTGGGATTTCACCTTCGATGAATACGAGGAACAAAGACTACTTGATGTTATCTTGATGTTATCTATAAATATTTTTAGTCATTACCCGTTCTGAAATCACCATCATACTTTAAAGTACTTTCTGTTGTAGTTTTATCATTCCCAACAAGCCGCCAATTATGGTGCAGCTTGCTCACCGCCTCAATAAAATTCTCCATATTAATCGGCTTAACAATATAACCAGCCACATTATGCTTTTGTGCTGCATGGCGGTTAGTATCCAAATCAGAAGTTGTAAAAATAAAAACACTGATGGCATCAAATTCCTTATCCGCCCGAATCTCCTTTAACATTTCAAGCCCGTTCATCTTAGGCATATTAATATCCGAAATAATAATCATAGGCATAGGCACTATTTTTTCTTTGCCATTAGTTCCCCTCAACATATCCAATGCCTCCATCCCATCATTAGCAATGAAAAGCGAGTTCTGTATATTATTCTTCCTGAACGACCGTTTCAACGACATAATATCAACATCATCATCTTCAACAAGCATAATATTAAGAAGCACTGGTTCCATAATTAATATAATTAAATTTGTTAATGAATTTTTTAGATACTCCTTATTACCTCACCAAGAAATTTTACCTTACAATTCGGATGTAAAGTTTTAACCTTCTCTTGTGCAGAAGCCATGTCAGAAGCTTTTATATTTACAGGTCTCATTTTTCCATCCTCTGTTATCATAAACGAATATAGTTTCAATGGCATAGAAGATTCCTCTTCTTTTTTTATCTTTTTCTTTCCTTTAAATAAAGACGCTATTGAATTTAATATGCTCAATATTTGCTTTGATATTATTTAGTAAAAATAATTCGCGCGGGTTAGTAACCATCTGATCTAAGGTTCGGCGAAGAACCCGTGTCCAAATAAGTTACGCCCGCGCTTCTAGCGAGCGTTACACTTATTCTTGGACACTTCAAATTTCGCCGATTTAAGATCAAGAACTTGC
Source organism: Bacteroidota bacterium (assembly GCA_003151745.1). Classification (GTDB taxonomy): domain Bacteria; phylum Bacteroidota; class Bacteroidia; order AKYH767-A; family 2013-40CM-41-45; genus PALSA-967. Next base: position 55,564 of record PLYJ01000069.1, read on the forward strand.
TAACGCAATATCAACATGCTTAAAATAATTCTACATCATTTCTTTTTATTTCAGCACAAAGTAAACAAAATTTATCAACTCCTACAAACTGACATAAATCATACAGGCAGAAAATTCTGTGAAGGCAGGTTTCCCACGCTGTCTGTTTTGTTTTTACCCTGTAAGGCCTTTAAAAACAAAATGATTCCCTAAACATTCCCTTAACCCCTCAGATTTCTTCTTTTCATTACTTTGCGCCCTCCAATTTAAAAATCCCGCTACGCAGGATTTTGTTAATCCTGCGCTTTCTAAACTTCGCAACAGTTTATTCTTCGCGCATTTATTTTCATTTTGTTTATGAGCCATTAAGGGTTACCTTTGTTAAAAAATAACGATGGAGCAACTAACGGATCGAATTACCATTGATGAAACCATTTGTAATGGTAAACCCACGATAAGGGGTAAGCGAATTACTGTTCAAACAATTCTTGAATTTTTAAGCGCCGGAGATTCGGCAGAAGATATACTTAAGCAATATCCGTCTCTTGAATTATCTGATATAAAAGCATGTCTTGTTTTTGCCGCCGAGATGATGAACAGAGGTTTTAGCTTTAAAACGGTTGCCTGATGCCGAAGTTTTTAATTGATGCCAACCTGCCCTATCGTTTCAGCTTGTGGCATGATGAAGATTTTATTCACCTCAAAAACATTGATGATGGCTGGTCAGATAAAAAAGTATGGGGTTATGCGCGGGAGAATAATATGACCATTATTACTAAGGACGCTGATTTTTCTGCAAGGATGATTCTTGCAAAACCTCCTCCTAAAGTTATTCATCTCCGAATCGGAAATATGAAAATGAATGATCTTCACTCGTTCCTGAACAAAAACTGGAAAAATATTCTTGCTTTTCATCAGGTATCTAAATTAGTGAATGTTTACAACGACAGGATAGAAGCAATTCAATAAATTTTTTTATTCTGCTTACAGGAGATGTTTTTATCCAACCCTTTAGGGTCTTTAAAGCAGGCATTCCCTAAACATTTCCTTAACCTCTCAGGTTTTTTCTTTTCATTACTTTGCGCCCTCCAATTTAAAAACCTACAAAATGAGAAAACATCTTTTATTGCTGATAACGGCGTTTATCGTTGCTTTTCAGTTGCAGGCACAAATAACAGCAGATGCTGACAAACCGCTTCCCGTTGATCCTAAAGTTCGTACCGGCACACTTAGCAACGGCATGAAATATTATGTGCGTTACAATGCAAAGCCTGAGCATCGTGCTGAGCTGCGTCTTGCCGTGAATGCAGGCAGCACATCGGAGGAGGATAACCAACAAGGGCTTGCGCATTTCAATGAGCACATGGCTTTTAACGGCACAAAAAATTTCACGAAGAATGATGTAGTGAATTACATCGAATCTATCGGGATGAAGTTTGGCGCTGATCTTAACGCTTATACCAGCTTTGATGAAACGGTATATAAGCTGCAGGTGCCCACTGATACGGAAAAGATATTGCTTAAGGGATTCGAGATTCTGGATGACTGGGCGCACAACCTCAGCTTCGACTCCGTTGAAATAGATAAAGAGCGCGGCGTGGTCATTGAAGAATGGCGGCTCGGGCAGGGTGCGCAGGAACGCATGCGCAGAAAATTCTGGCCTGTGCTGTTTAAGGATTCAAGATATGCTGAACGGTTGCCGATAGGTAAAAAAGAAATTCTTGAAAACACTCCGCATGCAGCACTGACGCAATTTTATAAAGACTGGTATCGCCCCGACCTGATGGCTGTGGTGGCTGTCGGCGATTTTGATGTGGATAAAATTGAGAAGCTGATAAAGGAAAAGTTTTCGGCCATTCCCTCCAAACAGAATGAGCGGCCTATGAAATCATGGGATGTGCCCGATCAGAAAGACCTTGCTGTGGCCATTGCTTCTGACAAGGAGTCTCCATACACGGTTGTCCTGCTGGAATATAAGCTGCCTGTTGAACATGAGATTACGCAAGGTGATTTCAGGCGTGACATCATTGAAGGGTTATATACTTCCATGATCAACCAGCGCCTCAGCGAATTGCAAAAGCTGGCAGAACCTCCTTTTCTTTATGCCTCTACCAACTTTGGAAATGAAGTGAGGACTAAGAATGCGTATTCGGCATTTGCTGTTGTTAAAGATGGCGGAGTGGAGAAAGGTTTAACCACGCTTATTGCGGAGAATGAACGGGTGAAGCGTTTTGGCTTTACTGAAGGAGAATTTGACCGCGCCAAGAAAGAATACATGCGCGGGGTAGAAAAACAATTTAATGAAAAAGATAAAACGGAATCTACCGCCCTGGTTCAGGAATATCTGAACAACTTCCTGGAGAAAGAAGCAATACCGGGAATTGAATATGAATATAATCTCACCAAAGAAATTCTTCCGTCCATCAAGGTTTCCGAAGTGAGCGCCCTTGCAAAGAAATGGGTGACTGAGAATGGCGCTAATTGTGTTGCCATCGTGATGGCTCCTGATAAAGAAGGGGTGACGCTGCCAACAGATGATAATATAAAATCCATTTTCAAAAGCGCTTCTTCCACCAAGCTGGAAGCTTACGTGGATAAAACGGTCAATAAGCCTCTTTTGTCCGCTGTTCCAAAGCCTTCAAAAGTAGCTGAACAGAAAGAGATAAAAGAATTTGGCATTACAGAGCTGAAGCTTGCAAACGGCGTGCATGTATTTCTGAAGCCTACCGATTTCAAGAACGATGAAATACTTTTCACCTCCTATAGCTTTGGCGGCACTTCTATATATCCCGACAAAGACTACGAATCAGCAGCGTTTTCTGATAACTTAGTGGAAGAAGGAGGTGTAGGTGATTTCGATAAGACCTCGTTAGAAAAAGCGCTTGCAGGCAAGATTGTAAGTGTATCCCCCTCTGTTGGTGAACTTACACAGGGCATTAATGGAAGCTGCTCTCCTCAGGACATTGAAACAGCCATGCAATTAATTTATCTCTATTTCACCGATCCCCGCAAGGACAGCACCGCTTACTTGTCGCTCATGGAAAAGCAAAAGGGTTTTCTCGAAAATCGCCAGTCCGTACCGGAACAGATTTTTTCTGATACCGTGCAATATGCCATGTCAAGCTACAATTATCGCAGCCGTCCGCAAACGGTTGATATGCTGAAAGAAGTTAGTCTCAGCAGGTCTTATGCTATATATAAAGACCGTTTCGCTGATGCAAGTAGCGCTACATTCACTTTTGTCGGCAACTTTAAAGTGGATGAGATTAAGCCTCTCATCGAAAAATACCTGGGTGGATTGCCTTCAACAGGTAGAAAGGAAACATACAAAGATCTTGGTATCGCTGCACCTAAAGGTAAATTAGATAAAACCGTGAAGAAAGGTGTGGAACCAAAGAGTTCTGTTTCGCTTAAGTTCACAGGCACGTTCGACTATACCCGTCAGCGTCGTAATGAAATGAATGCGCTGATGAAATTATTGAACATTAAGCTTCGCGAAGACCTGAGGGAAGATAAAAGCGGAGTGTATGGAGTGGGTTGTTATCCTGCGCTGCAACATTATCCCAAAGGCACTTATCAAATCACCATTGGTTTCGGTTGTGCTCCTGAGAAAGTAGAATCGCTTATTGAAGCAGCAATTTCGGAAATAGATGATGTGAAGAAGAATGGCTGCAATGCAGCTAACCTTACCAAGATTAAAGAAACATTTATCCGTGAGCGCGAGACTTATCTCAAGCAAAATAATTTCTGGCTCAATACTATTTCAACCAACGCCATGAACGGTGAAAATATTCTTGATCTCCTGGAATACAATAAGTGGGTGAACAGCCTCAATGCCGATGATTTTAAAACATGGGCGAATCAATACTTCAACATGAATGAGTATAAGCGATTTGTTCTGTCACCTGAAAAGTAAACTTTAAAGTGGTATCTTCGTTCAATGATAAAAACCAAAAATTATGATGTACATAGCAATTGTTTTTACGCTGTTTGCTCTAATGGCAGGCATGCTTCTCTTAAATAAGACTAAGAAAGAAGGATTAGGAAAATTCTTTTCCTTCATTTCTTACCTGGTTATCATTGTATCTCTGCTCATGTTGATCTGCGCAGGCACGCGCGGAATTATGCGTATGACTTGCTGCAGAAGCATGCATTCTTCAGAAAATTGCATGATGGATAAAGAATGCGGACCCGGCGGCTGTATGATGATGCATCACGAATGGGTGCGTGGCAATGCCCGGTGCATGGAAGAAATGAGAGAGTGCAGAATGAAAGGCGACAGCGGTTCCTGTAAAATGGGCATGAAACACGGATGTCCGATGGAAGAGATGGAAAAGGATACTGTAAAAAAATAAACATTAGACAATTAAGAAAGTAAACAATTTGTTTACTCTTTTATTGTTCACTGTCTGCTTGTTTTCTATAATTGTTGATTCAAAACACCTCGACCAACCAGTTTGGCGAGGTGTTTTGATTTTAGGGATTGTTTCAATCCTTGCAGATGCCGTGTGCCGTGAATGTCACTGCCGATGTAATCAATCATATTTTCATCAATCAACCGTTCTGCAATCTTCATGGCAGGCACGCCGTAGTAGCCGCACAGTGAATTAATGTTAAGCTGAAAAAGAATACCCTGATCTTTCAGTTGTTTATATTCATCAAAGTTGGTGTACCAGAAAGGGTAACGTTCAGGATGAGCCAGTAGTATATTATATCCATTCAGGCGCATCTCAAAAAGAACTTCTGTCAGCTTATCCGGCAGGTTTATATAGCTGATTTCGACAAGCACTGTGTTGCCTGTAATAGTTAATAGCTTTTCTTCCTTCACTTTCTTCAGAAAAGAACTGTCAATGTAATATTCGGCAGCAGCAGAGATGGTAATGGGAATATTTTCGTGGACAATCGCTTCCCGCACCTCCTCAAGTCCATGCTGTATAATTTCATTTGTATTTGGATATGAATCCATCACATGCGGTGTAGTGATGAATTTTTTAAAACCTAAATTATACATGCTGCGGAGAAGTTGCATGCTTTCCTCTATGGTAGCTACGCCATCGTCAATGCCGGGAATAAAATGTGAGTGAATATCTGTAACAACTGAAGAGTAATCTTTCAGCAGCGTAACAGGAGGTTCTTTCCTCTTATTAGAAAAGATTTCAGAGAAGAACGACATAGCCTAGTTGATGGTTTCTTTAAACCATTTCATTGTCGTTGTTAATCCTTCCTTAACCAATACCTGTGGATTGTAACCAAGCAGTTTCTTCGCTTTAGAAATATCAGCAAGTGAGTTGCGAATATCTCCGGCTCGCGACTCGCGATGCACAGGTAAAGTTCCGGAGCCTGTAAGTTCGGCAATGATGTTGAAAAGCTGGTTGATGGTTACACGCTCTCCGACAGCCACATTATAAACATTGTTGAGCGCTTCTTTATTATCTGTGAATAAAGCTTTGATGTTTGCCTGAACAGCATTCTCTACGTATGTGAAGTCACGTGTTTGCTCTCCATCGCCATCAATTAACGGCGCTTTATTTTTCATCAATGCCTCCATAAACAATGGGATAACGGCAGCATACATTCCGTCAGGACTTTGGTTTGGACCAAATACGTTGAAGTATCGTAAACCGATGATGGGCATATTGTAAACATTGGCAAATACCCGCGCATATAATTCATTCGTAAGCTTACTCACCGCGTAAGGTGAAAGCGGATTCCCAATCTCCCCTTCCCTTTTTGGCAATACTGCACTGTCACCATATACGGATGAAGAGCTTGCATAAACGAATCGTTTCACTCCTTCAAGGCGGGCGGCATTAATAATATTGAGAAAGCCCGTTGCATTGTTAGCATGTGTAGCCAGGGGATATTTAATTGATCTCGGAACAGATCCCAATGCAGCCTGGTGTAGTACAAACTCAATACCCTTGCATGCCTTTTCACAGTTATCAAAATCAGTAATGTCCTTATCTAAGAATTCAAAATTAGGTAATGAGAGGAAAGGCTTGATATTATCAATTTTGCATGTAGAAAGATTATCAATTACCCGCACCTTTCCTGCCTTGTGATGGATAAGATACTCGACTATGTTAGATCCGATAAAGCCCGATCCCCCGGTAACGAGAAATGAATGCTTGCTTAGATCAATTGTATGAAAAGAGGGTTGGGCCATTTGTATTTATGTTTCTTATCTGTGAATGTATTGTGCTTCATAATATTTTAGATAGTCGCCTGAAGTAATATTGTTCGTCCACGACTGGTTTGCAAGATACCAGTCAACGGTTTTTTCTAATCCTTCTTCAAACTGCAGGGAAGGCTTCCAGCCCAGTTCGCGTTGAATTTTGGAAGAATCAATGGCATAACGCAAATCATGACCGGCGCGGTCTTTCACGAAAGTAATGAGCTTAGCTGTTGCTCCTGCTTCGCGGTTAAGCTTCTTGTCTGAGATTTTGCATAAGAGGTGTATCAGATCAATATTTGTCCATTCGTTATGACCGCCTATATTATAAGTTTCACCTTTTTTACCTTTATGGAAGATAACGTCAATAGCGCGTGCATGGTCTTCTACATACAGCCAGTCACGTATGTTCTCTCCCTTGCCATACACAGGAATTGGTTTATTGTGAATGATGTTGTTGATAGCAAGAGGAATTAATTTTTCAGGGAAGTGATAAGGGCCGTAATTGTTTGAGCAATTTGAAATGACAACAGGCAAGCCAAACGTATCTGCATAAGCCCTTACCAAATGATCGGAGCTTGCTTTGGAGGCAGAGTAGGGACTATGCGGGTCATATTTTGTTTCTTCCGTAAAGAATCCTGATTTGCCCAAGCTGCCGTATACTTCATCCGTGCTTATATGATAGAAACGGTTTGAGTTTAGAGGTTGGGAGTCTGAAAGCCAGGAAGACTTTGCTGCATTGAGAAGATTAACCGTGCCAACAACATTTGTCATAATAAACTCCATCGGGTTAGAGATGGAGCGATCCACATGCGATTCTGCAGCAAGATGAATTACTCCGTCAAAGTGATTCGATGAAAACAGTTGTTGAATGAAATTACCGTCAACAATATCACCTTTCACAAATTCATAGTTGGCATTTTTCTCAATATCACGCAGGTTGGCAAGATTGCCGGCATAAGTCAGCTTATCGAGATTGAAGATTTTATAATCAGGATATTTATTTACGAATAGCCTCACTACATGTGAGCCGATGAATCCGGCGCCGCCTGTGATAAGAATATTTCTTTTGAACGTACTCATTGTTTATACTAACTAAATTTTATGAAGTTGTTTTTTATCAAGTGCTTGTTCCCATGCCCATGCTGAACTCATGATATTTTCAAGCGTAAGAGCAGCCTTCCATCCAAGTTCTTTGTTCGCTTTTGATGTATCAGCATACACTTTTACGACATCTCCTTCTCTCCGGACACCGATGCGATAGTTTAATTTTACACCTGTAACTTTTTCAAATGCTTTCACCGCTTCCAACACAGAATTGCCTTGTCCTGTGCCGAGATTAAACACTTTATAGCTTTGTTTGTTTTTCTTACCTAGCAAACGATCAACAGCTACTACATGTGCTTTCGCTATATCAACTACGTGTATATAATCGCGTATACAAGTGCCATCAGGGGTGTCGTAATCATTGCCATAAATAACCAACTCTTTTCTTTTTCCAATAGCGGTTTGGGTAATAACGGGCACAAGATTATTCGGTGCTTCAAGAGGATACTCACCAATCAACGCAGAATCGTGAGCTCCTGCCGGATTGAAGTAACGGAGCGCAGACACCTTCATGTTCTTATTTGCCTTGCAACAATCACGCAGTATTTCTTCCGAAATCTGTTTCGTGTTTCCGTATGGGGATTCAGGCTTTGAGAACGGCGTGTCTTCAGTAACAGGAAGCGTTGTAGTATCACCATAAACAGAACAGGAAGAGGAAAACACCATATTTAGTTCTGCAAATGTGGCATGCGTTTCTAACAGATTCATCAGGGATACCAAGTTGTTCTGATAATATTTCAACGGATTTTCGACAGATTTTCCGACCGCTTTGAAAGCAGCAAAATGTATAATGGCATCAACCCGGTTCTTTAAAAAGAAATCAGCAACTGCATTTTTATTGCAAAGATCAAATTCAAAAAAAGCAGGTCTTACATTAGTAATCTTTTGAACAGCGTCTATTACTTCAGCACGGGAGTTACTCAGGTTATCAATAACGATCACGTCGTAACCGGCCATAATTAGCTCCACCGTTGTGTGTGAGCCAATATATCCCGTACCGCCGGTAACTAATATTTTCTTCATTTAAAAGCGTTATATGTTATATGTTAAACGTTATTAGGAATAATGCCGTATAACGATTAACATATAACTTTTAACTTGATTCTTTATAAGCTCCAATAAGTAAGTTCCTTGATTTTGCCTCTGTAAGTTCCTTTCACATCCACCAGCAGCGCATTGTTGTTGGTGATTGATTTAAAATACGCTTCATCAAAAGCTTTGTATTCTTTATGATTGACAGCAACAATTACAGCATCATAATCCTTTCCAATCTTATCTGTCAATTCAAAGCCGTATTCTTTTTTCAAATGCTCCGATTCGGCGAGAGGATCGGTTACCTCCACCTGCACGCCGTAAGAAATCAATTCCTTTATCACATCGGCTACTTTAGAATTGCGGGTGTCGGACACATCTTCTTTAAATGTGGCTCCCATGACAAGCACCTTTGCCTTGCCTACATCCTTGCCCCCGGAAATGATTCTCTTTACCGTTTGCTTGGCAATGTAAAAGCCCATGCTGTCGTTTACATATCGTCCTGAGTTGATGACCTGTGCATGATAGCCCAACGACTGTGCTTTATGTGTGAGATAATAAGGATCAACGCCTATGCAATGTCCTCCAACAAGGCCCGGAAAAAAACGGATAAAGTTCCATTTGGTGCCTGCTGCTTCCAGCACTTCGTAAGTATCAATGCCCATCTTATTGAAGATGATGCTAAGCTCGTTCATTAATGCAATGTTCACATCCCGTTGCGTGTTTTCAATAATCTTGGCAGCTTCGGCAACCTTGATGGACGATGCTTTGTGCACGCCGGCTTGCACAATGATGCTGTATGTCTTAGCAATGGTCTCAAGCGCCTCTTCATCGCATCCGGAAACTACTTTCAAAATTTTTGTAATGGTGTGTTCCTTATCCCCCGGGTTAATACGTTCAGGAGAGAAACCAACTTTGAAATCTGTTTTGAATTTTAATCCGGAAAGTTCTTCAAGAAGCGGAACACAATCTTCTTCCGTGCAGCCGGGGTATACCGTTGATTCATATACGACGTAATCACCCTTCTTCAGCACTTTACCGATAAAACGTGTTGCACCTAACAAAGGACGCAGGTCGGGAAGGTTATGCTCGTCAATGGGCGTCGGAACTGTTACTATATAGAAAGACGCTTTGCGGAGATCTTCAACATTGGAAGTAAACTCAATGTCGCATCCCTGGAAGGCTTCCTTTTCCAATTCGCCGCTTGGATCATCTCCCTGCCGCATTCTTGCTAATCGCTTGTCATCAATGTCGAAACCGATAACGGAAATCTTTTTTGCAAACTCTAATGCAATTGGCAAGCCAACATAACCAAGGCCTAACACGGCTAACTTTGTCTTTTTCTCTATTAATTCTTTATACATTTTTTAATAAGTAATAATGAAAAAGGAAAAAGGAATAAAAGTCGCTCATTGAGCTTTATTCATTAGTCCTTATTATTTATTCATTTCTCTTTAATTTTTTTCATATCCCGAAGCGCATATATGCGTTCAATGATCTCAACTACTTTTAATCCTTCCAACGCATTGGTTGTTGCCGTTGTCCTTCCCTTCAGCGTGTCAATTACATTTTCGATGATGAAGTGGTGATTTGCAGCCGAACCTTTATACGCACCGTAATCATTCGGCGGAGAACTTGCTGCTAATTTAGGTAGCGTGTAATCTTTAATATGACAGTATTCCACATCATTCATATACTGACCGCCTATTTTCACACTTCCTTTTGCTCCGATTATTGTAATGCTGCTCTTGAGGTTACTGTCCCATACGGCGGTTGAGTAATTAATACTTCCCATGCCGCCATTGATAAAATTGAAAGCTACCATACCCGAATCTTCGAAGGCAGTTGAGTCGCCGTGGTTAAAGTCGCCGAACTTAGCCTGTATGTCCTTAATATCACCAAACAACCAATACATGATGTCAATGAAGTGAGAGAATTGTGTAAACAATGTTCCGCCATCCAGATCAGACGTTCCCTTCCATCCTCCTTTTTTATAGTATCGTGCATCACGGTTCCAATAACAATTGAGCTGTACCAGGTATATATCGCCTAACAATCCATCATCAACTACCTGTTTAATCCAAACGGAAGGAGGTGAATATCGGTTTTGCATGACGCAAAAAACATGACGTGATACCTGGAGCGCTTTAAAAATAATTTTTTCGCAATCATTTTTCGTTAGCGCCAAAGGCTTTTCACACACTACATGAATTTTGTTTTCAAGAGCGATCAATGAATGCTGTGCGTGTAAGCCATTGGGAGAGCAAACGTCCACTACATCGGGGTGTATGTTGCTTTGAATCAATTCTTCAACAGTTGCAAAAAAAGGGACATTGTATTCTTCAAGTCCTAAATCTTTTTCCGGTTTCACATCACACATGGCAACAAGTTCCGCTTCCGGATTCCTGCGAATCATTTCAGCATGACGTTTTCCAATGTGTCCGCTGCCTACTACTGCAAAACGTATTTTCCTGTCGGTGTACATATATTTTGATGTGCAGATTAGCTGATGTGCAAATGTGCGGATTAAAAAGTGCATCTGCACATCCTCACATCTTCAAATTGTTTTTTATTACTCTACTCGCTTCACTTTATGCCCTTCCAGTGAATATTTTTGTTTGCTCTCCGGGCAAATTGCGATGCCGGTTGTATCGAATTTAAGACGATGTCCGTACTCACTCATCCATCCTATTTGTTTGGCGGGATTGCCAACTACTAATGCGTAAGCGGGAACATGCTTGGTTACAACAGCACCAGCACCAATAAATGCGAATTCACCAATATTGTGCCCACAAACGATTGTTGCATTAGCGCCAATAGATGCGCCTTTGCCTACATGTGTTCGCAGGTATTGCCCTCTTCTGTTTACTGCGCTGCGGGGATTGTTTATATTCGTGAATACCATCGAAGGTCCAAGAAAGACATCCTCGTCGCACACTATTCCTGTATATATTGAAACATTATTTTGAACTTTACAGTTCTTTCCAAGCACTACTTCAGGGGAAATAACAACGTTCTGGCCAAGGTTGCAGTTTTCACCAATCACGCAATTGGACATGATGTGTGAGAAATGCCAGATGCTGCTTCCTTTTCCAATCTTACATCCGTCATCTACGACTGCCGTAGGATGAACAAAAAATTCACTCTTAGTATCCATCTTTAAGATTTAAATTGTAAGATTTAAGCTGTAAGATAAAATCGATGCGTATGCGATTAAACCTTTTCTCCAAATCTTACATTTTCATACAGTTCTTCTTTAGAAAGGTTTTTAAAATATTGGTATGTAACTTGCAATCCTTGAGCACGATTTACTTTTGGCTCCCATCCGAGAATTTTCTTTGCCCGTGTAATGTCAGGCTGACGCTGCTTAGGGTCGTCCTGCGGAAGAGACTTGTTTACAATTTTTTGCACTGTTCCTGTAAGCTTTATGATTTCTTCTGCAAATTCTTTGATTGTAATTTCATCGGGATTGCCAACATTGACCGGATAAGCATAATCACTCATAAGCAAGCGATAAATACCTTCGACCAAATCATCAACATAGCAAAAGGAACGTGTTTGAGAGCCATCACCAAAAACGGTAAGGTCTTCGCCGCGCAAAGCCTGCCCAATGAATGCCGGCAAAGCTCTGCCATCATTCAGCCGCATACGCGGGCCATACGTGTTGAAGATACGCACAATTCTTGTTTCCACCTGGTGGAAGGTATGATACGCCATGGTGATAGCTTCCTGGAAACGCTTGGCTTCATCATAAACGCCGCGCGGACCAACAGGATTGACGTTGCCCCAATAATCTTCATTTTGAGGATGCACTTGCGGATCACCATAAACTTCAGATGTAGAGGCGACAAGAATACGCGCCTTCTTTGATTTTGCAAGGCCTAACAGGTTATGCGTGCCAAGCGATCCGACTTTTAATGTTTGTATTGGAATCTTGAGATAATCAATCGGGCTGGCAGGAGATGCAAAATGAAGAATGTAATCAAGTTGCCCGGGCACGTGAACAAACTTAGAAACATCGTGATGATAAAATTCAAACTCTTTTAGCTTGAAGAGATGCTGAATATTTTTCATGGAACCTGTAATGAGGTTATCCATGCCAATTACGAGATACCCCTCTTTGATGAAGCGATCACAAAGATGGGAACCGAGAAAACCGGCAGCGCCTGTAATTAATACTCTTTTACTTGCCATATATTTCGGTTTAAAGTTCAACGTTTAGGGTTTAAAGGTATGAATCAGCACTACCTTAAACCTTAAACCTTAAACTATTTCACAATTTCTCTTCCAATGCTATTATAATAAAATCCAAGCTCTTTCATCTGCACGGTATCATAAAGATTACGTCCGTCGAATATGACTTTACTTTTTAATAGCAATAACATTTTGTCAAAGTCAGGCGTGCGAAACAATGCCCATTCTGTAGCAATGAGTAATGCATCAGCGCCCGGTAACGCTTTATACGGATCAGCTGTATAATCAATTTTGTCACCGATAGCAAGCTTCACATTTTTCATTGCTTCCGGATCGTAAGCGGAAATGCTTGCGCCCTCCTTTAGTAAGGCATCAATAATATATAATGAAGGAGCTTCACGAACATCATCCGTATCAGGCTTGAATGAAAGACCCCAGAGAGCAAATCTTTTTCCTTTCAGATTTCCGTTGTAATAGTTTTTTATCTTATCTACCAGAACTAACTTTTGTTTCTCATTCACTTCCATGACCGATTTCAAAAGCTTGAAATCATATTTGTAATCGTTCGCCGTTCTTTCCAGCGCCTGCACGTCTTTAGGGAAGCAGCTTCCGCCGTAGCCAATACCCGCAAAGAGGAAGCGTTTGCCAATACGCGCATCGGAACCCACGCCTACACGAACCATATCCACGTTAGCACCTACAAGCTCGCAGAGGTTAGCAATCTCATTCATGAACGTGATTTTGGCTGCAAGAAAAGAATTAGCCGCATATTTGGTGAGCTCTGCAGAGCGTTCATCCATGTGATAAACAGGATTGCCCTGGCGGACGAAAGGAGCAAAGAGCTCACCCATGATCTTTCCTGCTTTCTCCGAACTGCTTCCTATCACTACACGGTCAGGCTTCATAAAATCATCCACTGCATAGCCTTCACGCAGAAACTCAGGATTGCTCACTACATCAAACTCCACTTTGCAATGTTTCGCAATTGCATTTTTTACTTTCTCGGCAGTGCCCACAGGAACAGTGCTTTTATTCACCACCACCTTGTATTCTTTAATAAGAGAGCCAAGCTCTTCCGCTACCTGCAAAATATGTTTCAGATCAGCAGAGCCGTTTTCATCAGGTGGCGTAGGCAAGGCAAGGAAAATGACTTTTGCATCGCGGATGCCTTCTTCCAAAGAAGTGGTGAACTTCAGACGGCGTTGCTTTATGTTTCGCTGAAACAAACCATCCAGGTGTGGTTCGTAAATCGGTATCTCACCATTCTGCATCTTCTGCACCTTGGCTTTGTTATTGTCCACACATACAACATGCACACCGGTTTCGGCAAAGCATGTGCCTGTTACTAATCCAACGTATCCGGTTCCTACAACGGCAATGTTCATATCGTAATAAGTAAAAATGAATAAGGAATAAGGAATAAAAAGTAAAACATTGCTCTTTATTAATTATTACTTATTCATTATTCATTTTAAAAACTCAAGTACTGAATCCACAATATACTTCAATGTATCTTCATCCAACTCCGTATGCATGGGCAGTGAGATCACACTCTTGCAAAGCATTTCAGTAACCGGAAAATCACCTTCCTTATAACGCGGATCAGGAAATGCTTTCTGCATGTGCAATGGCACAGGATAATAGATCATGGCAGGAATTTCTTTTGATGCAAGAAACTCACGCAGCCTGGTGCGGTCAGCATTTTTAAGAACAAGCGTATATTGATGAAACACATGATCTGAATAAGAAGCATGCTTCGGCGTAACGATCTTAGGATGATTTGCAAATGCCTTATCATAATAGTCTGCTGCCTTGCGGCGGGCTGCTGCATATTCATCTAAATGACGAAGCTTGATGCGAAGAATAGCCGCTTGCAAACTATCCAGTCGTGAGTTTACTCCAATCTCATCATGATAATATTGCACGCTTTGCCCATGATTAGCTACCATGCGCGCCTTCTTTGCCAAAGCATCATCGTTTGTATATAGCGCTCCGCCGTCACCATAGCATCCAAGGTTCTTAGAAGGAAAGAAAGAAGTGCATCCTACTGTGCCAATTGTTCCCGCTTTGGCCCCTCTGCCCCCCAAAGGGGGGTGCTGCATCACAATTTCATTTGAGGATTGCGCGGTGGAAAGCCCCTCCTTTGGAGGGGTTGGGGAGGCTGAATAATAATTCGCTCCTATTGCCTGCGCCACATCTTCAATCACTGCCAGATTATGCTTCTTCGCAATCTTCATGATGGCATCCATATCAGCACATTGCCCGAAGAGATGAACAGGAACAATGGCTTTTGTCTTGGGAGTAATTGCAGCCTCAATAGCTTTCGGATCAATGCAAAAAGTATCAGGCAGCACATCCACCAGCACAGGCTTCAGCTTTAATAAAGCAATCACTTCAGCAGTGGCAACATACGTAAAGCTGGCAGTAATCACTTCATCACCCGGTTGAAAGCCCAATGCCATCATGGCAATTTGCAGCGCATCGGTTCCATTGGCGCAAGGGATAACATGCTTCACGCCAAGATATTTTTCAAGCTCAGATTGAAAGTTCTTTACTTCAGGTCCGTTAATGAAGGCTGTGGAATGAATCACATCAAGCACAGCCTTATCTATCTCTGGTTGAATTTTCTGGTATTGGGCTGCCAGGTCAACCATCATTATTTTCTTCATCTCGCTAAAAATCGGATGCGAAGATAAATATTTAGGTTTACGGTTTACGGGTTTACTGTTTACTATTTGGCGTTTAATTACTTTTGTCCCGTTGAAGATGAGAACTGTAAACTGTAAACCGGAAATCGTAAACTTCTCAAGAGGTATCGCACAGGTCGTGACGCTCTCTGTCTTTCTTTTCTGCTTCAGCGCAAGCCATGCGCAGTATAGCGTCAAGGACAGCACCATCCATTTTTTCATGATCACGCCTTCGTTTGCTTACCAAATACCGGGCGCCGATCTGGCAAAGCGTTATGGAAATAATTTAAATGTGGGCGGCAGCATTGCATATAAAAGCAAAACCAACTGGATCATTGGCGTGGAAGGCTATTTTATTTTCGGCAACGACATTCGCGAAAGCGGCATCTTTGACAGCATCAGCACTAACCAGGGATATATTCTTGGCACAGGCGGCACGTATGCAGATGTTCGCACGTACGAGCGCGGCTATCATTTCAGTGTTAAAGCAGGAAAAGTATTTCCTGTGCTGCATCCTCCCAATAAAAATTCAGGCGTTCTTGTTACAGGCGCTGTTGGTTTTCTTCAGCATAAAATACGGATTGAAACTCCCTCCGGCGATGCTCCGCAATTGAGCGGGGCCTATGCAGAGGGTTACGACAGGCGCACCAACGGCGTTTCCATCACCGAGTTTTTAGGCTATCAATACCTGAGCAATCACAGTCTCATTAACTTTTTTGGCGGCTTTGAGTTTGTACAGGCGTTTACGCAAAACAGGCGCAGCTATAATTTCGACACCATGATGCAGGACACTTCCAAGCGTTTCGACACGTTGAACGGCATTCGAGTCGGCTGGATTTTTACCATCTATCAGCGCAAGCCGAGGGAGGTTTATTACAATTGAGCTTTGAATTGAGATTTTTAATGATTTTTATAGGACATTGACCTATTTTGTCCGATATAATGTCCTTATCTCAGCAATTGTACTTTCACATCTGTGACAATTTTATCGGTTTTTCGCCCCATTTTGTCGTTTCCTACGCTCAAACATCCATTTTTTTGATTAGAAAACGCATTTTTATCCAATATCAACTCAAAAAAGGAAGGTACAATTATAAATTTTACCTTCCTTTTTACTAATTCTACCCTCCCTTTTATAAATTCTACCTTCCTTATTTGTAATTCTACCTTCCCTTTTACAAATTGTACCGACCCTTTCAGTAATTGTACCTTCCCTTTTTATGAATTCTACCTTCCTTATTTATAATAATACCTTCCTTTTTTGATCTGTTTCTCAAGAGCCTATTCAATAAACTGTGTTTCAGTTTTTAAGTTTGTTTCATTCGTACTTTAACTTCATCACTAAGCTTTTTTATTTCAAATGGAAATTTATTTATACTATTGCATCGCAGCTTGGCTGCTCAACCTTTCATCTAATCCAAATCCTTTAACTCCCCATGAAAAGAATCCTGTTTCTCGCCGCCATTATTCTTGTTGCTTTCAACACTTCCGTCAAAGCACAGGACAAAATAAAAGAAGGCAAAATAAAATTTGAGATGACTTATCCTGATTCAATGGCATCAGAGTTTGCAAGCTTTATGCCTAAAGAGACAATGGTTTATTTTAAAAATGGCAACACCCGCACTGAAATGAAAATGGGAGGGGGGAGTATGACTATGATGGTGTTTAAAACGGGTGACCACTATACCCTCATGGATATGATGGGACAGAAAAAGGCTATTAAGACAACTAAAGCAGAAAGCAACAAACTGAAAGACTCGTTGCATGTGGAGAAACCGGTAATAACAATGACTGATGAAACTAAAACAATTGCCTTTTATAAATGCAGGAAAGCACTCATTACAGTGATGATACAGGGTGAGAAACAAACGTTTGAGGTTTGGGTTACAAAAGATATTGATAACATTGATATGGGAGATTATAGTGTTGCTGGCGTTGATGGATTTGCGATGGAATCTACCATTAAGGAGAAAGGTATAACCATTCACATGCTATGCACTTCTATTGAACAGTTTGCTGTTCCTGATTCATTATTTAAAATTCCCGCTGACTATCCTGTCACGACCATAGATGAAATGATGAAGGGCGCAAAGGGCGGACAACATTAACATCAATACTTGAGCCGCTACAATATTATTTCTGATCTTTGAAAAGGATTTAGAAAAATCTTTTCGTGAAATATTCTTCAGGCTTATTCCTTATTGCCTTCGTTTTATTTTTTTCTGCCAATTCATCGCATGCCCAACATGCGAACTGGCAATGCCTCGGTCCTGATTCCCTGCCTGCCATAGGCGGCGACAGCAGCTACTTTCTGAGCTTCACGCGCGGCATTGGCAGAACATCCTGCATCCGTTTTCATTCTTTATATAACGGAACAACAAACAATACTGTCTTTGCAGGTACACCGCGCGGCGGCTTGTGGAGGTCTTATACCGGCGAAGATCACTGGCAGGAGATGAATACTTCCCATCTGCCAAACATCGGCATCTCCGATCTTATTTTTCATCCCGATGATGCAACTCATTTATTCTTGGCTACCGGCGACCCTGATGCAGGGCTTGATCCAAACGGGCCTGCAGAAAGCACAGAAGACACACAAAGCCGCGGCATTTTCGAAAGCCTTGATGATGGAAGGACGTGGAGCGATCATCCGCTTGGTGTATGGTATGACGAGCAGCGCCAGCCCATTCCTGACTTCTGGAATTTCCCTTCTAAGAAAGTGATGCGCAGAATATTTATTCATCCGCTTCATCCTGAGGTGATGCTTGCTATTGTTTTTACATATACATACTCTGATAAGCAATACCACAGTTTCGTTTATCGTTCCGTGGACAAGGGCAGGAATTGGTTTATTGCTTTTACATATACGGGTGATACTTTTCAGGATATGGAAACCAAGCCCGGCAATCCTGATGTGATATATGTATCGGGAAAAACTATTTTCAAGTCAAGCGATGCAGGAGCTACATGGAAAAAACTTGCGTCCGAAAATTTTCCCCCTGATAGCACCGTGCTTCGTTGCAAAGTGGCAACGTGCGCTGCTGATCCAAACATGGTCTATGCCTTGTTTGTAGTCGGACGAACAGCTAAGCTTTATACCAGCACCGATGAAGGCACAACCTTTACCCTTGCTATACAAGGCACACGCAGCCCTGCATGGCGCACCGCGTTGGCTGTTGATCCGAATGATAAATACTCCGTTTATTATTCGAGTGGAAATTTAATCTCCCGCTTTTCTTACGATAGAAATAAATGGAGCAATACAAATACCAATGAAAACATTCACAGCGATATTCATGAACTTGATTTTGCTCCCAATGGGAAAAAACTTTATGTAAGTTCTGATGGCGGATTATATGTGGCTGATAACCGCGCTGCAGCTCTTTCATGGAAATATGTGAGCAGCGGAATCAGTAATGCTGCTGTTTGGCGCATTGGTATTTCAGAAATGAATCCTGATCACATCATTGCAGGGCTTCAGGATTGCGGAACATTGCTTTGTGATAAAGAGCGATATGCATCTTCCGGTGGATGGGCTATCGTGCGCGGCGGTGATGGCATGGAATGTTTTATTGATTACACGAACGACAGCATCATGTATCACAACGACGGGCAGAATAATATTTTTGCGCGATCAGGGGATGGCGGCAAGCGATGGGTAAATATCAACCCGCCCGGGCAGTCAGGCGATTATGTCAAACCTGCATTAATTGATCCCGTTGATCATAACACGATTTATGTCGGCTTCCATGACATCTACAAAAGCACAGATCGCGGCAAAACTTGGAATACAATTTCTAATTTTTCTTCTTTTGGCAAAGGCAAAAATGAGCGCATTACTTGCATTGTCGTTGCTCCTTCCAATCATAAAATTATTTACGCTGCATTTCCATCACCCACTTGGTCGGAGAACTTAAGTGGGAAATTATTTCGCACTACGGATGGCGGGGCAAACTGGCAGGACATCACGCCTGGACTTACTGGTGCTAAATATTCTTCCATCAATGCGCTGGCTGTTGATCCCAACGATGCAGATGCTGTTTATGTTGGCTTTCGAGGTGGATGGGATTTTAAAATAATGCGTTCACAAGTTGGCGGGACTGATTCAAGCTGGCAGAATTATTCGGAAGATCTTCCCAAGGAAGCTGATGTGAATGCAATCGCTGTTGATAAAAGAAAAAAAGGCGGAATATATATTGGCACGCATCAGGGCGTATATGAAAGAAAGAGTTCTTACAGTGGATGGATTCCTTTTATAGATGGCTCGCCGCTTTCTTTTCCTAACGTTCGCGTAACCGATCTTGAGATTAATTACACGTCCTCCGAACTTGTTGCTGCCACTCTTGGAAGAGGCGTTTGGAAGACAACGTTGTTTTCGAAAGAGAAGAAAAAGAACAAGAAAAAGTAGCGGTATTTTTATTCGCAGTTGATTGTTACTTTCGCCCCTCCAAAATAAATAATTATGACCAGAGGACCCATTTCACAATTCATGGAGAAACATTATCTCCACTTCAATGCTGCTGCCATGATGGATGCTGCCAAGGCTTACGAAAAGCATTTGGCTGAAGGCGGCAAGATGATGATTACACTTGCAGGTGCTATGAGCACGGCTGAGTTAGGAATCTCTTTAGCAGAAATGATCAGGCAGGATAAAGTGCAAATCATCAGCTGCACTGGTGCGAACCTGGAAGAGGATATAATGAACCTTGTTGCGCACAAACATTATAAGCGTGTGCCCAATTACCGTGATCTCAGCCCGAAAGAAGAATGGGATCTTTTGGAAAATCATTACAACCGTGTTACCGATACCTGCATTCCCGAAGAAGAAGCTTTCCGCCGGTTGCAAAAGCACATTCACAAAATCTGGAAGGATGCAGAAGATAAAGGAGAACGGTTTTTCCCGCATGAGTATATGTATAAGATTTTGCTGAGCGGAGAGCTGAAACAATATTATGAAATTGATCCGAAGAATTCATGGATGCTTGCGGCGGCAGAAAAGAATATCCCCATCGTTGTTCCCGGTTGGGAGGACAGCACCATGGGAAATATTTTTGCTTCTTATGTTATCAAGAATGAACTCAAGGCGACAACCATGAAAAGCGGAATCGAATATATGGTGTGGCTTTCTGATTGGTATAAGCATAACTCATCCGGCAAAGGCATTGGTTTCTTCCAGGTGGGAGGAGGCATTGCAGGAGATTTCCCTATTTGTGTTGTGCCCATGATGTACCAGGACCTGGGTTGGCATGATGTTCCCTTTTGGAGCTACTTCTGTCAGATCAGTGATTCCACAACAAGCTATGGTTCTTACAGCGGCGCTGTTCCAAATGAAAAGATCACCTGGGGAAAATTAGACATCCACACTCCGAAGTTTATTGTGGAGAGTGATGCCTCCATCGTTGCTCCGTTGATGTTTGGCTGGCTGCTGGGTTGGTAATTACTCTTTCACAAACCTTCCGATCCATTTTTCTTCCTGCGTTTGCACCTGTAAGAGATATATCCCCACCGCAAGGGCGGAAATATCAATAGTTGTTTTCCCGTTCGTATTTCCTGCTTCGAATGGTTGAGCATATATCTTCTCTCCGAGCATATTATAGATCTCGGTTTTTTCAATCCTTAATCCTTCGTTCATAATCATTAATTCCTTTCCGGCAGGATTTGGGAAAAGAGAAATGGAATGGTCGGAAGAAAGAGTCTTCAACCCCACACTGAGAACGATATTAATACCGACAGAAATCGAACACCCGTTTTCGTCTTGCACAGCAATGTTATAGTTGCCGCTTTGTGTTGCAACATAAGTTGAAGTTGTTGCTCCTGCAATAGTGCTGGTGTTAAAATACCATTGATAAGAAGTGTACTGCGGGCTGGTGGAGCAAGTCAGCGTATCCCCTGATTGAGTTATAGTCGGCGAGGGCAGAGGAGGGAATGTATTAATGGTAACTGTAGCAGTTGAGCTGCAGTTTCCTGATGAAACAGTAACCGTGTATGTTGTTGTAACAATCGGTATGGCAATTGGATTTGCAATCGTGCTGTCGCTAAGATCTGTGGAAGGGCTCCAGGCATAATTGATGCCCCCGCTTGCATTTAACTGAATAATGCTGCCTGAACAAACGAGGGTGTCTGTCAGAGTTACTTTTGCTGAAAGCGGAGTGACAATAACGGTGATAGTATCCGTTCCCTGGCAACCTGTAGGGCTCGTAGCCGTAACTATATATGTAGTGGTGCCGACAGGATTAGCCGTTGGGTTTGAACAATTGCTGCATGTTAAATTTGTTGACGGAGACCATGAATATGTGCTGCCTCCGGACACTCCTGTTACTGTTATCAAAGTTGAACCGTTATGGCAAATGTTAACATCGGGACCTGCATTTAATGCAAAGGCTGAGGTAATCGTAACTGTTGAAGTTGCGGTATTGCTGCATCCCTTTCCATCGGTTCCTATAACTGTATAGGTTGTAAGAATCAGCGGATTAGCGGTTACTGTGTCTCCGCCGGTGGAATATAATCCTGCGGAAGGACTCCATGAATAAGTTGTAGCCCCGCCTGCTGTTAGCAATACTGCTTGCCCGCCGCATATAGATGCGGAAGGAGGATTAACATTAACGGAAGGGAGCGGATTAACAGTTACTGTCACACTTGAAGTGTTTGTACATCCGTTTGCATCCGTTCCGGTAATGATATAAGTATTGGTTGATGCAGGGTTAGCTGTTACTGTTGTGCCACTTGTCGCAGACAATCCGTTTGACGGCCCCCATGTATAACTGACTCCTCCGTTTGCAGTCAGCAATATAGATTTTGCGCCGCAATAGCTTGGTGCCGGAGGGCTGACACTGATCACAGCAGCCGTATGAACACCCACAGTTACGTTTGTGCTATTCGTGCATCCGTTCCCATCCGTTCCGGTTACTGTATATATGGTTGTGGAGACGGGATTAGCAGAGACTGTATCACCTGTAGCAGGCGATAACCCGCCTGACGGAGACCATGAATAGGTGTTTCCTCCGCTTGCTGTTATGGTTACAGACTTTTCTCCACATACTACAGGTGCAGGCGGTGAAACAGAAACAGCCGGTACAGGATACACTGTTACAGGTATTATTACAGGTGTTCCCGCACATCCGTTGATAGAGACATTGGCAGTGTAATTCACAATTATATTTGATCCGCCACCGTTAACAGGGCTGTTTACAATGTTACCCGACCCGCTGCTGCCATTTGATCCCGTCCATGTTATGCTTGCTCCCGCAACACATGAAGTAAGAACAATACTGGCAGGAGTGCCTGAGCACACGCTTGTAGAAACCGGGTTTGCCATAATGACAGGAATAGGATTTTGAGTGACATTTTGTGATGCTGTTAAACTCACTGTATTACCGCAGGCATCAACAATTAAAGGAGCGGCAATGCTCAACCCCGCACTTGTGCCGCATGTGGAAGGACAATTAGGAATGTTTAGGGTTAATGATGCTATGCCGGTGCTAATGCCGGTATTGGCTGTATGAGCACCAAATGTAGTGTCCGAAACAGCCCATGGATGTGTCATCGTATATGGTGGAACACCACCGGAAACTGTGGCACTCAGGTTAAGCGTACAAACATTAGCGCATAGTGTTGTTGGTGAAACGGTCCAGCTATTCGGACCTCCTGCAAGTTCTGCCGATCGTCCTACTATATATGCCTCATAAGGAAATCCCTGTGAAGGATCATAATAAATGTAGAAGGCATCGCAGTCATAAAACCCGTAAAGATCCCAAGTTCTTCCGAGGTTCATTGTCAAAGGAAGTGTTCGCTGTGAGCAGGAAGGAGGCATGCAAAAAGCTTCCGTAGATCCCATGTCTTGCATGGAAAGATAAGCGGTTCCTGATACATCACCGCCCGGTGATGAAACCGTCCAGTACAAACTGTTGTCCTGCGGGTCTCTTCCACATGCAGTAGTGAAATACATATAACCGTCACTTTCATAAGTAATGGTTGAAGGGTCAGCATAATAACTGGCACTGACATAAAAATTAGTAATTGTGATGTTGGCAGGAACAGTGACATTTAAAAGTGCCGTGTTGTAAGAAGGCGTGTAACAGGAGTTAATGACGCCACCTGCCCATACAGACATCGGCCCGGTAACAACAGGATCAATCGTTACTGGATATATTCTTCCCGCATCGGTAAGCCATCCTGAAGGAACGATGACGTCGAGAAAAGTCTTTCCACCGTTATTTCTCAACTGATATTTGCCATAGCAAATAGATTGCTTTCGTTTCGATTTGTCTTTATTCGAATCATAGCAAACAGGCATCTTGAAGTGAGCGCACTCCGTTCCATTTTCATTCACTACGACCATTTCAAAATGATCGCTTCCAACACCAAATAATGCGTCAAGGTTTTTTTCTTTTATGGAGTAACCTGCAGGCAAAATAATTTCCTCACTGATTACTAAGTCTCCGGAAACACCTGACAACGGCTTGTTCAGCAAATAATCCGTTTCAATTTTATTTTCCTTGAAAACAATTCTTTTGTCAACACCTGCAATAGCATCATGTATCATCATGCCGTTATCACCGACAGTGAAATTATTCACGGAAAGATTAATGCCTGCAAAAGAGTTATTGAAATTAAACTTCACATGATCATTTTCAGAAAGGGATATTTCAGTCGAACCGTCAACATGGAGGAAAGTTGGAAATTCCTGATGCAGTGCAGACCATCCGCTTCCTGAAGCAGAAAGCAAAGGATTGATGGCTATGTAATTTCCGTTTTTATCACGATAGTTAACCGGAGAATAAGAATTCCCGCTCACGATGGATCTGTCTTCTGCAATAAAGCTCCTGCTGGTTGCCGTTCGCTTACCGTATTGTTCATACCATGTTGGATTTACACGGGGTGCAACTTTGCCAAAATCAGGGTTTGCCACATCGGACGGGGCATTGACAGAATATAGCGTTTCAAGATTTTTATACGATTGTTGGGGTGTAAATGACGTGAGGTTATAAGTAGCAACCTGCATCGTGCGCATAGGCTGTTGTGCCATTGATTGCATTCCATAAGCAGCAAAAAACACTAAAAAAGCTTCTTTCTTCAAAAGTAATGACTTTTTCATTCTTTAAAAATCTTTAGGGGTTAACTAATTTCCGGGGTATGAAATGAACACTTATAATCTAAATCCTTTTCTTTCGAAGAAGAGGCATATTAAGCAGTCAAAATATCAAATCAATAGGGAAACGACAACAATATTACGTGAATGAGGTATTATTTGATGTGGAGAGATACCCTCTGGCCGCCGCGAATTGTGTTTGCTTTAAAGGTCTTTTTGAAGAAAATGCGGAAATTATATCAAATAAGATTGCGTAAAGAGAAAAACTCTGACAATCTTATTCCTTTACAAAGCGTCCGATCCATTTTCCCTGCTGTTGTTGCAATTGCAGGAAGTAGATTCCTGCAGAAAGAGCGGAAACATCAATATTAATTTCTTGTTTCTTGTCTCGGGTTTCCGGTTGCTCGGTATATACCTTCTGTCCAAGTACATTATATATCTCGATCTTTTCAATTCTTAATTCTATATTCTTAATTATTAATTCCTTTCCTGCAGGATTTGGGAAAAGAGAAATGGTATTGTCAAAAGAAAAGTTCTGCAGTCCCAGAATGATATTAATGCCAACAGAAATAAAGCACCCGTTTTCGTCATGCACGGCTACGTTATAGTTGCCGCTCTGCGTTGCAATATAGGTTGTGTTGGTAGCGCCGGTTATCAGCGTACTGTTAAAATACCATTGATAAGAAGTGTACTGCGAGTTGGTTGAGCATGTCAGCGTATCGCCTGACTGGGTAATGCTCGGTGTAGGGAGCGGGGGGAAAGTGCTAATGGTAACGGTCTTAGTGGAACTGCAGTTTCCCGATGAAATGGTCACTGTATAAGTCGTTGTTGCAAGCGGTATAACGGTCGGGTTTGCAATAGTGCTGTCGCTAAGCCCTGTGGACGGAGTCCAGCTATAATTAGTTCCCCCGCTTGCATTTAACTGAACGAGGTTGCCTGAACAAACCAGCGTATCGGGTCCGGCTGCTGCTGAAAGCGGGGTGACAACAACGGTGATGGTATCCTGCCCGCTGCAACCTGCAGGGCTGGTAGCTTTAACAATATAGGTGGTAGTGTTCACCGGGCTGGCTGTAGGGGTTGGGCAATTGTTGCAGCTTAAATTTGTTGATGGTGTCCATGTATAGGTGCTGCCTCCTGGGGCACCCGTTACCGTAATCAGCGTGGAACCATTCGTGCAGATGTGGGCATCGGGACCTGCATTTACGGCGAATGATGTGCTGATGGTGATGGTTGAAGTTGCAGTGCTGCTGCATCCGTTCACATCTGTTCCGGTAACCGTGTAAGTAGTAGTAGATGATGGGCTTGCCGTTGTTGTGTTCCTGCTGGTTGAAGACAGCCCGGAAGAGGGACCCCATGAATAAGTGCTTCCTCCGTTGGCGGTAAGGGAAACAGATTGCCCGTTACAAACACTGGCCGTGATAGGGTTAACGGTGATGGTGGGTGCTGTGCCAATTGTAACTGTTACGGTTGTTGAACCTGTGCAGCCATTCACATCGGTTCCGGTTACAGTATATGTGGTAGTCGAACCCGGATTAGCCGATACGTTAGTACCCGTTGTTGCTGATAATCCGTTTGAAGGTGACCATGAGTAAGTTTTTCCTCCGCTTGCAGTTAATAGAACGGACTTCCCGCCGCACACTTTAGGCGATAGCGGGGAAACGGAAATCACCGGTACAGGACGTGCTAAGTATGATAGCCGATCCTCCGGAACATACAGTTGCCGATGTTGGGTTTGGTGTAACAACAGGTACAGGATTTTGAGTAATGTTTGTTGCTGTAAGTCCGCTCACTGTATTGCCGCAGGAATCAACAATAAGAGGTGCGGGTACGCTTAGGTTTGCAACATTGCCGCAGGTTGTAGGACAGTTGGGGATATTCAGCGTCAGGGTTCCTGTTCCGGTGCTGGCGCAGTTATTAGTAACACTAAGATCCAAACGTTGACCCGGATGCAGCCCACGGGTGAGTTATGGTGTAAGGAGGAACACCGTAATTGACAGTTGCGCTAAGGTTAAGCGTACAGACATTTGAACACAACGAAGCAGGTGTCGCAGACCACGTTGCTTCAACAGTTCGTCCTACTATATATGCCTGGAAAGGAATAGCAGGCGATTCGACACTCAGGTCGTAATATATGTAGAGTGCGTTGCATCCTGCTCCGCCAACTGTTCTTATCAGATGCATCGTTAACGGAATGGTTTGTTGGGAGCAGGAGGGAGTATAACAACAGGCTCCTTCAGCAACCATATCATAGACAGGAGATACATACAGCGTTCCTGAAGCGTTTCAAGGCTGGGTGGCAGTGTCCGTAGATCCGCAGGGAGTGGTAAAAAACAATCCACCCTCGCTGATAAAAGTATTGGTATTCGGGTCGGCATAATAGCTTCCCTCAATCCAGAAGTTAGTAATGGTGATGTTAGCAGGTACCGTGCAATTTAAAACAGCCGAGCTCGCTGCAGGAAAGAAACAGGAATTTATAATACCTCCTGCCCATGTGCTGGTAGGCCCTGTAATAACAGGGTCAATAGCAACAGGTCTCCCGAAAGATTCGATAATCGTTTGTTGAGCAGGTAATCCGTTTCAATTTTGTTTTCTGAAAAGATGATTCGCTTCTCCACGCCTGCAATAGCATCATGTATCATCATGCCATTATCTCCAACGGTATAATTATTCACGGATAGAAAGGTACCATTAATGGAACTATTGAAATTAAATTTCAACCGGTCATTGTCAGAGAGAGATTTCCGTGGAACCGTCCTGATGAAGAAAAGTTGGAAACGACTGGTGCATGGCTGACCATCCTTCTGCAGACGGTGAAAGATTTGGATTGATGGCTATATAGTTCCCGCTTTTATCCAGGTAGTTGACGGGAGAATAGGAATTTCCGATAACCACTGAACCGTCCTCTGCAATAAAACTTCTGCTGGTAGCCGTTCTCTTGCTATATTGTTCATACCAGTTAGGATTAACGCGCGGTGCCACTTTGCCAAAATCAGGATTTGCGAAATCAGCCGGAGCATTAATTGATTTTAGCTTTTCAATATTTATATACGATTGCTGCGGAGTAAAAGAAGAGAGGTTGTAGGAGGCGATCCTGGCAGGGAGCTTTGCCATCAGTTGCAGTCCGCCTGCAATGAAAAATAAAATAAGGATTTCTTTTTTGAGCTTGAATAACGACGGGAATATTTTTTTCATTTGGTATCATTAGCGTCTTGTTTAAACTA
>PLYJ01000023.1:0-178 GCA_003151745.1 Bacteroidota bacterium
TCTTAGGTTGACGGCTATGCGCACAGGCGGGACAGGTCTGTACGAACTTACATCTACGAATAACAAATCTTTACGAATTTACGAATGGGGAATAGTGAAGGGTGAATGGCATTAGTTGATAATATATAGATTCAAGTTTCGACACACTCCCTACCCCCCAATGCCGTTAAGTTAAGAG
>PLYJ01000023.1:234-3285 GCA_003151745.1 Bacteroidota bacterium
TCCTTAACTTAACGGCATTGCCCTACCCCCTCTCTATACACTTTAAAAACACGTTAAATTTAAGACTGCATTCGCAATAGGTTTTGTAAAACATTAAAAATTTCGCTAATTTCACAAAAAGCATGTCTGCCTTTAGTAAAGACATATCACTCTTTAACGAAGGGTGATATGCTTTTGATAAGAACATGCACTCCTTTATTGAAAGTACTCATGTTTTCGTTGAAGGGTGATATGCTTTTGATAAGAACATGCACTCCTTTACTGAAAGCACTCATGTTTTCGTTGAAGGGTGATATGCTTTTGATAAGAACATGCACTCCTTTACTGAAAGCACTCATGTTTTCATTGAAGGGAGACATGCTTTTGATAAGAACATGCAACCCTTTGTTGAAAGCATTCACGTCTTTATCAAAGGTTCCCGTACCATTGTTAAAAGCACTCAACCCTTTATTGAAAGTTCCTATGATTTTTGGAATGGAGAGTCTGTTTTACGAACTGTATCAGCTAAAAAAATAGCTAACTGACAATGCAGGCTATTCGGGTGTAAACCAAATTGTCGTATTAGACCTCTTTCATAATTGGGCTTTATTTATTCTTAAAATTTAAATCTATTTTATTGATAATAAGGTAATAAGGTTGTTATTTTTGAACTATTATTTTTTTATTAAGGTTTATCACTCGAACCGATTTGTTTTAACC
The DNA here is from genome assembly GCA_003151745.1 of Bacteroidota bacterium. Lineage (GTDB taxonomy): Bacteria > Bacteroidota > Bacteroidia > AKYH767-A > 2013-40CM-41-45 > PALSA-967. Next base: position 934 of record PLYJ01000023.1, read on the forward strand.
TTAGTAAAAATATGCGCATCCCACACTCAAACCTTATTACCTTATTTCTCTGTTATCAAGCTATGAAACCGATTGAATTATGAAAGAAGTCTATTGTTGGTTATAAAGACCCTCATCCCCCGTCCCCTTCTCCTTAAAGAGAAGGGGGGGTACACAAAATTTACATCTCTGCACTCCCTTCTCCTCAAGGAGAAGGGTTGGGGATGTCCGAAGGACTCCGGACTCCTTCGGAGATTTTAATATGTGACAATAGACTTCTTTCATAATTGGGCAATAACCTAGTATCAAATTTAGATGCATCTCATTGATAATAAGGTAATAAGGTTGGCATTTCTGAACTATTATTTCTTTACTAAGGTTTGACGCTCACACTTATTTGGTTTAACCTTAGTAAAAATATGCACGCCATGCATGCTAACCTTATTACATTATTTCTCTGATATTAAGCGGTGAAACAAATTGAATTATGAAAGAGGTCTAATTTAATTTACACCTTGATATTCGTTTAAATTTGCTTTTAAATCAAAATACCTACTTTTGCTCCTCAAATCACAGCACATCATCATGGATTTATTTGATAAAATATTAAAGAACAGAGGGCCGCTTGGCCAACATGCAAAGGATTCGCATGGCTATTTCACCTTTCCTAAGCTGGAAGGAGAAATAGGCACGCGCATGGTTTTTCGCGGAAAAAAGCGGTTGATATGGAGCCTGAATAATTATCTCGGTCTTGCCAATCATCCTGAAGTGAGAAAAGCAGATGCTGATGCATCAGCTAAATATGGTCTTGCATCGCCCATGGGTGCGCGCATGATGAGCGGCAACAGCAACGAACATGAGCAGTTGGAAAATGAGCTTTCTGCGTTCATGAGCAAGGAAGACACTATTCTTTTAAACTACGGTTACCAGGGCATGGTGAGCGCCATAGATTGCCTCGTTGACCGCCATGACGTGATTGTGTATGACAGTGAAGCCCATGCCTGCATCATTGACGGTGTGAGGCTACACATGGGCAAGCGTTTCGTTTATCCGCATAATGATATTGAAAGCTGCGAAAAGCAGTTGGAGCGCGCCACCAGGATGGTGGAAGAAACGGGCGGCGCTATATTGGTGATCACGGAAGGCGTGTTCGGCATGAGCGGCGAGCAGGGTAAACTGAAAGAAATTATTGCGCTGAAAAATAAATTCAACTTCCGCCTCTTTGTGGATGACGCACATGGCTTCGGCACGATGGGAAAGACGGGCGCAGGCACAGGCGAAGAACAGGGAGTGCAAGACGGCATTGATATATACTTCGGCACGTTTGCCAAATCAATGGCAAGCATCGGGGCGTTTATTTCCAGCAATGAGCAGATCGTGGAATACCTTCGTTACAACATGCGTTCGCAGATATTTGCCAAGAGCCTGCCGATGCCGCTTGTGATGGGCGCGCTAAAACGGCTTGAACTATTGCGCACACAACCGCAATTAAAAGACAATCTCTGGAAAATCGTTCGCGCATTGCAGAATGGTTTGAAAGAAGCAGGCTTTGAAATCGGCAAAACACAGTCGCCCGTTACTCCTGTATATATGAAAGGCTCGCTCGGAGAGGCAACGAATCTTATTTACGACCTTCGCGAGAACTTCGACATCTTCTGCTCAGCAGTCATTTATCCTGTTGTTCCTAAAGGGGTTATTATATTGCGGGTAATTCCAACGGCCGTTCACACCATTGCAGATGTGGAATACACCATTGACGCTTTCAGAAAAGCAAACGTGAAGTTGAAAGCAGGCGAATATGCAAGCGAGAAAATTGCATCCTTCTGATCTAAACTAATCTTCAAGTATCATTAATAACAATCAATAAATCAATTAATTAAATAACTAAATTAAATCACATGAAAGAGTATCAACAGTTAAAAGACCTTGTCACTTCAATGGAAGAAGACATTACAAAATTCACTGAAAAAGGAGTGGCTTCAGCAGGTGCACGCGCCCGCAAATCGCTTCAGGAAATTAAGAAGACTGCACAAGCATTGCGCTTCGCCATACAGGAAGCGAAAAAGAAGAATAAAGAGAGCTGATCTTTTATTCTCTTTCTTAAAAACAAGATAGCCGCAGATTCGCAGATTACTAATATTAAATCTGTGAATCTGCGGCTACTCTTTTCCACTGCAATCTCAATGCTGAATAATAAACCTGCCCGTCAAAGTTTGCTCCTCTGAAATGAGCTTGTAGAAATAAACTCCGCTAGAATACATGGCAGCATCAAAATCAAAGCTGTGCGTTCCGCTTTCAAGTCTTGCATCAACTATAACGCCTTCCTCTTTTCCGCAAACGTCATAAACAGTGTAGTGTACCCCAATCTTTAGA
>PLYJ01000002.1:0-200 GCA_003151745.1 Bacteroidota bacterium
GTCTCTGGGCTACTTATTACGGAGGGCAAGAAGTAAATGACGTAACCATTGGATATGGCGTATCAACTGATGCTGGCGGAAATGTATTCATGACTGGATATACTACTGACAGCACCGGCATCGCCGCGAACGGGTTTCAGAATACTTTTGTACCAACCACCACCCTTCAGACTGCCGCCTTCCTTGTAAAATTTGATGCC
>PLYJ01000002.1:234-4424 GCA_003151745.1 Bacteroidota bacterium
GGCAACCGCCTCTGGGGTACTTATTTTGGTAATGTTGCTACTACTGGTTATGGCGTTGCCACTGGTCCGAAGGGCGATGTGTGGTTGTCAGGTATAATCGTTGGTTCCTTCGCCGCTCCTTCCAACATTTTCTACTCTGGCGGCTTTCAGGATACAGTGAACATGCGTGACGATACACTTGGTTGGACGTGTCAGTTCGTGGTAAAGTTTGATGACATGGGCAACCGTCAGTGCGGTACTCTTTATAGTGGATATTGGCATGGATGCGGCTCACAAACATGCACTAATGCACCTATTGCTCTGGATACTAGTGGAGGAAATGAGTATTTGTATTTAGCAGGCGCTGCTGGGGACACTTCGGGATTAGCCACCCCAAATTGCTTTCAGGATACTATTCGTTCATTTAGTTGGCGGATTAAGGATCATGCCGGGAATGCATTTCTAGCAAAATTTACTTCGTGTGCTGAACTTCGGCCTGTTGCTGGTTTTCAATCAAGTGACTCGACATTCTGTTCCAATCAATGTATTAACTATACTGATCGTAGTGCGGGTGCCACTTCGTGGCAATGGAGCTTTCCCGGCGCAACTCCTTCGTCAAGCAGCATTCAAAATCCTCAGGGTATATGTTATGATTCGGCTGGTACTTTTAATGCTAAGCTTATTGTTTCCAATAGCGCCGGAAGTGACACGCTTACGTTTATCAATTATGTCAAAGTGTTTGTTGCTCCGCCAACGCCTGTAATAACGCAGCATGGTGATACGCTGTTTTGCAGCACAGATCCATCTTATACTTCTTATCAATGGTATGATAATACGACACTTATTCCGGGCGCTACAGATACTTTCTTAGTTATTACGCATAGCGGCAATTACAATGTTGCCGTACATAATGAAAGCGGGTGCTTTATTTCAGTAGGTATTAATATCGTGGCGGGTATTCAAAATTATACCGTTAGTAATTTATTTTCTCTTTCTCCTAATCCTGCTTCCACTCAACTCACCATTCACTACTCGTCTTCAGTCATTAGTGGAAACGCTGTTATCTCTATCATTAATGTGCTTAGCCAAACCGTGCTCTCCAACTCCCTCCCCTTCGGGGAGGGCAGGGGTGGGGCTGATCGGGGCGAGGTCCTTGACATCAGCAATCTCTCAGCAGGCATGTACTTTCTTCAATTGAAAACGGAGAGTTCCATAGATGCTAAAAGGTTTATAAAGGAATAAAAACCACCCCGATGCTTGTCATTGCGAGGAACGAAGCAATCCCAACTTCCGTGCGCATTCCCCCTTGTGCGTGGGCATTTCGAGGGTAGGCGAAGGGACGGGGGCTTCGCAACTAAAAGATAGTTTTCAGCAACATGCAAAAAGATTCTTACAGAATGACCCATTACTTAATAAGTTTGCAGGAGAAGAAGGAAGGGCGGCAACGCCGCCCTTCCTTCTTCTCCTGCCGTCCAGTCATACCTATACTGTCATTCTGTAAGAATCTTTTTAATCAGGAGCTATAATATATCTTAACTTAACGACATTGGGCAACGGGGATGTGTATTATTGAAAACTTAAATAATTAAAACCAAGAACTAAAAATGACTAACTCTACATTTTATTCCAAAAGAAAAAATGCAATCCCGATTAGGTCGCATGAAAAAGATAATCAGTGTAATCTTTGCCCAAATCGGTGTAATCATTTTAAAAAAGTAATTCTAATCCTCCTCGCATTTGTAGCCGGCATAAACCTTACGCAAGCCCAATGGCAGCGAACAAATGGCCCTTATAGTGCCAGTCCGATTACCTGCATTGCAGTAAGCGGAACAAACATGTTTGCTGGTACAGGAGCCAACGGTGTGTTTTTGTCCACCGATTCCGGTACAACTTGGACTGCAGTTAATAATGGTTTGACAGACACCACTATTACTTCACTCGCTGTAATCGGAACGAATATGTTTGCTGGTACAGGAGCCAACGGTGTGTTTTTGTCCACCGATTCCGGTACAACTTGGACTGCAGTTAATAATGGTTTGACAGACACCACTATTGTTTCACTCGCTGTAATCGGAACGAATATTTTTGCAGGGACAGGTAGTGGCGGCGGTATATTCTTATCCACTGATACGGGGTTAAATTGGAGTAACCCTTTTAATGGTTCCTATATTAGTTGTATTGCTGCCAGCGGGACGATTATTTTAGGAGCGACTTTGGGCGGCGGTATACTTTTATCTACTGATACAGGGGCAACCTGGACGTCGCGGAGTACTTTCCCTGGACAAGTGGTTTCATTCGCTATATGTGGAGCGAATATTTTTGCGGGGCTCAATGCTTTTGGCGGCCGTGTATTTTTATCCACTGATACCGGGGCAAGCTGGACGCTGAGTAATGTGTTTAGTAAACCAATTACTTCATTCGCTGTAAGTGGAACTAATATTTTTGCCGGGACATCTGGCGGTGTATTTTTATCAAGCGATACCGGGACAACCTGGACTGCCGTTAATAATGGTTTGACAGATTCCACTATTACTTCATTAGCTGTAAGCGGAACGAATATTTTTGCTGGTACTGATACTGCAGGAGTTTGGAAAAATGCTTTGTCAGGTGTAATTACAACAGCTAAAGAAATACCATTCAATAAGGATTTTTCTATCTATCCTAATCCCGCCAAAAATCAGTTGACAGTTGTCATTGCGAATCCCGTAAGTGCGGGAAAGCAATCCATTGCTTTAGATATATATAATGTCATTGGAGAAAAAGTGCTTTCTTCCTCCCTCTCCTTCGGAGAGGGTCGGGGTGAGGCCGTTGATATTTCATCTCTTCCTTCAGGAGTGTATTTTCTCGAAATGAAAACGGAGTACGGAGTATCTACTCAAAGATTTGTAAAGGAATAGATAGAGGCAGTTTGTTTTAGTTGTATAGCTGCAAATTAATGTGATGAAAAAACAATTTATTCTATACCTTGTTATATTATATATATCCATTACTGCTTCTTTTGGGCAGGTGGGGCAGTGGACATGGATACATGGCAGTTCAACACCTGGTCAGTCAGGAAACTTCGGTACTAAAGGTGTTCCAAATGCTTCGAATGAACCTCCCGCTCTTTATGAGGTCTGCGAATGGACTGATCTTAATGGCAATTTTTGGATGTATGGGGGGGCTGATGAATCTTACTTAACGCATAATGACTTATGGGAATATAATCCCATTACTAATATGTGGATATGGATGAATGGTACAAATACACCGGGTGATCCCGGTAACTATGGTGTGCGTGGTGTTCCATCTGCATCAAACCGACCACCGTGCCGTGGATGGGGCGCTGCATCATGGATTGATCTGAATGGTAACCTTTGGATGTTTGGCGGCCGTGAGTCGGGGCTGAACGGTTATAATGATCTTTGGATGTATAATATTAGCAGCAATATATGGACGTGGGTTGCTGGTTCAAATACAGCCGGTAACTCAGGAAACTACGGTGCGCAAGGGGTTCCGAATATTACTAATTATCCTCCTGCGCGTTGTGAGGCGGCGGCTCGATGGATTGATAACAACGGTGATCTCTGGCTTTGGGGCGGCACGACTTCGGCGTTAGGAGTGGCTTTAAATGATTTATGGCGTTATAACATTGCGTCTAATACATGGACTTGGATGAAGGGGTCGAACACAACGGGTCAGGCCGGAATTTATGGCGTTATGGGTACTGAAAATGCTGCAAACACGCCGGGGAACAGATGGGTTCATTGCAGTTGGAAAGATAACAGCGGGAATTTTTGGTTGTTTGGTGGATTCGTTGACGGCACTACTCCTCAAAACGATTTGTGGCGTTATAATCCGGTTTCGAATAACTGGACTTGGATGAATGGAAGCAGCAACTCCAATACACCGGGTGTTTACGGAACGAAGTGTGTTACTAATGCTACCAATAGTCCTGGAGGACGCTATGAAAGCCGTAGCGCTTGGGTTGATAATAACGGCAACTTCTGGATGTTTGGCGGCATCATTACGTCAATATCCGGTACGATGAATGATCTGTGGATGTATTGCGTTAGTTCAAACCAGTGGACTTGGGAAGGAGGAGATAATACTTCTAGTCCAATTGGGAACTGGGGAGTGAAGGGCATTTCAAGCCCTACAAACAGGCCGGGTGGCAGAATGGGCAGCGTGGGATGGACTGATCACAAAGGGAATTTGTTCGTTTTCGGTGG
>PLYJ01000022.1 GCA_003151745.1 Bacteroidota bacterium
CTTTTTAAGACAGTACCTCGATTAAAATCTACGAATACGAATTTACGAATTACGAATAGCTCGGGACAGGTGTACGAATTACGAACGGCAGCCCATTCGCATATTCGTAGTGATTCCTATTCGTAGATGAAAAGAATTATTCTGAAACCAATCGTTTTGATACATCATCAAATTTAATGCTATTTAACAAGTAATTGAATTCCTTTCGTAAGGTGGTTTAAGAATTGTTAAACTTGTTTACAAATCCCTTAAATTTTCAGGAATTGCTAAAAGCGGTGCACCTATGCAGATAACTGTTATCTGTATAGGTGGTGTTTAATGTTTTTTATAAATCCTTTATTCGCCCAATTTTTAAGACAGTCTGCCCTACTAAATACCACTTTTTATATAAAAAAGTAGTCTTTCCTATGTATCTTTTTTAAGATTGCCATGTTATACCATTAAACTGATCTCGCAAAACTAATTAACCCCGGTCATGCAGAACAACTACAGAATTTCTCATTCCTTTATTTATGGCATTAAAAAAGAGCTTTCAGCTTTTTTAGTAAGCAGTCTGATTTATTCAACGGCTATTTATGCACAGGTCAATTCAGGTGCTGAACCTGCAAATGGCAGCGTAGATCCGTTGTCGAATGCTGTGTTAAGTAAAGCCGCACCTGACAATAGTGCTGACATTCAAAAAATGCTGCAGTACTACGACAAGCAGATTTATTTCACTGAAAACAAAGGTCAGTGGCTCGGGCATGTAATATATAAGGCTGATTTTCCTTTAGGCCACGCGCTTGCCACGAAGCAGGGAATGATGGTAGGAACTTTTGACCCTACATCTGTTGCAGCACACAATGCTGAGATAATGGCAGAGGAGAAAGCAAAGCAAAGCGGGCAACTATATATACCGGCTAAGGGTGCCATTAAAGGTCACGGCTGGATGATGAACTTCGTTGGCAGTTCTCCTTCCATGAGCATTGAAAGCAAGAACAAGCACGCTGATGTTTTTAATTATCTCTCCGGGAATGATTCAAGGCTGTCTGCCGGACAGGAAGGGACTGCTTTGAGTGTTAACAACTACCAGGAGCTTTGGTATAATAATGTGTATGATCAGGTGGATGTGCGTTACTATCCTTCGGCAACAGGAACGCTTGAATACGATATTGTGTGCAAGCCCGGATTCGACAAAAAAAAGATCGCTCTTAAGTTTGATGGCATTGACAAAATACTTGTGCAGAGAAACGGTCATCTCATTTTAAAAACAAGTGTGGGTGATATGGACTTTCCGGCACCCGTCGCATATCAGCGTATTAATGGAAAACAGAAATCCATTCACGCAAAATATAAGATCACCGGCGACAATGAATTGACTTTTGCGCTGGGCAATTACGATGCATCACAACCACTTATTATAGACCCCATTGCTTTGCGTTGGGCAACATGGATTACCAATAATTCAACCACTGTCAACCATGGTCACTGTATATGGGTTGATCCTTCGGACGGTTCCATATATATAGCAGGCAAGATAGGAGGAACGGGCCTGATAACGGTAAATGCATTTCAGAATGCGTATGCTGGCGGCTCAGGAACGGATCTTGAATTAGGAAAATATACAGAGCCTGGCGCTATCGGCGGTGCAGGCACACGCGTTTGGCAAACCTATCTCGGAGGAACAGGTGACGATAATCCGTATGCTATGGAACAGGGTCCCGATGGAAATTTATATGTTGTCGGTTATACGCAAAGTTCGAATTTCCCCCTCATAGGAGGCACAGCCTTTAATGGGGGAGGAGCCAGCATTGACAAACGCACTCAAACAACGGATAATGTTTTTGTTTTAAAATTTAATACTGCAGGCACTTCATACAAAGCTGCCGTAGTAGGAGGAAACGGAAACGATGATCCGTATGATTTAAGAATCACTTCTGCCGGAGATATAATTGTCTGCGGATATACGACCAGCACGAACCTTGCAACATTGTTTCCGGGTACGGGAGCCTCCAACACAAACAATGGCGGAAATGATGTGCTTGTTTTTAAGATCAATGCTGATCTTTCTGCTATTTCATGGATGAAAAATTACGGTGGCTCAGGGAATGACTAGGCCAACATCATGCTTACAAATAAAACGACAGGTGACATATTCGTTGCCGGTCAGACTGCTTCAGGTAACTTTCCTACAACCAATCCCCGACAGGCAGGAGGCTTGGGTGGCAGCCAGGACGGATTTCTTCAGAAATTAAATTCTTCCGGCTCAACGATATGGTCTTCTTATTTTAAATCTGCTTCCAGTAAAAGCAGCGCCATTTTATGTATGGAGTTTAATACTACCCAGAGCAAAATTTACTTTGGTGGAATTACGGGCGGTTTAAATTCATCGAACATTTCTTCGTTAGGTGTTTATAATAAGACGTATGGCGGCGGCACCAACGACTTTTTCGTGGTGCGCATGGATACCAGTCAAAACTTCAATATGTCAACCTACCTCGGCGGGTCTAACAATGAAGTGAATATGATGGGCCTGAATGTGGATTTAAATAACGATGTATATATCTTTGGTTATTCAAACAGCACGAATTTCCCTGTCACCGCCGATGCACTTCAGTCGGCCTTGAATCTGACGGGTAGCGGCAGCAACAATGATAAAACATTTACTAAGCTGCGTTCTGATTTGGACTCGCTTGATTACAGTACCTATTACGGCGGTACCCAGGATGATTATGATCCTGTAGGAGAGCGCGGCATTAAATTTTCCAATTGTCGTATATACACCATTGTCACGTCTGAATCAAATGACATCCCGCTGACACAAGGTGCTATTACCACCACCAGGACAAGCTCCTCTTCAGTATATGAACCCGGTCTTGTGGTTTGGGCAAATCCTCCTGATCTTTTAGGAAATACAATTTCGGGTAATCAGTCGGTTTGTTCAGGAGGAGTACCATCAGGTCTTTCAGGTTCTGTACCTACTTATTCTTTACCTAATATCAGCCGCAACAGCGTGATATCAACGTATCCTGTTAATTATGGTTCTGCTGCTTCGTATGAATGGCAGTCCAGCACCGACAGCATTAATTGGACAGATATCAATAACGCTACCACGCAAAACCTTGCCGGGTCATTGATTGGACCTATATTCAAGAAAACGTATTTCAGACGTATCATCCATGGTGATGCTTGTGTGCTGGCAGATGCATCCGGCCAAACTGTTACCGTATCAACATTGATTGTCCCCGCTACAGTTAATAATGTAAGCTGCTTTGGCAGTAACAACGGATATATTACAGCTAATCCCACCAACGGTACTGCTCCTTATCATTATGCATGGGCAAACGGAGCAACTACTTCTACAATATCTAACCTGTCGCCCGGCAGTTATAAAGTAACGGTTACGGATGGTGCTGGTTGTACGGTTTCGTCAACGTTTAGTATAACACAGACCGTGACAGCGATTTCAGCTACCAAAGCTTCAATCCCTGCAACCTGTGTTCTTAGTGATGGTAGCGCAGCAGTTTCTGTAAGCGGTGGTGTGGCTCCTTACACCTATTTATGGAGTAACGGAGCAATAACCTCTTCTATTTCAGCAGTTGCTCAAGGCATATATACAGTAACTATTAAGGATTCCAATAACTGTTCGGTACAGGTTAAGGATACTGTTGCCATCAACAATACTACGAATGCAAATGCAGGGCAGGATGCAATCATCACGTGTGTGACAGGCCCGCAGATTTCATTAACCGGTTCTTCCACCACATCCGGAGTAACGTATAGTTGGGCTGCCAGCGGCGGTGGAAATATTGTTTCCGGTGCTAATACTACCAACCCTGTTGTAAATGCTGCAGGCATATATGTACTGACAGTTTCAAAAGCATCCAATGGTTGCGTTGCCACTGATACAGCAATAGTAACATTGAACAATACACCGCCAACAGTTAATATTACGGCTAACGGTGGTTTGACATTTTGTCAGGGTGGTTCTGTAACATTAAGTGCAAGCGGTGGTGTAAGCTATCTGTGGAGTACAGGTGCTACCGCATCTTCCATTATAGTAAGTGCTCAAGGAAACTATACTGTTAAAGGAACGGATGCAAAAAGCTGCAACGCTACAAGTGCAGGCACAACAGTAACGGTAAATCCAAATCCTTCAATAAACATATCACTAGGCGACCCAACAACATTCTGTGAAGGTGGCTCGGTTACACTTAGTGCAAGCGGAGCTACAAGTTATTTGTGGAGCAACGGCGCCACTACCTCTTCTATCAGTGTTGGTGCTTCAGGAATTTATTCCGTTACCGGAAAGAATGGAAACGGCTGCAGCACGGCCAGTGCAGGCACGTCAGTAACAGTAAATTCAAATCCCAATATCAATATTTCTTTAGGAGGAAATTCCAATACTTTCTGCCAGGGTAATTCTGTTACACTTTCAGCAAGCGGTGGCATTAGCTATCTGTGGAGCACGGGCGCTACTACATCTTCTATCAGCGTTAGCACAACAGGCATATATTCTGTGATTGGCTCGAATGGTAATCAATGTAATGCTGCCAGTGCGGGCACTTCCATCACGGTGAATCCAAACCCCACCATCAATATTTCATTAGGCGGAGGACAGAATACTTTCTGCGAGGGTAACTCAGTAACGCTTAATGCAAGTGGTGGCATTAGTTATTTATGGAGCACAGGCGCAACGACTTCTTCTATTGTTGTCAATACAACAGGAGTCTATTCAGTGATCGGCACCAATGGCAATCAATGTAACGCTGCCAGTGCAGGCACTTCCATCACCGTAAATCCAAATCCTACCATCAATATTTCATTGGGAGGAGGACAAAATACTTTCTGTGAAGGTAATTCTGTAACGCTTACTGCAAGCGGCGGTATCAGTTATTTATGGAGCACACGTGCAACAACTTCTTCTATTGTCGTTAACAAAACGGGTATATATTCCGTTATCGGAACCAATGGCAACCAATGTAATGCTGCCAGCGCAGGTACTTCCATCACGGTAAATCCAAATCCTACTATAAATATTTCCTTAGGAGGAGGACAAAATACTTTCTGTGAAGGTAATTCTGTAAGGCTTACTGCAAGTGGTGGCATCAGCTATCTGTGGAGCACAGGTGCCACCACTTCTTCTATTGTCGTTAGTAAAACTGGTATATATTCTGTTATTGGCACCAACGGCAATCAATGTAATGCAGTCAGTGCAGGCACTTCTATTACCGTAAATCCAAACCCTAATATCAATATTTCACTGGGTGGAGGACAGGATACATTCTGCGAAGGTAATTCCGTAACACTTACTGCAAGCGGTGGATTGAGCTATATATGGAGCACTGGCGCAACCACTTCTTCTATTGTTGTAAATGCTACAGGGGTCTATTCCGTTGTCGGAACGAACGGTAATCAGTGTCATACTGCCAGTGCAGGCACTTCCATCACCGTAAATCCAAATCCTACCATCAATATTTCATTGGGAGGAGGACAAAATACTTTCTGTGAAGGTAATTTTGTAACGCTTACTGCAAGTGGTGGCATCAGTTATCTGTGGAGCACGGGCGCAACCACTTCTTCCATTGTTGTTAGCAAAACCGGTATATATTCTGTTATCGGAACCAATGGCAATCAGTGTAATGCTGCCAGTGCGGGCACTTCCATCACGGTAAATCCAAATCCTAACATTAATATTTCATTGGGCGGAGGACAGAATACATTTTGCGAGGGTAATTCCGTAACGCTTACTGCCAGCGGAGGATTAAGCTATTTATGGAGCACGGGCGCAACCACTTCTTCCATAGTTGTTAATACTACAGGTGTCTATTCTGTTATCGGCACCAACGGTAATCAATGTAACGCAGCAAGCGCAGGCACTTCTATCACTGTAAATCCAAATCCTGTCATTAATATTTCATTAGGCGGAGGACAAAACACATTCTGTGAAGGTAATTCCGTGACGCTTACTGCAAGCGGCGGCATCAGCTATCTGTGGAGTACAGGCGCTTCTACTTCTTCTATTGTTGTCAATACTACCGGCATCTATTCCGTTATCGGCACTAATGGCAACCAGTGTAACGCTGCCAGTGCGGGCACTTCTATTACGGTGAATCCAAATCCTAACATTAATATTTCATTAGGAGGAGGACAGAATACTTTCTGCGAGGGTAACTCTGTTACGCTTACTGCAAGCGGAGGTATTAGTTATCTGTGGAGCACAGGCGCTACTACTTCTTCTATTGTTGTCAATACTACCGGCATCTATTCCGTTATTGGCACTAATGGCAACCAGTGTAACGCAGCAAGTGCAGGCACTTCTATTACGGTGAATCCAAATACTAACATTAATATTTCATTAGAAGGAGGACCCAATACATTCTGCGAAGGCAATTCTGCAACGCTTACTGGCAGCGGCGGCATCAGTTATCTATGGAGCACTGGCGCAACCACTTCTTCTATTGTTGTCAACACTACAGGAGTCTATTCCGTTATCGGCACCAATGGCAATCAGTGTAATGCAGCCAGTGCGGGCACTTCCATCACCGTAAATCCAAACCCTGTCATCAATATTTCCTTAGGAGGAGGACCCAATACATTCTGCGAAGGCAATGCTGCAACGCTTACTGCCAGCGGCGGCATCAGTTATCTGTGGAGCACAGGCGCAACCACTTCTTCGATAGTTGTTAGCAAAACCGGTATATATTCTGTTATCGGTACCAATGGCAACCAGTGTAATGGAGCCAGCGCAGGCACTTCCATCACGGTGAACCCAAATCCTGTCATCAATATTTCATTAGGAGGAGGGGTAACTAATTCCACAGCCGCTTTCTGCCAGGGCAATTCTGCTAAGCTTTTAGCAAGCGGTGGCAACAGTTATTTATGGAGCACAGGAGCCACAACTTCTTCTATCACTGTCAGTACAGCCGGAATATATTCTGTTATTGGCATCAATGGAAACCAATGCAGTGCTTCTAGTGCAGGCACTTCCATCACTGTATATGCAAATCCAATGGTTAGTATTAACCCTCTTTCGATATGCGAAGGACAGAGTGGAAATATATGCGCTACAAGTACAGGATCGTCTTTAACATATTTATGGAACTCAGGCTTTACTTCACCCTGTTATTCCGTTGGTGCACCGGGACATTATTCCGTTGTGGTCACGGATGTAAACGGCTGCAAGGGTGCTTCTTCAGTTGACGTGGGCAGCGGCAGCCCTCCCAACGTTACGGTTGTTCCAAGCGGATCAACATCCTTCTGTCAGGGCGACTCTGTAACTCTTACTGCCGGTGGAGCAGGTATCTATATATGGAATACGGGGACAACAGGGTCTTCTCTCAAAGTAAAATCAAACGGACTATATAGTGTTACCGGCACCAATTCGTCCGGTTGCCAGCTAAGTGTCCTGGTTTATGTAACGGTTTATCCTCTGCCCGTTGTCAGCATTGCGCCTTTAAGCAGCGCCAGCTTATGCCAGGGTGGTTCGGTAACGCTGTTAGCCGGAGGTGCTGCAACCTATATATGGAGCACCAACCAAAACGGTCTCGAGATTAATGTAAACACCACAGGCGCATACGCTGTGACAGGGACAGACGGAAACGGCTGCAAGGCAAGCGCCAATACCAATGTCACGGTTAATCCTTTACCCGTTGTAACCTTCAGCGCTCCCGGCCCTGCCTGCCTGAATGCGGGTGTCATTACCCTGAACGGCGGAAGCCCTGCAGGAGGTATATATAGTGGCGCAGGAGTAACCGGTTCCAGCTTCGATCCGGTTAAAACAGGCGGTACAAGTGTCTATCCACTCACGTATTCTTATACAAACGTAAACGGCTGCTCTAACAGTGCTGCGTCATCCATCACAGTAGTTACTGTTCCTAATAAACCGGGCGGCATCATCGGGCCAATAACAGGCGTGTGTGTTAATACCACACAGAATTATAGCATAGCTCCTGTAGCAGGCGCCGTTTCATATACATGGACACCTCTGGCAGGCTCCACCATTATAAGCGGGCAGGGTACTACTTCCATTTCGGTTAAGTTTGGCAGCTCACGGGTAACAAATTCCCTTAGCGTGATTGCTGTGAACGGCTGTGGCAACAGTTCATCAGCAAGCGTGACAATCACCTCCGTTCCTGCCACTCCGGCCGTTATATATGGTGATCACAATCCATGCAAAAGAGAATTTAACCTCTATTGGGTGGATGCTATTCCGGGTGCTGCTTCGTATGTCTGGAGCGTTCCTGCAGGCACCACCATCATTAGCGGACAAGGTACGGACACCATCGCCATTACAACAGGAAGCGGAAGCGGTAATTTAACTGTGTTTGCCGTGAACGGATGCGGAACCGGTGGCACGGCATCCATATTTTTAAGTGTTGCATGCAGGATAATGGATACAACAAGGGTGGCTTCTGATAGGTATGATTTTAATGCTGTATTTTATCCTAATCCTGCACACGAGGTGTTAAATGTAGTATTTAACAGCCCGGATGAAAATGATTATTCATTAAAGATTTTTGATATGACTGGACGATTGGTAATGGATGAGATGAAAAAAGCTGACATGGGCAATAACGTTGTGGAACTTAATCTCAACTTTGTCGGCGGCATATATATTGTTTCACTTACTTCAGGTGAACTGAATAAGAAGGCAAAAATAATTGTGGAATAGATCACACAACTTTTATTTAATAAGGGAAAATGCCTCTGCACTGCGGGGGGTATTTATTGCTTTGTGGTATCCTACTTCTGTATATTTGTCCGAAAGAATAAAAGCTGCCTGCTTCAAACAATGAATCTCTGATAGGATGATTTCAATTGATCATTTCCACTATTTCAAAAAGCTTTACATCGCAGGTGGCCTGATATTGGTTGTTTTGCTTGTTGGAGTGAGCAGTTTCATGATGATAGAGCATTATTCTTTTCTCAATGCCTTTTTCATGACGATCAATACAGTGGCTACAGTTGGCTTTGCTGAAGGAAGACCGTTATCTGATGTTGGAAAAATATTCACTTCCTTTCTTATTATTTTTAGTATCGGTACTTTCGCGTACTCCATTTCTGTGATTACGACTCACATTGTGGAAGGCGAGTTTCAAACATATTTTAAACATTACAAGGTGAACAGGGAAATACAAAAACTTAATAACCACATAATAGTTTGCGGTTACGGACGCAACGGAAAGCAAGCCTGCGACCAGCTTCACTCACAAAATGAGCCTTTTGTTGCAATTGAGCAAAGCCCTCTGCTCATTTCTCAGATGCATGAAGAGGGGGATGTTCTTTTCATTGAGGGAGATGCAACGCAGGATGAAGTATTGCTGGCTGCAGGTATTAAACGGGCAAGAGCGCTGATTACTGCTTTGCCTAATGATGCTGCAAATGTATTTGTAGTGCTCACTGCACGCGAAATGAATCCCGCATTAAAGATCATCAGCCGTGCATCAGAAGATGCATCTGAAAACAAGCTGAAAAGGGCACGAGCTAATAACGTGATCATGCCCGATAATATTGGCGGCACGCACATGGCTTCGTTGGTGGTGAAGCCTGATGTATTGGAATTCATTGATCACATTACAGGAACCATTAATATTAAGCTTGAGGAGATTCTTTTCAGTTCGTTGCCTGAGTCAATGAAAAATAAAACCATTCGAGAATTGGAGATTAGAAATAAAACGGGAGCTAATGTCATTGGCTTTAAAACAGCAGCCGGTGAATATGTTATCAATCCTCCGCCCGATACGATTATGCAGCAGGATGCCAAGCTTTTTGTGCTCGGAACACAGGAGCGGGTGAATAAGTTTAAAGAAATAATTTCAAAATACGGCTATAGCCGCAGATTCGCAGATTACAAATCATCTTTGATAATTAATCTGCGAATTTGCGGCGATTCTTAATCGTTAAAATAGAAGATGAAGATATTAATAACAGGCAGCAACGGCATGACTGGGCAAAAGATCATTTATGTCTGTCATGGTAAAAGTAATATTCAGCTTATCGCAACTTCAAAGGGTGCGAACCGGACGCAGCTTAAGGATGGTTATATTTATGAATCGCTTGACATCACGAATGAGTCGGAGGTAGAAGCCATTTTCAAAAAGCATCAGCCTGATGCTGTCATTAATACTGCTGCATTCACCAATGTGGATGCCTGCGAAACAAAGCGCGGTGAATGTAAGAAGTTGAATGTGGAGGCTGTTGAATACCTGATAAAGAGTTGTGAGAAATACAACGCTCATTTGATTCACCTTTCCACCGATTTTGTCTTTAACGGGGAGAATGGCCCATATATAGAAACGGATACTCCGGAACCACAGAGTTATTATGCTCAGTCGAAATATGATTCAGAGCAACTACTTATTAAGAGTAAAATAAAATGGACAATCATCCGTACCATCATTATTTATGGGGTGGTGGATGATAACAGCCGTTCGAACCTGGTGCTTTGGGTAAAGAATAATCTTGAAAAGAAACAAAAGATCAATGTAATATCCGATCAGTTTCGTTCGCCTACTTTGGCAGAAGACCTCGCTGGGGCATGTATTAATGCTGCCTTGAAGAAGGCAACCGGCATCTATCATGTAAGCGGAAAAGAATTGATGAGCATTATTGATATTGCAAAGATTGTTGCCGATTTTTTTGGATTAGATGCATCACATATCAATTCTGTTACTTCTGCACAATTGAATCAGCCGGCAAAACGCCCGCCTGTAACGGGTTTTATTCTCACCAAGGCAAAGCATGATCTGGATTATCATCCGAAGAGTTTCCTTGAGGGATTGAACCTTATTAAAAGTCAGTTGGAGAAATTCTAAATTAGAACGCGGATTATTATGATGATTAAGATTGATAATGATTTTATCCGCGAAAATCATTATCATCATAATAATCCGTGTTCCATTTGTAATAATTTACAATGATGCTGAAAGGAAAAAAGAATTACTTCAAAGAAACACTAAAGGACTATTTTTCCTTTTCGAGACAGGAAAGGCGCGGGCTCTTTGCTGTAATACTCATTTTTTTCATTCTCGTGTTGACTAAGCTGGCAATTGAATATTGGCCACAAAACAATTCTCCAACAAATTTTTCGAAATTTAATAAGGAAATAAATGATTTTCTAGCCTCTAAGAAAGCGGATTCAGATTCGGGTGAAAGTGAATATAGAAACATGTCTATTCCTGAAATGTCAGGCTACTCAAGGAACCAGGAAAAGAGGGAGGCTGAACTTTTCAATTTTAATCCTAACGGCTTGCCCAAAGAAGACTGGAAACGGCTTGGCTTTTCCGATAAGCAAATTCATGTGATAAAGAATTATGAAGCAAAAGGCGGAAAGTTCTATTCTAAAGAAGATGTGAAGAAGATTTATTCCATCACTGAGGGAGATTATAAACGGATTGAACCATTTATTGTAATTCCTGCAAGAGAGAAACCGCAACAGAAACCCGCTTATGAAAATAAATTTCCATCCAAAGCTTCTAATGATAATTTAAGAATAGATGTTGGTACTGCCGACACGATAGAATTAATGAGGCTTCGGGGAATAGGTACTTCGTATGCTAATAGAATAGTAAAGTATAGAACGAAGCTTGGAGGGTTTCATAATATTAGTCAATTGCATGAAGTGTGGGGATTGAATGATTCATTGTTCAACGCTATTTCCGTGCATGTATATATTGCAGACAGCAACAATATAAACAGGATTAATATTAATACCGCTACTTTCAATGAACTGAAATCGCATCCTTATCTTAATTATAAGCTTGCCAACCTTCTTATCAACTACAGAATACAGCACGGCGCTTTTAAGGTTCTCGCTGATGTTCAGAAGATACCTTTGGTGGATGGGGAACTTTACCGTAAAATTGCACCCTATTTTAAAATTGAATGACAGAAGCATTAACCATGTCTGTTGAGGAGAGACTAAAGCGGGCAATTCGTGATGTAAAGGATTTTCCGAAGCCGGGCATCTTGTTTAAAGACATCACTCCCATACTGCTCGATCATAGCTTGTGTCTTGAAGTGACAGATGCCTTGTTTCAAAAATTTATTGAGCGTCCTGTGGAAGCAGTGGTAGGAGTAGAGAGCCGCGGCTTTCTCTTTGGCATGATGCTGGCGCAAAAGTTTGAAGTGCCTTTTATTCCTGTTCGCAAGCAAGGCAGGCTGCCCTATGAAACAGTGTCACATTCCTATGATTTGGAATACGGATCTGCTACTATTGAAATGCATAAAGACGCAGTGAAGGCAGGTCAGAACATTCTTATTCATGATGATTTGCTTGCTACGGGAGGCACAGCAGGTGCTACGGCGGAGTTGATTAAAAAACAAGGTGGCCTGGTGACCGGTTTTTCTTTCCTCATCGAGCTTGAATTTTTGAAAGGGCGGCATCAGTTAAAAAAATATTCAGATCAGATAATTGCATTAATAAAATACAGTTAATAAAATGAAGTTGGCAAATGGCAGTTGGCAAAAGCTTCGATCGAAGCGGTTTTGCCAATTGCACATTGTAAACTGCAAACTTTTTAAAATACTAATCGGGGTAATCAAATAAAAAATGGATTTTTCAACTACAGAAAATCAACAGCTCATTGCAGAAACAGCAAAGAAGTTTGCAGATAAGCACATAAGACCCGATATGATGAAGTGGGACGAAGCACAGACTTTCCCTGTTGAAGTTTTTAAAAAGATGGGAGAACTTGGCTTGATGGGCATTCTTGTACCTGAAGAATACAGTGGTTCAGGGTTGGGTTACTTTGAATATGTAACCGCTATCGTTGAAATATCAAAAGTGTGCGGCTCAATCGGACTTTCCATGGCTGCGCATAATTCTCTTTGCACAGGCCATATCATGCAGTTTGCAAATGAAGAGCAAAAGAAAAAATATCTCCCCAAACTCGCATCTGCTCAGTGGATAGGAGCATGGGGATTAACGGAAGCAAACACCGGTTCCGATGCTATGCGTATGCAATGCACTGCAAAAAAGGATGGCGACCATTGGATCATCAACGGGGCAAAGAACTGGATAACACATGGCATCAGCGGTGATGTTGCAGTTGTACTTGTCAGAACACGTGAGCCGCTTGACACGCGCGGCATCTCCGCCTTTATCGTTGAGAAAGGAACAAAAGGATTCAGGGGAGGGAAGAAGGAAAACAAGCTGGGCATGAGAGCTTCTGAGACTTGCGAAATGATCTTTGAAGATTGCCGCATTCATCAAAGCCAGATGATAGGAGAGGAGGGCGAAGGCTTTATACAGGCCATGAAGGTGCTGGATGGAGGAAGAATTTCCATTGCTTCGCTTGCACTCGGCATGGCAAAAGGTGCGTATGAAGCTTCCCTTAAATATTCAAAAGAACGTAAGCAATTCGGCAAGGCGATTTCTGAATTCCAGGCAATCAGTTTTAAGCTGGCTGACATGATTACTAAAATAGAAGCCGCAGAGCTTTTGATTTTGCAGGCTGCTGATCTTAAAAACAGGCATCAAAAATGCACCAAGCAAAGCGCTTTCGCTAAATATTATGCTTCTGAAATTTGCGTGCAGATCTCTACGGATGCCGTGCAAATCTTTGGCGGATATGGCTATACAAAGGACTTCCCCGTTGAAAAATTTTATCGTGATTCCAAGTTATGCACCATTGGCGAAGGCACTTCCGAAATACAGAAGATGGTGATAGCGAGGGAGATTTTGAAGGCGTAAAAGCACGCTGCATGGATTTAAAACAAAAAACCCTGCCTTACAGGGCAGAGATTTTAAGTTACTCGTCATTGCGAGCAAAGCGAAGCAATCCCTCGCTATAAGTTGGGGATTGCTTCGTCGTGGAGTTTATCCCGCTTGTGCGGGGCTCCTCGCAATGACAATCGTATTTAAGCGTTCGGTACAATCACATTCACTACATCACTCACAACACCATCACCGGCAGTGTTAACAGGCACAATCCAATAGAACCATGTTACAGGTGCTGTTCCATCATTCGTGTCAGTAAACGAAGTCTTGGTAGTCGTGGTAACTTGCACGGCGGCAGAGAAAACAGAAGTCGTTCCCCTCATGATGTTGTAGCTTTTCACATTGCCGGCAGAAGTAGTATTCAATGGCTTCTTCCATTTCAGCTTCACCTGGTTAGTGTTAATCTTACGCGTAACGAAGTTGTGGAAGCCCTGCACCATCTGAAGAATGCCCTGCGGCGTCCTCGTATTAGCCAACTGGTAGCCACTGGTGACGATGATGTTGCCCACCAGTACATAATCACTGCCTGCTGCTGTCTGTGCGGTGTTCTGCACATACTGCGCTAATGATTTAAGCGTTGCGATAGGAAAACTTTCGTGCAAAAAATAAAATTAGGTTGACGCGTATGCGTACGTACGGGATTCGTATTCGTAGGTTATTGATACCTTAACGTTATCATTTAATGACAAAA
>PLYJ01000120.1 GCA_003151745.1 Bacteroidota bacterium
TTTTGAAGAATGTTTGAGGTTTTTAGGCAATCTTTCTGTACCAAAAACGGTCAACCTTTCTCAGGACGATACAAATTCAAAACCCAATCGGGTTTATTTTATCATCTTATTATCTTATTTTTTCTCCATCGGTTGAGGAGGCGCCACCGTAGTTCTTCCCTCAATCATTTTACCATCCATAGTAATCCTGTCTCCGTTTTTCATGGTCTTTTTGGTGCCATCCTTCATCATAACAGTTCCATCTGTCATTACTTTGGTGCCATTGACAAGAGTCATTTCTTTGTCCATTGCAACCAACTTGCCATCTTTGATCATCATCATTTTGCCTTGCTGCATAAAAATAGCTTCATTCATTTTATGCATCGGCATTGGAGGCGAAGCAGGGCTTGGTGGCTGCTGCATTTTTGTTGCGTCTTGCGCGAATACGCTACAACAGACAAACATCATTACTGATAGTAATACACTTAGTTTTTTCATTTTGATTGATTTTTAGATTAATATTAATTTAGAATTAATTATGTAATGGTAACCCCAAAAGTAGGAAAGAGTAAAGGATTCTGCAACTGCCTTCAAAATCATTTATTAACAAAGGAGATATTAGTCGGATCCTTACTTATACATAGAATCCATACTCATACCTGCTTCCCTTCTGCGTGTCTCTGCCACCACGTGTTGTGTCCATTTCATAGAATTGTTCCGATACGATGTTATCATCCTCATCGTATTCATACATATTCTTGCGCAGTAGCATGCCATTGGCATCAAGCAGTTCATTGCTTACCTGCCGGTTCTTTTCATCGTATTCATAACGCAGAATCTTGGAGTAAAAATCCTTGTAATGCTTTTCAATTACGTTCCCTTTTTCATCAAACACATTTTGAACGCTTGTAATCAAAGCGCCTTCAGCATTCGTTTGTAAAGACGATAGCTCTTTCCCTTTATCATCAAAGCGGATGGTTGTTTTACTTACCAGCTTTCCGGTTCCATCATAATCATGCTCTTCAATAAAATGTTCTGCCTGGTTGTTGTGAAAGCTATTGCGTTCCTCCAATTTTCCATCTATTCCGAATTTACTATGCTCCGATATGCTTCCATTTTCATCATACGCAAAAGTTTCACTCGATTGGAACACACCCTCCTCGTCATAATACTTTCGCTCGACAACATTTCCTTTGTCATCGTAAAAATATTCCGTCTTCTCACCTGAATCATCTCCATAAAACTTCTGCTCTTCGAGAAGTTTGCCTGAATCATCGCGCTTCAATATTCTTTTTTCGGTTACGTCGTCCACTTCGTAATGAAGTACATGTTCCAACAACTTTCCGTTGGCGTGATATTTATACGTATTACGTTCCTCCACAGAACCATCTTCAGCATATTTTATCTCCTGTGTAATATTGCCGTTTACATCCTGCAGAATTTCCGTTTCAAGAAATTCATCTTCGCTCTTCAAATCAGGGCTTGCGAAATTGAATGACTTGTAATGCGCGCTGAACTTCTTTATGCTTTTAATTTTCTTTGCCATTTTTCGTTTATATATTATTGTTCGAATAATGAACACTTACGAATTTGGCGAATCGCGCTATTCGTAAATTCGTATCAATTCGTTATTCGTAGATTAGGCTAATGCAGATATTGCAAACATCTTCACATCCTTGTCTGTTATTTTCTTATCACATAGAATAACTAAGCGCTCCACCACGTTGCGAAGCTCACGGATATTTCCTGTCCATGTCATCTTCTGCAATTCTTTTAAAGCTTCTGCAGTATAAGTCTTTAAAGGCATTCCATAGTCCTCACATATTTCTTTCAGAAACGCTTCCGCTAATAACGGAATATCATCTTTGCGTTCATTCAACGAAGGAACATGAATTAGAATAACGCTGAGGCGATGATATAAATCTTCTCTGAAATTTCCTTTCTCTATCTCTTTCTTCAAATCCTTATTAGTTGCGGCAACAACGCGAGGATTTACATTGATCTCCTTTTCCCCTCCAACTCTTGTTATTTTATTTTCCTGCAAAGCGCGAAGCACTTTTGCCTGCGCAGATAAGCTCATATCTCCGATTTCATCAAGGAACAGTGTGCCCTGATTAGCTTGTTCAAATTTACCGATACGTTGTTTGATAGCAGAAGTAAACGCTCCCTTCTCATGACCGAACAGTTCGCTTTCAATCAACTCAGAAGGAATGGCTGCGCAGTTCACCTCTACTAACACACCGGCAGCACGGTTGCTCTTCTCATGAATCCATCTTGCCACTAATTCTTTTCCTGTTCCGTTGCTGCCTGTGATTAATACACGCGCTTCTGTTGGTGCCACACGGTTTATCATCTCCTTAATCTGTTTCATCGAAGCAGAATCTCCGATCATCTCCCGCGTTTTAAATATTTTCTTGCGTAGTGTTTTTGTTTCCGCAACAAGATTATTCCTGTCCAGCGCATTGCGCACGGTAATAAGAAGACGATTGAGATCAGGAGGCTTAGCAATGTAATCAAAAGCACCCTTCTTGATTGCTTCAACCGCAGTATCCGTATTGCCGTGTCCTGAGATCATCACCACAGGCAGGTCCGCATCTATCTCCTGTAGCTTTAAAAGCACTTCCATGCCATCCATCTTCGGCATTTTAATGTCGCATAGCACGAGATCGAACTTACCTGTCTCTGCCTTCTTCAAGCCTTCTGCACCATCAACGGCTTCTTCCACTTCAAACTTTTCGTATAGAAGAATATCCTTCAGCGCGCTGCGAATGACTTTCTCATCATCTATAATCAGTATCTTGGGCATAATTGAGATATGAGACGTGAGATATGAGATGTGAGACATGGGATTTTTGTCTCACGTCTCATATCTCACATCTAATGTCTATTTTGGGTTGCGAATATACTGAAGATACATAATCATTTCCTATGGGCAGAATTAAACTTGACCTGCATGACATATACAATGACAGCAAAGCCATTGACAAAGCTCTGCAAGATGCCTTTGAAGAGGCTATTGATAAAAAGATTCACGAAGTGGAAATTATTCCCGGCAAGGGAAGCGGGCAGTTAAGAAAAAAAGTAAACCGCTTTCTGCAGCTTCCGCACATTAAGCCGCTTTATCACCGGGTGGTAAACGATAGTAAGAACTTCGGCAGGCTCTTTGTATATTTTAAGTTTAAAGATTGAGTTTTTAATTCAATATATATTAAGAACATAAGCCCCGCATTTGTAAAAATAAAAAAAGCCCTCCCGTATATATTACAGGAGGGCTTTAATCTGTTTAACAGCCTTGGCTTAAACTGCGGCCAGGTTAACTACTATCGGACTTGACGGTGCACCTGCACCGGCTGCCCCTAAAGCTACGATCCAATAAAATCGCACCACCGCACCACCTGTACTGTTGGTGTCAGTGAACGTATTCTGCGTGATGTCGGCAATTTGAACAGCAGTGCTGAAGTCAGCCGTTGTACTCATTCTAACGCTGTAACTTTTTACATTGTTGTTAGAAGTCACGCCCAGGGGCTGATTCCACTTTAGCTTCGCTTTGTTTGGCGCGAGCGTACGTGTAAGCAACTGACGGAAATTCTCAACCGGCTGCAGCAACCCTTGCGGTGTTGGCACATTCTTCATTCCAAAGCCACTCGAGCTGATAATTGTTGCCATTAGCATATAGTCACTACCCGCAAGAGTTTGTGCAGTAGTTTGCACATAACCGGCTAATGAAGATAGCATGTTGTAAAGCGTAGTAGAGCAAGCACGCAGGTTAACAAGATCGGCATGCGAACCGCGATTTCCCGGAGGTCCCCAGGCAGTAATGGCTGTCTGCAAATTTGCAATAGCCGCCAAAACAGCCACCAGAGCCGGATTGGGGGTTAAAAAATTTAAATTTGAAGCAAGCGAAACCGTCACGCGATTGGCAAGTCGAATAATAAGTAAGTACTGGTTTCTACGCAGTTTAATAACTGTAATTGGTTTTTTAAACATCTTAATTTGTTTTTGTAATATTAATTTAATGTATTGAATTATTTACACAGTGCTTATTATTTATAACCCGCAAAAGACCGTTCGCATTCTGCGGCATTAAAACCTTTCGTTGGATCCCTCGAAATGTTTTAATACTATATTTTAACTGCCTTTTTGGATTCAGGTTTGATCGTTTTCGCCTCTTTTCTTGCACTTTTCTCACAAACGTCAAATTTGTATGCTTTTTTAATGATATTATATTAAAAAGTGTCATGTTAACGCGAGTTCCCTGACGTGCACTGTGAGATGGCTGACGTGATCTGTGAGATGGCTGACGTACACTATGAGATGACTGACGTGATCTGTGAGATGGCTGACGTGCACTATGAGATGACTGACGTGATCTGTGAGATGGCTGACGTACACTATAAGATGACTGACGTGATCTATGAGATGGCTGACGTAATCTGTGAGATCACTGACGTACGCTATGAGATGGCTGACATGAAACGTGAGATCACTGACGTGTTCTATGAAAGCACTGACGTGTTTTGGTAAAGAAAAGAGAACTATTTATAGAAAAGGACTATTCCTTAACAAACCTCCCCACCCATTGCTGCTTTTCATCAGCGGTTCGGCTGAGCTTACCGTCGAAGACAACGGTTACAAAGTATATGCCGGAAGGGAAAGGTTTACAGTTCACAGCCCCACCCCAGCCCTCCCCCAAGGGGAGAGAGAGCAGCTTCTTGCCTTGGATGTTATATATTGTTAGCTTCATAACTTTGCTTTTCCAATTGCCGGTTATTGTTAATTGATCTGTGGCCGGGTTTGGATAGATGGTGATGGTATTGTTGATGGTTTGTTCGTTGATGCCAACAGTTAAACAAAGAGTGCTGTCATTGCCTGTGCTGCCAATGATGGTGGCAGTAGGACTTGATGTGCCACCACTTCCAACAATAGTATGGGTGCTGCCAACATGTGTAGCAGTTGAACCAACAATAGTTTGAGTAATGTTCTCATTGCAGTTACTATTTCCATTAACATCTGTTTTAATTAAATAAAGCTTACCATTGGCTTGCAAAGAACCAAAGCTATTTGTATTCCCTACAATAATAAAACCACCATCTGCGGTTTGTTTCACAGACTGGCCGTAATCGTTATCTGTTCCGCCATACGTTTTAGTCCAAAGAGTATCGCCTTTAGTATTGGTCTTGATCAAATAGACGTCATATCCTCCTCCTTCAAAACTATTAGTGAAGCCAGTAATAATATACCCACTATCTGTGGTTTGCTGAACGTCAGCACCAAAATCATTAAAAGTTCCACCATAAGTTTTAGTCCATAGTGTATCACCGCTAGCCTTGGTTTTAATTAAATAAACATCATTATTACCTGCTCCAAAACTTACAGTATTGCCTGCAATAATATATCCGCCGTCAGTTGTTTGCTGAACAGAATTTGCTTCGTCGCCATAATAAGTTTTAGTCCATAAAGTATCACCCAGAGAATCTGTTTTGATGATGTAAAGCGCATATTGATCAGAAACAACTATTGTTCCTGCAACAATATATCCTCTGTCAGTTGTTTGCTGAACCAAAAAATACTGTGCAAGGAGGGAATCTCCTATAAAGATTTTCGTCCAAAGAGTATCACCCTGATTGTTTGTTTTAATAAGATATGCATAACTACAGTAATTACAAGGAGGGCTAGCAATACCAGATATAATATAACCACCATCATTTGTTTGCTGAACAGCTCCTGCGTAACTATAAGTGTAAGCTACGATGGTTTTCTGAAAAGTAATCTGCCCAAAACAATTGCTTACAAAAAGAAAGAGAGAAAGAAACAGTAGAAGTTTCGTTTTCATGGCGCGTTGGTTTATATTAGTGAGTAAAAGTACAAAAGAACGTGGATTAAAACCTTGGCACAGATATTGCCTGAGGTTTCTTTGCCTAACCAATCTTTTAAATAATGAACTTACGGACGCCTATCATTTGCCTTACCTTATTGACCGTTTTCAATCTTGCCAATGCGCAGGATGATAATTTAAACTATGGGCATCGCTATCAAAGACCGCAGAGAAACGCTCCCCAACAAGAAGCGCCAAATGAAAGCCCGAAGGGTTTTGTGGCGGTGAACACAGGGTTTGCTACTGTAACAGGTAATTGGGGTTTTAGCCTTAGCCCTCAATATGATGGAACTTATGCCTTGAGTGGCTCATTACAAAGCATCAGCGCCGGAATACCCATTAACGGTTCAAACTTTGGTATTGCATTAATGATTGGCTTGTATGACAATCCTTTTGATCTCAATAGCTTTGTACAAAACGTTGCAGATGCAGACCCGAACCTTAACAGGGGCTACGGCACCTTGCAGGGAGGAGATTATGCAACCATTAATTTTATGGCGGGATTATTTTATACCTATCCTGTAAAACGTTTTTCATTTGATCTGAGAGTGATGGGAGGATATATTAACTGCGGCTTACCCGAGATTGCGTATGGCGCAGAGCAAGATGCAATTCCCTTCAACATCCAGGACACCTGGGACATAGCCTCAAGCAGTGCCGGCGGATTTGCTTATGATGTGGGCGTAGGAGCACGTTATTCATTCAGAAGAAGCATGTGCCTGATGCTAAATTTTGATTGGCTTGGGGCAAGCCTTCCTTTCAAAACCCTTGAAACGCACCAGAATGTTGACAATAACGGTAACGTAACCTATGATTATCCTAATTTATCAGGCACAGTTCCTGTATCTCTCTTTAACATTAGCCTGGGTCTCGGATTCCAGTTTGGGAGATAGTTTCTGCCGTGAGAACAGATAGAAGTTGACAGGTTAAAGCAATCCGGTATCGGCACATTCTTAAATCTGAAATCTTACAACTCGAAACCTCTTCCTGCACCAACAAGGGCAAATCATCTGTACTTTTGCAAACTTTGTAAGGATAACTAAATCTTACGAATTTATTCCGCATTGCCGGACGCTATTCGTAAATTCGTATTTATTCGTATTCGTAGATTATAAATGGAAGAAGAACTGCTTGAAATATTTGGTGCGCGTGTTCACAATCTTAAGAACATTGATCTTAGCTTTCCGCGCAATAAGCTGGTCGTTATTACCGGCTTAAGCGGCAGCGGTAAGTCATCGCTTGCTTTTGATACGATTTATGCTGAGGGGCAACGCAGGTATATGGAAACCTTTTCTGCTTATGCACGCAACTTTCTCGGCAATATGGAGCGCCCGGATGTGGATAAGATCACGGGTCTTAGCCCTGTCATTTCTATTGAGCAGAAAACAACGAATCTTAACCCGCGCTCTACGGTAGGCACAGTCACTGAGATTTACGATTTCATGCGTTTGTTTTATGCCCGCGCAGGGGAAGCATTCAGCTATGTGACGGGTGAGAAGATGATCCGCCTTACGGACGAACAGATATTGGAGGTGATGATGAATGCCTACAACGGCATGAAGATCGTGCTGCTCGCTCCCGTTGTAAAAGGCCGCAAGGGGCATTATCGTGAACTGTTTGAACAGCTTTCGCAGCAAGGCTTTCTGAAGGTGCGCACAGACGGGCGTATTGTTGATCTTAAGCGCGGCTTGCAGCTCGATCGCTATAAAGTACACGATATTGAATTAGTCATTGATCGCTTTGACGTGAATGAAGAAAGTCGCCAACGCATCAATGAATCACTGGCTGCTGCGATGAAACATGGCAAAGGTTCCGTTATACTGATGGAGCTTGAAACTGAGAAAGATCATTATTATTCAAGGCACCTGATGTGTCCCACTTCAGGCATATCGTATGATGAGCCCGCACCGAATACATTTTCATTTAACTCACCTTACGGCGCTTGCCCTAAATGCAACGGGCTTGGCACCATCAGCGAGCTGGACATTAAAAGCATTATTCCTGATCCGAAGAAGAGTATTAAAGAAGGTGGCATAATTCCTCTCGGCGTGCAGCGTGACACCTGGATTTTTAAACAATTGATTGCACTCGGCAGGAAATACAATTTCACCTTGACAATGCCCATTGCAGAGATACCGGAAGATTCTTTGAACATTATTCTGTATGGTTCCGATGATGTGCTGAATGTTCAGCACGACTATTACGGAGGCGCCGGACAAAATCATTTGCTTACATACGAAGGCATTATCAATTTCATCATTAACCAGGATCATGAGCAGGCGAGCAATGCCATGCGCAAGTGGGTGCAAAGCTTCATGCTGAGAGTAGAATGTCCTGAGTGCAGAGGCACACGCCTCAAAAAGGAATCGCTTTATTTCCGCATTGATAAGAAGAACATTGCTGAGCTGGCAGAGATGGACATCATTGAGCTTGGTAAATGGTTCGAGGGATTGGAGAATCGCATTACAAAGAAGCAATTACAAATAGGGCATGAGGTTATAAAAGAAATAAGAAAACGTATCCGGTTCCTGCTTGATGTGGGGCTCGATTATCTTACACTGAACAGAAGCGCAAAGTCATTGAGCGGCGGTGAAAGCCAGCGTATCCGTCTTGCAACGCAGATTGGTTCGCAATTAGTGGGTGTGCTATATATACTTGATGAGCCAAGCATCGGTTTGCACCAGCGTGATAATGCACGATTGATAAAATCATTGCAGGATCTTCGTGATACAGGCAACTCAATCATCGTTGTTGAGCATGATAAGGAAACCATGATGAGCTCTGATTATCTTATTGATCTTGGTCCGGGTGCAGGCATGCATGGAGGCAAGATTGTTGCTCAGGGAACACCGGAGGAAGTTCTTAATCAGAAAAGCCTCACCACTGATTACCTCAACGGAACCATCTTAATTCAGCCTGCAAGAAAAATAAGAAAAGGCAATGGCAAGTTTATTGAACTGAAAGGCGCGCGAGGCAATAATCTCAAAAAAGTTGATCTCACGCTTCCGCTTGGTAAGATGATTTGCGTAAGCGGTGTGTCAGGCAGTGGTAAGTCAACGCTCATCAACGAAACGTTGTATCCCATTCTAAGCAGCTTCTTCTATAATTCTCAAACACGTCCTCTCCCTTATCTTTCCTGCGACGGCATTGAAAACATTGATAAGGTGATTGAGATTGACCAGTCGCCCATTGGAAGAACTCCCCGTTCAAATCCTGCTACCTATACAGGCGTATTCACAGACATTCGAAATCTATATGCCATGCTTCCTGAAGCGAAGATCAGGGGGTATCAGCCCGGGAGGTTTTCTTTTAATGTGAAAGGCGGGCGTTGTGAAACCTGCCAGGGAGGCGGCATGCGAGTAATCGAAATGAATTTCCTTCCTGACGTATATGTGCTTTGTGAAACCTGCAACGGCAAGCGTTATAACCGAGAAACATTAGAAGTTCGCTACAAGGGTAAATCCATCAGCGATGTGTTAGACATGAGCATCGAACATGCTGTTGAGTTTTTCGAAAACATTCCTTCCATTCTTCAAAAGATAAGAACGATTAAGGAAGTGGGGCTTGGATATATAACACTAGGGCAGCAAAGCACTACCCTTTCAGGCGGAGAAGCGCAACGGGTGAAGCTTGCAACAGAGCTTGCCAAGCGCGATACAGGAAACACACTCTATATACTCGACGAACCCACCACAGGATTGCATTTTGAAGACGTGCGCATCCTGCTTGACGTGCTTAACCGCCTTGTTGACAAGGGGAATACCGTTCTCATCATCGAGCATAACATGGATGTCATTAAATCAGCAGATCATGTCATTGATCTTGGGCCTGAAGGAGGTGAGCGTGGCGGGCAGATCATTGCAGAAGGAACGCCAAAGGAGATAACGAAAAACCCAAAGAGCATTACGGGGGAGTTTTTGAAGAAGGAACTTATCAGTTAGCCGTTTAAAGTTTAAAGTTTAAAGTTCAAAGTTCAAAGTTCAAAGTTCAAAGTTTAAGGTAATCCATTGAAAGAATTTACCTCATTTAACAGCAACTTTCGAACAAACGCCTCGTAGCACAATATCCCAACCAATGTTTCGGTTGGCAATTCGTATATTCGTATAAATTAGTAATTAGTAGATATAATGAATTTTGACGAGCAGAGAATACACCACGCTTTTAAAGACAAGGACTGGCAGGAGATAAAGACGCATGACACCTGGCAGATCTTTAAGATCATGGCTGAGTTTGTGGACGGCTTTGATAAGTTGAGCAAGATAGGACCCTGTGTTACTATCTTCGGGTCTGCACGTTACCAACAGGATAATCCCTATTATAAGCTTACGGAAGATATTGCCTACAAGCTCACCAAAGAAGGTTATGGCATCATCACCGGTGGCGGCCCGGGAGCTATGGAAGCTGCAAATAAAGGCGCGAAGACAGCAGGCGGCAAATCAGTAGGTCTCAATATCGAGCTTCCGTTTGAGCAATCTTCTAATCAATATATAGATCCCGATAAGCTAATCACTTTCGATTATTTCTTTGTGCGCAAGCTTATGTTCACCAAGTATGCACAAGGGTTTGTAGTAATGCCGGGAGGTTTCGGTACGCTTGATGAGCTGTTTGAAGCCCTTACACTCATTCAAACCAAGAAGATCGGCCATTTTCCTATTGTGCTTGTCGGCAAGAAGTATTGGTCAGGTATCATAGATTGGCTTAAGAACACGTTGCTCGAGGAGAAGATGATTAACGCTGATGACCTCTTTCTTTTTTATTTAGCGGACACTGCTGAGGAAGCCGTGAAGCATATCAACGATTTCTATTCTAAATACCTTCTTAAGCCTAATTTCTAGGTATCCCAATCCGGCCACCAACCAAATCATCAGCGGGCAAGAGGCCTCTCTGAAGGAGTCCTGAATCCTTCTGACACCCATACCCCTATCCCAAGGAGAGGGAGGATGCTGTGATTGGATATTAGCAAGCTTTTTACTCATGCCCTTTTATTTGCTATCTTTACAAGAGAATACAAAAAGGAATTATGATCAGTTCGGCAACGTATTTCAAGCATTTATGATGATCAATTAAAAATATACTAAAAATGAAATAGCTGCGTTCTTAGCAATACACTTTTCACAATTTAAAACCTTTATCAAAATGAGAACAAAATTATTACCCGCATTACTAATCATTTTAATTTGTAATTTTCAGTCTGCATTTTCACAAACTTCCGTTCCCGGTGGCATGGTTAGCGGGCACTGGACACTGGCGGGTTCACCTTTCAACATTATGGGCTCTGTTTATATACCACAGGATTCTACCCTGCTTATTGATCCCGGTGTTATAGTGAGTTTTCATACAATTGCTAATTCCGGGCTTACTATGCTTGTTCAGGGACAACTGCTTGCTGTTGGCACACCTGGCGATACTATTGTTTTTACCGCAGCTGATACCACCATCGGTTTTCATGGAATACGTTTTGCCGATAGCTACATATATGGCAGCAGCGATACATCTAAGTTTATGTATTGCAAAATAATTCACGGTAAAGCTTCCGGCAACACTTATCTTTATGAAAACGGAGGAGCGCTGGCATTTGATAACTGGAGCAATGCTGTTGTTTCTCACTGCCTTATTTCTCAATGCACAGCAGCAAACAATGGAGGTGGAATTTTTTGCGACTCTTCGAGCAGCCCGATTATTACTTACAATACTATTTCATTTGATAGCACCAACACCGGAAATGGCGGTGGCGGCGGAATTTTTTGTAACAACTTCAGTAATCCTGTTATCACTAACAACATAATTTCTTATAATGTGGTTAGTGACAACACACTGGGCGGTACCTATGGAGGTGGAGGCGGTGGGATTTCCTGTCACGGTGCAAGCAATCCTGTCATTTCATATAACATCATTTCCAACAATACTGTTATCGACAATAGTGATAATGGCGGAGGAGGAGGTGGAATTTATTGCGGCGGCAAAATTTCATCTATAAACAATAATACAATTTCCTACAATTCTGCTAACAGCATAGGCGGTGGTATTGCTTGTGCAGACACCATTTTATCCATAAGTAATAATATTATTTCTTACAATTCCAGTTTCGGCGGTGGGATTGCCTGTATCGGAATTATTTCATCTATAGACAATAATACCATTTTAAATAATTATGGTGGTGGAATTTATTGCGGCTTTGAGGGCACCCTTCCAAGTCAGTACGGCACCATTTCATCTATAAGCAATAATACAATTGCCAATAATTCCGGGTATGTAGGCGGGATTCGTTGTGCCCAAGGCACTATTACATCTATAAACCATAATTCAATTGACAACAACGGCACCGGAATTACTTGTGTAAAAGGCAGCATTATATCCATAAGCAATAATACTATTTCACATCATACCGGTGGCGGGATTAATTGCGCCTATCAGGCCGGCATTTCATATATAAATCAAGATACCATTTCCTATAATTCCTCACCAAACGGCGGCGGCGGAATTAATTGCAATGGCGGCACAATCTTATCTATTTCAAACGACGTTATTTCCAATGATTCCTCAACTTCTAACGGTGGGGGTATCTTGTGCGAGGCCGGTACAATTGACTCTATATACAATTCAATTATTTCTAATAACCTGTCAGGCGCTGATGGCGGAGGACTTTGGTTTACAACCAGTGCTATTCATTTTATCTCCAACACAACCATTACAAATAACTCGGTGAGGGGTAACGGAGGAGGCTTTTATTGCAGTGGTGCAAGCCCGACCATGCTTAACCTGACTATTGCGAATAATTCGGCAACCCAGGGAGGTGCATTGTATTGTGATCTCAGCGCCAAACCCAATATATATAATTGTATTTTATGGGGAGATACCGCAGTAGAAACAGGTGGCGGCAATGAGTTGTTTCAAAATGATGCTGCCAGCGTTCCAAGCTTTTATTACTGCGATGTGAAAGGTGGTAAGACAGCTTTTGGCACGCCTTATTTCTATAACGGTACTTACACGAATAACATAGATTCAAATCCGCTCTTTGTTTCTCCGTCTGCGGGCGCAGGCGCCTTCTATAATGGAGTAACTGCTAATTGGTCGTTGCAAAGCGGTTCGCCTTGCATTGACACGGGCGACCCTTCTTACAGCCCATATCCCGCAACCGATTTAGCAGGCAATCCCCGTATTGTTAACGGGCGTATAGATATAGGAGCTTATGAGTTTCAGCTTGGTACAGGAATAAATACTTTTGCCGATCAAAACCTTGAATTGAATATTTATCCCAATCCCGCTAACAATCAAATTACCATTCACACTTCGTACTTTCTCAATAAAGAGGTAAACGTTTCGGTACTGAATGTGCTTGGGCAAACAGCCTCACCCCCGGCCCTTCTCCAAAGGAGAGGGGAGGATACTGTGATTGATGTTAGCAAGCTTTCGGCAGGAATGTATTTTCTTCAAATAAAATCGGAGAGCAAGAGTGTTGTTGCGAGGTTTGTGAAGGAATAAATTTTATATAGCATGAATAAAACTCGCTTATTCTTTTATTCATTCTTTTTAATTTTTATCCCGCTATCGGCAGCATTCGGCCAAGGCGGAACATGGACATGGATAAGCGGTGACAGTTCTGTCAATTCTCCGGGCGTTTTTGGAACGCAAGGAATACCTTCAGTAAATAATCATCCTCCCGCTTTATATGAACCATGCGAATGGAAAGACAAAAAAGATAACTTTTGGATATATGGAGGGTGTTACCCTTTTAACAGTGATCTATGGAAATATAATCCTGTTACGAATGAATGGACATGGGTGATGGGTAACGGATTGCCTAACCAACTACCAATCTATGGAACGCAAGGTATAGCCAATCCTTCAAATACTCCAGGCGCAAGAGATTTCTGTGTAGCAACATGGGTTGATACATCAGGTACTTTTTGGTTATTTGGAGGCGCTAACAATGGAAATGATTTATGGAAATATGATATTGGCACAAATGAATGGACTTGGGTGACAGGAGATACGAGTGCTAATTTAAGAGGAGTGTATGGCACACAAGGCATACCAAGTCCTTCGAATACTCCAGGTTCAAAAAATGAAACATGTTCTGCCTGGATAGATTCATTAAATAATTTATGGTTATTTGGAGGACAAGGATTTGGTGATAATGGAGGAGTTGGTATTTTAAATGATTTATGGAAATATGACATCAGCACAAATGAGTGGACATGGATGAAAGGATCTGCCTACATCAACGCTCCAGTTAGTTATGGTATTAAAGGAGTGTAATGCTCCCCAAAATTTAGA
>PLYJ01000223.1 GCA_003151745.1 Bacteroidota bacterium
GTCAAGCTATTTCAGGAAGGGACAGCGGAGTAACGTTTTTAAAGAAATGAGCGACAAATTGACAATCAAAAAATAATTTAATGATTATCAAATCAATCTATGACACGGTATAACTATCAAAAATATACCTGGAATTAATCAATGCCTCGACTTAATTACCTTTATAACCCCAATAACCTCAATTACCTTTCCATTATCCTTTCATTAAATATTTATTACTCAAAACCCTTTACTTCGCCTTTTTCATACATTATATTTGCGCCCTAAAATTTAAAAATTACGCTCCTTTCCACATTTTAACCATCCTGTAAGATGAAATTAAGTCAGTTTAAGCTTCACATTCCTGATTCTTTATTAGCAACACACCCGTCAAAAAACCGTGAAGACGCACGTTTGATGGTTATTGACCGCAAAACAAAGAAAATAGAACACAAGCATTTCAGAGACATTCTCGATTATTTTGACGATGGCGATTCGATGATTGTTAACAACACCCGCGTATTTCCAGCCCGTCTTTACGGCAACAAGGAAAAGACAGGTGCTAAAATAGAGGTGTTTTTGCTGCGCGAACTGAATCGCGAAAGCCGCTTATGGGATGTGCTGGTTGATCCTGCCCGTAAAATACGCATTGGCAACAAGCTGTATTTCGGCGACGATGATACGCTGGTAGC
This sequence comes from Bacteroidota bacterium, assembly GCA_003151745.1. GTDB lineage: Bacteria > Bacteroidota > Bacteroidia > AKYH767-A > 2013-40CM-41-45 > PALSA-967. The sequence goes on from PLYJ01000223.1 coordinate 672, forward strand.
TGAAGTGATAGATAATACAACTTCACGCGGGCGCACACTGCGCTTCTTATTTGATGGTAATTTTGATGAGTTTAAAAAAACTATTACTGATTTAGGACATACACCGCTGCCCAAATACATCAAGCGCAAAGCAGAGCCTGAAGATGTGGAGCGTTACCAAACTATTTTTGCAAAGCATGAAGGTGCTGTGGCTGCTCCTACTGCTGCGTTGCATTTCAGCATGGGCTTAATGAAACGCCTTCAGTTGAAAGGAGTTGAATTTCCGGAAGTAACCTTGCATGTGGGCTTAGGAACATTTCGTCCCGTTGAAGTGGAAGACCTCACCAAGCATAAGATGGATAGCGAGCAACTTATCATCACACAGGCAGCATGCGACATCGTAAACAAATCAAAAGCGAAAAAGAAGAGAATATGCGCTGTCGGAACTACTACCATGCGCGCCATTGAATCCAGCGTTTCCACTTTAGGCGAACTAAAGCCGATGGACGGATGGACAAATAAATTTATTTTCCCTCCTTACGATTTCAGCGTTGCCAATTGCATGATCACTAACTTTCACATGAGTGAGAGTACATTATTAATGATGGTATGCGCTTTCGGCGGTTACGACCTGATGATGAATGCCTATAAAGTTGCTGTAAAAGAAAAATATAAGTTTTACAGCTATGGGGATGCGATGATGATTCTTTAAAAGTTCAAAGTTCAAGGTTTCTCAGTTCAACGTTACGCAACATTGAACATTGAACATTGAACTGAATAACATTGAACTGTTTTATTCTTCAATCGCTTTCACTCCCGGCAATACCTTTCCTTCAAAATATTCCAGTAAAGCGCCTCCACCTGTGGAGATGTAACTGACTTTGTCAGCCATACCAAATTGATGAATAGCTGCTGCTGAATCTCCACCGCCTATTAATGAGTAAGCACCTTTTGAAGTGGCAGTGGCAATTGCCTCTGCTATTTTGCGTGTGCCGTTTTCGAACTTAGGCATTTCAAAAACGCCCATGGGTCCATTCCATAAAATGGTTTTTGATTTTTGAATTACCTCCACGAACGCTGCAATGGCTTTGCTGCCAATGTCAAGCCCCATCCATCCGGTTGGGATGTTGTTGTTTTCAGCCGTGTTCGTGTTTGCGTCTTTGTCAAACTTGTCTGCGATAACAGAATCGGGAGGGAGCAGCAGATTACAGCCTTTTGCTTTTGCTTTTTCAATAATCTGAAGCGCTAAATCAAGCTTATCTTCTTCAACCAATGAGTTGCCGATGTTTCCGCCTTGTGCTTTGAAAAAGGTGTAAGCCATTCCGCCGCCAATAATAATATTGTCTGCTTTGCTGATCAGGTTTTCAATGATTAGAATTTTATCACTCACCTTGGCTCCGCCCATGATAGCTGTAAACGGTTGTTGCGCATGGCTCATCACTTTCTCAGCATTTTCCAATTCACTTGCCATCAGGTAACCGAAACATTTTTTGCCTGGAAAGAACTTTGCAATGATGGCAGTGGACGCATGTGCGCGATGTGCAGTGCCGAAAGCATCGTTCACATAGAAGTCGCCATGCTTCGATAATTTTTCAGCAAAGCCTTCATCCCCTTTTTCTTCTTCTTTATAGAAACGAAGGTTCTCAAGCAGTAATACTTCACCAGGCTTAAGATTCTTTGAAAGATTGAATGCTTCTGCACTAATGCAATCGTCTGAGAACTTCACTTCAATGCCGAGTAAATCAGAAGTATGTTTAACAGTATGCCGAAGTGTAAACTTTTTAAAATCAATCGTGCCATCTTCTTTAAGTTTCTTTAAAGGTCTTCCCAAATGGCTCATCAGCACTACGCTGCCACCATCAGCAAGAATCTTTTTAATTGTTGGCAATGCCCCTTTGATGCGGCTGTCATCAGTAATGTTGTATTGTTTATCAAGCGGCACATTGAAATCAACTCGGACAAGTGCTCGCTGCTTTGAGAAATTGAAATTGTCTATGGTAATCATGAGGACAAATATAGGGGATTGAGTAATTGTGGTAATTAGGGTGCTTAAGGTGATTGGGGCGTACGAATTACTTTAATTACCTCGATTACCTTATTTACCTTTGCCCTAATGCTATTTAAAGACATCATGGGGCAAAGTGCCGTAAAGCAACGTCTCATTAATTCCGTAAAAGAGAACAGAGTGAGTCATGCGCAATTATTCTTGGGACCGGAAGGTTCGGGTAATCTTGCTTTGGCTGTTGCATACACACAATACCTGTGCTGTGAAAATAAAGGAGAAGAAGATAGCTGCGGCAAATGTTCGTCTTGCATCAAGATGAATAAGCTGGTGCATCCTGATGTTACGTTCACCTATCCCGTTGCAATAAGTGAAAAATCCGCCAAAGGACGGACTCGACCTGGCGAGGAAAAGAAAGATGAAAAGAAAAGAATAAGCGTTGATTATATAGAAGACTGGCGAAAGGCTTTTATTCAGCATTCTTACATTACTTATATGGAATGGCTGCAATACATAGAGAGCGAAAACAAGCAGCCCATCATTAATGCGGAAGAAAGTCAGGATATTATTCGCAGGTTGTCATTGAAAAGTTTTGAGTCCGGTTACAAAGTGGTTATTATCTGGTTGCCTGAAAAGATGAATGCCTCCGCAGCCAACAAGCTTTTAAAGATGCTGGAAGAGCCGCCGGAGAAAACGCTTTTCATCCTTGCAGCGGAGAACTACGAGCAGATTATTCCAACGATCCTTTCACGCGCGCAGCTGATTAAGATAAACCGAATTAGTGATGAGGCGATGACAGAAGCGTTAATGAGCAAGCATCAACTTAGTGCAGAGGAAGCAAGAAGAATTACGCACCTTGCCGACGGAAGTTATCATGAAGCATTATTGCTAACTGATAAAGAAAGCGAAGAAGAGGATCATGCAAAAGTTTTCCTTGACTGGATGCGATTGTGCTATCAGCGTAAATACAAGGAGCTGATTAACTGGGTTGATGAGTTGCCTCGCAAACGCGAACAGCATAAAAACTTTTTGCAATATGCATTGCATCTCACGCGAGAGTGCATCGTGATCAGCAATAACATTGATCCCATCATCCGGATGAGCGGTAAAGAGCTGGAAGACTACAGGCGCTTTGCTCCTTTTGTAAATAACAATGCTGAGGAATTTGCGGAGGAATTAAACAAAGCATATTTCCACATTGAGCGCAATGCTAATCACAAAATACTTTTCATGGATCTTTCGCTCAAGATGAGCCATTTACTGCACGCAAAGTAATCCACGCTTTATCACTAATTTTGCATTCCTTATCATTGCAAACGAATAAAGATTAATCAGGAACGAATCATGTCGTGCAGTTCATGCAGTACGGGTAAAGATGGGAAGACAGGCGGTTGCAGAAACAACGGCACGTGTGGCACAGGCGGCTGCAATAAGCTGAATGTGTTCAACTGGCTTTCTGATATGCAGCTGCCTATGGGGCAGCAGCCATTTGATGTGGTGGAGGTTCGTTTTAAAGGAAGCCGCAAGGAATTTTACCGAAATAAAGAAAATGTAGAGCTGAAGACGGGCGATGTGGTGGCTGTGGAAGCAAGCCCGGGCCACGATGTGGGTGTGGTTTCGCTTGCCGGCGAGCTTGTTCGTTTTCAGTTGAAGAAGAAATTCGTGAACGAAAGCTCAGACCAGATACATACGCTTTATCGCAAAGCAAGGCTAGCTGACGTTGAAAAATGGAATGAAGTAAAGGACCAGGAAGACCAGGTGCTGCATCGCTCCCGCACGATCATTCAAGGGTTGAAACTGCAGATGAAGCTGAGTGATGTGGAATTCCAGGGCGATGGTAAGAAAGCAACGTTCTATTACACAGCAGAAGACCGTGTTGATTTTCGTGAACTCATTAAAAAGCTTGCAGAAGAATTCCATACAAGGGTAGAGATGCGGCAAATAGGCATGAGGCAGGAAGCAGCAAGGCTGGGAGGCATTGGTTCCTGCGGAAGAGAACTTTGCTGTGCTACATGGCTCACCGACTTTAAAACAGTTACAACAAGCGCTGCACGTTATCAGAATCTTTCGTTAAATCCTGCCAAGCTTGCGGGGCAATGTGGCAAATTGAAGTGTTGTCTTAATTATGAATTGGACACATACACCGACGCACTTCGTAATTTCCCCTCCACGAATGTAAAGCTTGAAACAGAAAAAGGCACAGCGACACATATTAAGACCGATATATTCAAGCGCATCATGTGGTACACGTATATGTCACAGCGAAGCGAAGACGAACAAGTGGAATCCGGCGACAGTGGTAGCTGGATAAGCATATCCATTGCAAGAGTGAATGAAATAATCGAGCTCAACAAGCAAAAAATAAAACCGCCCGATCTTAAAACTGCCGATGATGAAGAGGAAGAGATTGAAGAATTGCCGGATTATGAAAACGTAGTCGGGCAGGACAGCATCAACCGCATGGATCATCTGCGCGGAAAGAAGAAAAAGAAAAAGAAAAAACGGAGAGACGGAGAACCACGTATTGAAGCGGGACAAAAGCCACAAAGTGCAGGTGGGGCGCCGCAATCAAACAGGCCGAACCCTCAACCACAGCAATCAAGGCCTGCGCCGTCGCCGCAACAGCGACCTCAACAACAATCGCAACAGAATAAACCAAGGCCGCAACAAACGCAACAGCAACAGAACAGGCCAAGGCAGCAACAGCCAAGCAGGCCTGCGCAACCTCGCCCGCAACAACAACAGCCTGCGCCGAGACCACCGCAAAGCAATCCTCCAGCCGATGGAAGCAGCGAACAGTCAAGAGAACAACAGCGAAGAGCGCCAAGGCAAAGGCCGGGACAAGGAAATTCAAATCCGGCGGAGGAAGGGAAGTAATAAGTTATAATGAATAAGTAATGAAAAATTTACTTCAGGCTATTTATTCATTATTCCTTTTTAATTATTCATTGTTCCAATATGTATAAAATCAGTTTCACTTTACTTGCCCTCGCTCTTGCGCTGAGTGCCTGCGACAAGAACAGAATTTTCGATAAGAACACAGAGATTCCTGACATGGCATGGGATAAAAACAACATCCTGAAATTTGATGTGGACATTACAGACACCGTTTCACCGGACAATATATATATCAATGTAAGAAATGCAAGCCAATACCAGTTCAGTAACCTGTTCTTGTTTTTTATGACTCAATTGCCCGACGGCAGGGCATCGCGTGATACGGTTGAGCTGACACTTGCCGATGAAAAGGGCTGGCTTGGCGACGGGGCAGGGGATATATGGGATAACAGGATTTTATTTAAGAAAAACTTCCGCTTTCCGATGTCAGGCAAATACACTTTTGAACTGGAACAAGCCATGCGCCTCAACCCTTTGCCGCTCATTATTGATGCAGGCATTCGCATTGAAAAGGCGAAATAACCCTTTAACCTTTTGTTGGGATTGCTGCAATCAAAAAAGTAATACTTTAGCGCCCCGTTTCACATATATCACAATTCAAACAGACCATCTGCATGAAAAAAACTCTGCTAACATTATTAACGATGATATTATTGTCAGCCTGCAACATGAAAGACAATAATAGCGGGGAGAAGAAAATTCTCCCTTACACCATTTATCAGCATAAGCTGGATAATGGCTTAAACGTAGTGACCGTGCCGTATGACAGCCCCGGCCTTGCTGCTTTTTATGTTGTAATCCGTGCCGGATCGCGCGATGAGATTGAACCCGGCCACACCGGCTTTGCTCACTTCTTCGAACACATGATGTTTCGCGGAACAGATAAGTATCCAAAAGAAAAGTACAGCGAGATATTGAAATCAACAGGCGCTTCCGCAAATGCGAATACGGATATTGACAGAACACTGTATCACATGACAGGCGATGCAACAAAGCTGGAAACGATGTTTGAAGTGGAGAGCGATCGCTTTATGAATCTTCATTACAGCGTTGGCGACTTTAAAACAGAAGCGGGTGCTGTGAAAGGTGAGTACACGAAAAACAGCGCCAGTCCTTACGTTCAGTTGGATGAAAAAGTGTCCGATGCTGCTTTTGATAAGCATACCTATAAGCACACAACGATGGGATTTTTCAAAGACATCGTGGACATGCCCAATCAATATGATTATTCCATGCAGTTCTTCAATCGCTTTTACAAGCCTGAATATGCTACGATCATTGTAGTTGGTGATGTGAAGCCGGAGCAGGTGAATGATCTGGCATCGAAGTATTTCGGCAGTTGGAAGCACGGCGATTATGTTTCTTCCATGGCGCCTGAGCCGCCGCAGACAGCACCTCGTTACACGAGTCTCACCATTCCCAACTTTCCTCCTTATCTTACTTTAAATTATAAAGGACCTGCTTTCAGCGATTCGGCAATGGACATGCCTGCGCTGGATGTGCTGTCTTCTATTTTGTTTTCTGAAAAGTCAGATCTATATAACAAGCTGGTGTTGAAAGAACAGAAATGCCGTTCCATCGGTGGCGGATCTTCGGATTCGCGTGATCCGGGTTTAATTAACATTGTTGCTTCTCTCGTGGATGCAAAAGATATGCAGTATGTGAAAGATGAATTTGTAAAAGCGCTTGAAAGTGCAAAGACCACGCGCGTGAATGATTCCACGCTGGCTGAAACAAAGTCGCATCTCAAGTACAGCTTTGCGATGAGCATTGATAATCCCACATCTATTGCAGAATCACTTTCGCATTACGTGTGGCTTACGGGCAATCCCGAAACATTGAACAAGCTCTATGCTTTATATGATAAAGTGACTCCGGACGACCTGATGAACGTGGCAAAGAAATATTTTGTGCCGACGGGCCTCACGATTGGTGTCATTGTGCCTGATGATAAAGTAACTGTAAAATAAAACCTTGTTTGAAGTTTGTGGTTCGAGGTTACACTCATAACCAACTTCAAACTTTAAACCTCAAACCTTAAACTAAAACAATCATGAAAAAAATATTTTCAATTCTTACTTCTACATTCCTGATTCTTAATTTCTCTGCAATGGCTATTGATGTGGTAGAGCTCAAAATGCCTAAGTCGAACAAGGTGGTCATTGAACTGATGTTCCGTAACGGCTCCATAAGTGATCCTGCAGGCAAGGAAGGCCTTGCTGATCTTACTGCATCAGTGTTGACTGAAGGAGGCACTGCAACGATGACGCATAAGCAGATCACCGATCGTATATATCCCTGGGCGGCAGGCTATTCAGGCAGCGTGGACAAGGAAGTAACCGTATTCAGGTTTGAAGTTCCAAGTGATTTTGCTGATCAGTTCTATGACATTGTAAAGGGACTTATTCTCACGGCTTCGTTTACGAAAGAAGACTTTGACCGTGTGAAAAACAACCAGCAGAATTATGTGGAGCAGGTCATCAAGGCATCGTCCGATGAAGAGTACAGCAAGAAGGCGCTGGAAGATTTACTGTTTCGCGGAACAAACTATCAGCATCTTGTGCAGGGCACCGCTTCAGGTGTTAAAGCAATTACGCTCGACGACGTAAAGAAATTTTACAAAGCTTATTTCGCACAGAATAATCTCACCATCGGCATTGCAGGAAATTATTCGGACGCTTTTTTAGAAAAGTTGAAAAAGGATATGGCCGGATTGCCTGCAGGGATATCATGTTTTGCGAATGAGACCATTCCAGCTGTTCCGGCAACAGGGCGCACACCGGACGGAATACAGATTGAAATAATTTCAAAAGACAAAGCCCTCGGTTCAGCTGTCTTCACAGGGTTTCCGCTCCCCGTCACACGCAAGGATGATGATTTTGCTGCGCTGATGATAGCTAACTCATGGCTTGGCGAGCACCGCAAATCGTATTCACTTCTTTACAGGAAAATACGTGAACAGCGCTCCATGAATTACGGCGACTATTCATATATAGAGTGGTATCAGAACGGAGGGCAGAACATGTTGCCAACGTATGGCGTGCCGCGCACATCAAATTATTTCTCCATCTGGTTAAGGCCGGTGCAAACGGCAAAGGGATTGAAAGGACAATACCCGGAGCTCAGCAGCATCACCGTCGGTCATGCACACTATGCGTTGCGCATGGCTTTGCGCGAAATGAATAACCTTGTCACCAACGGCTTGACACAGGAGCAATTTGAGCAGACACGGGATTTTCTGCGCAGCTATAACAAGCTCTATGTGCAGGATCCCGCTCACCAGCTGGGTTTCCGCATGGACAGTCATTTTTACGGACGCACCGATTACATTACGGAAATGGATGCACTGCTTGCCAAGCTCACTGTTGCAGATGTAAACAATGCCATGAAAAAATACTGGCAAACCAACAACATGTTCATTACTATTGTAACAGATGCAAGCGAAGCAGAGCCGCTTGCCGCATCACTGAAGGCAAACAAGCCATCACCTATGAGCTATTCCAACAACCTGAAGGGATCGCTTGAGAAAAAAATCCTGGATGAAGATGAAATCGTGGCAAAGTATCCGCTCAATGTTAAATCAGTGACTATTGTGAACTCGGCGGACATGTTCAAATAATCGTTTGCTCATATCTTCCTTGAAAAGCAGGTTTGTTAAACAAATCTGCTTTTTCTTTTTATAAATCATTCCTGTTTTTGCAACCTGTCTACCCGTAACCACACAAAAAAAATTAGTAACTACAACGTGATTACCGACCATCACACAGTGATTGCCGGTAACCGCATTGTGTTTACCCAACATTACAGCCTCTGGTACCCTCTCTACCATGTGTTTACCAGTTATCACGTTGTAGTTACTCATCCCTATTATGTGATTACCCACCAACACAATAAAAGAATGGGTAAACACGCAATGGGTAGCTTTCCCTATTGCATGGTTACCGGTAATCATGTTGTAGTTACCTATCATCTCGATATGATTACACATCGTTTTTGGGTACTTTCAGGCAATTTACATCTAAAAAGCGGGATTCTTTTTTTAAGTGCTGCCAATTAGTTGCTGTTTTGTGGGCTTTTTGAAAAGGATACCGTGATTTTGGTTTGTTTAGTTAATTGAAAAAATTGTTTGATTATTTTTTACACTCTATTAAATTGTCTGAACTGTGATTTATGGGATTAATATGATTGGGCTGATTTCGAAAGGATTCTTTTACTTTTGTATTGCTTAGTAAGGCGAAGTTGCCCTACGCACATGCAAGCGCGCGAAACTTCGCATGTCGGCGATTATATTTTAAGTTAGAGCAAGTTTCTTTAGATTTATTTAGCATATTTAAATGCGAACAGCAATTATTTGGCGATAGTGCAAATCATAACTAACAATAGAAGACCGACACATTCACGAGTAATAAACCGACTGCTGGACAGCTCAGAGGAGACAGTTATTTGCGTAGCGTTTCTTAAAAATTCGGGACTGGACTTTATCATTAATCGTCTTCCAGACAATTGCACTTTTTATATCGGGACGGACTATTACTTGACTGAACCTTCTGCCATAAAAAAACTAATTAAAGACAGACATACAGTATATTTGACTAAGAAAGTTCAATCAACTTTTCATCCGAAAATTTATTATTTCAGACAAGGCAGTGACATATCAATTCTGACAGGTTCTGCTAATCTTACAGGTGGTGGACTTGATACTAACTTTGAAGTTTCAGTCCTTATACAGACGAAAAAAGGTTCTTCGATTGACAAAGAGTTTAATTCAATGATTGAAATTTATTCATCAAACTCCACTCTTATTACTGGCGAATTACAATTAAGCCAATACGAAAGAGAATTTGAAACTTACAGAAAGAAACACAAAAAGGCGGACAAGGAATTTAAAGATGAAATTGAAAGCATTCATAAAATTGATTTAACGCTGCTTGACAAATTTTTCAGAGAATACCTTCGTGAAGTCGGTGGAGCGAGATTTAAAACGAGAGTAAATGACTATAAAGAGATAAGGAAATTATTGAACAGGATAACTAAAGCCAAAATTAATTCTGCTAACAATTTTTTAGATTATTACGAAGATATTGCAAACTCATTTTACTCATCCGACTTGCTAAGAGGCAAAACCTTTTTTGCAAAAGGTTACAAAAAAATTATTGCAGCTATAAAGTTCATTAAAGACAACAAAACTAAAGAACCAAATTTCGTTTATTCAAAGGCAAGAAATTTAATTCTCTCTGTTGACAGGTTTGGAGTAAATGGTTTAACCGAAATCATGAATACATACAATCCTATTGAATTTTCAGTTGCTAATAGAAGAACACTAAAAAGTTTAGCTGATTTAGGTTTTGTTGAATTTCCGAAAACAAATAAAAAATATTTTGATGGAGAATCTTATACGCAATACAATAACCTCATTAAAGAAATTGGTATAAAATGTAAAGCAAATGACCTTGGACAAGTCGACCATTTTCTAAGTTGGTATTACGATAAGTATTTAAAAGATTAAGGCGGCATACCTTCATGACTATAAACGCCGACTAAGTTTCAAACTTCGGGGGTTAGGATTCACCTTAAAGCCTAAAAAGAGTTCCCCCCTGTGTTTTATTTTTTGGTATAATTTTAACACTTACATTTGTGAACTCCACATCAATTTTCAAATAAACTCTAAAATGAATAAAGAAATGTTACAAACATTGAGAATAGAATTCGAAAAGAAAGAGCAAGAAAAGGAAATGAATGAAATCAAAAACGCTAAAGATGAAAGTGAATTTTCAAAAAAAATCATTCAAATTCAAAAGAAGATAAAATCAAAATTCAAGGAATATTCAAAATCTGAAAATACTAAAGAAAAAAGTATTTTTAAAATAGAAACTAATAAGGATGCTCATACAATTAAAGATAAAAAAAGATTATTTGTAAAAATATTACTTAATACAAGTAAAAATATAGATAATGTGAATAAGTCTTTTTTACTATTTGAGGGTAATAGAGCTTCGAAGTCTATTGAAATATCGATAAAAATATTTCCAAAACAAGCCTATTCAAAAGATGAAGATATAGTTGAAATTAGAATTGATACTTTCTTAGAAGAAAATAAGATAGAAAAATACATTAATGATGCTTTCAATGCATTTATGGAAGCTATTCATGAATCTATTAAAGACTAAACCTAATGATCCAAGTCCCGAAGTTTCAGGCTTCGGGTTAGGATTGATACATCTTATCCAAAACAATTTATCTGAACTTTTAAAAAAGAATCAAAATGAAAAAATTTCTACTTATCTTATTAACATTTACGAGCAGCATTAACTTTATTAATGCACAATGGCAGCAAACAAATGGACCTTATGGCGGTTATATTACATGTGTGGCTGTAAACGAAATGAATATTTTTGCAGGGACTTATTATGGCGGTATATTTTTATCCACCGATAGTGGAGGCAGCTGGACGGTTGTTAACGATGGTTTACCGGATGGTAGTGATGTTACATCTTTAGCTATAAGCGGAACTAATATTTTTGCGGGGATTAAATTTAACGGTGTATTTTTATCCACTGATACAGGGAAAAGCTGGACGGCGGTTAATAATGGTTTGACAAGTACCAATATTACTTCATTCGCTGTAAGCGGAAGCAATATCTTTGCAGGGACAAATCTCGGTGTATTTTTATCCACCAATATAGGGGCAAGCTGGACACCCGTTAATAGCGGTTTGACAAGTACCAATATTACTTCATTAGCTTCAAGCGGAACTAATATTTTTGCGGCAAACAATTATATTCCATGTTTATCCACTAATAATGGAGCAAGCTGGACATCCATTAATATTGGCGGAGGGTCAACTAATACTTTTTTATTCTCTGCAAGCGGAACTAATATTTTTGCGTCGACTAGTATCAGTTATTTTTTATCTACCGATACAGGGGCAAGCTGGACGAATATTAATAATGGTATAGATATTGCTTCTGTTTCTTCATTTGCTGTAATTGGAACTAATTTTTTTGCGGGGTCAGATCTCGGTGTATTTTTATCCACCAACAATGGAGGAAGTTGGGCTCCAGTTAATACTGGTTTGCTAAATACCTATGTTTCTTCATTAGCTATAAGCGGAAGCAATATTTTTGCAGGGACCGAACTCGGTGTATTTTTATCCACCAATCTAGGGGCAAGCTGGATACCAATTAATACTGGTTTGACAAGTACCAACGTTTCTTCATTAGCTGTAAGTGGAATGAATATCTTTGCGGGGACTCAACTTAACGGTGTATTTTTATCCACCAATACAGGGGCAAGCTGGACACCAATTAATAACGGTTTGACAAATACGGTTGTTAATTCATTCGCTATAAGCGGAACGAATATTTTTGCGGGAACCCAACTCGGAGTATTTTTATCCACCAATAATGGGGGAAGCTGGACACCCGTTAATAACAGTTTGACCAATACCAATGTTTCTTCATTAGCTATAAGCGGAACGAATATTTTTGCGGCGGCTGGGGGTAATGGTGTGTGCTTATCCACCAATAATGGGGGAAACTGGACGGCAGTTAATAACGGTTTGACAAATACCAATGTTTCTTCATTAGCTGTAAGCGGAACGAATATTTTTGCGGCGGCTGGGGGTAAAGGTGTATTTCTATCTATCAATAATGGATCAAATTGGACGGTGGTTAATAACGGTTTGACTGACACAATTGTTACTTCATTGGCTGTAAGCGGAACGAATATTTTTGCGGAGACTCAAGATAGAGGTGTGTTTGTATCCACTAATAATGGGGGAAACTGGATGGCAGTTAATAACGGTTTGCCAAGTACCCATGTTACTTCATTTGTTGTAAGCGGAACAAACATTTTTGCAGGGACTGAAGGGGGCGGAATATTTTTATCTACCAATAATGGGGCAACCTGGACGACAGTTAATAACGGTTTGATAAATTCCAATATTAATTCATTAGCTGTAGCCGGATCGAATATTTTTGCAGGGACTAATGGCGCAGGTGTTTGGAACCGTTCCTTATCAGATATTTTAGCCGTAGAAAATATCAGTGCTGTTAAAAATGACATTAATATTTATCCCAACCCCGCCACCAACCAACTCACCATTCATACTTCATCTTTTCACAATGAAGCGGTAACAGTTTCAATAATGAATGTGCTTGGGCAGGAGGCCTTACCCCCAACAAGCCTCACCCCGGCCATCTCCAAAGGAGAGGGAGACGCTACTATTTATATTGGTAATCTTTCCGCAGGAATGTATTTCCTTGAAATGAAAACGGAGAGCGGGAGTGTTGTGAAGAGGTTTGTGAAGGAATAATATGCTTGTAAATTTTTAGTTTGTTCTTACCTTAGCGGAAATATTTAATTTATGGTTCTCATTCTTAAAAAAAGATCGTCTAAATCTTTACGGCAACAAGTAGATGAACTTCTTGAGCAAAATAAAGGAGGGAAGAAAAAGCATGCATGGAATAAATTTTTCGGCAAGGTTCAATGGACTGGTGATGCAGTTGCCTTTCAGCGTAATTTGAGAGATGAATAATATTCTGCTGGATACAAACATCCTGATTTATCTTCTTCAAGGTAACGTTTCAATTAAAGAGATGATTGAAGGTAAAACCTGGTTTATCTCCTATATAAGTGAAATGGAATTGCAAGTAAAGCCTGACTTGACTCCTATTGAATTAAAGGCTGTTCATTCGCTTCTTGATGAATGTTTAATCCTGTAAATGAATAATATTATAAAAACTAAAGCTATTACTAATGCGCGACGGTATAAATTGAAATTAGCTGATAGCATTATTTTAGCAACTGCTCAAACCAACAATTTTTCTTTTCTGACTGCCGACTCAGTTTTTAAAAGAATAGCTCAAGAAACAAATGATGTTTTATTCATTGTTCCTTAGCAAATCAAAAAGATGAAATTACCCTTCTCAACCAAAGGTTTCTGATCTGGAAATTTCAAACTGCAATTAATGACTCTTCAAATGCTTCTATGCTTAAGGCATCTTTAAGCAAATATTCCCCGATGCGTGTGCGGCACAAAGCGGCAAGATAAGCACCGCAGCCAAGTTGCTTACCGAAGTCATTAGCGAGGGTACGTATATAGGTGCCTTTAGTGCATACTACACGGAAATGTATTTGAGGTAAATCAACAGCCGTAATTTCAAATTCCTTTATCTCTATTTCTTTCGGAGCGATGACAACGTCTTCACCTGCGCGTGCGCTTTCGTAGGCACGCTTTCCGTTTACCTTCACAGCAGAATAGACAGGAGGTAACTGCTGCTGCATGCCTACAAAAGATTTAACAGCATCTGCAATCATCGTTTCGGTTACAAAACTGCAATCGCATTCATTGCTTATGGTTGTTTCAAGATCAAAAGAAGGTGTGGTGGCGCCAAGCGTAAACGTGCCTGTGTATTCCTTTTCATCGGCCTGTATTCCTGAAATTTGTTTTGTCATCTTGCCGCTGCATAAGATGAGCAGCCCTGTAGCAAGCGGATCGAGCGTGCCTGCATGACCTACTTTCTTTTCTTTGATGAGGTTGCGCACTTTCTTCACCACATCGAATGATGTCCAGCGAAGGGATTTGTTGATTAATATGATTTGACCTGTTGATTCCATCGAATAACGAATTGGTACGAATGTACGAATTACGAATTGCTCTTACCTCATGCGATTCGTAAATTCGTATAGATTCGTTATTCGGCGTTTAAAGCATGTTCAGCTCCACACCTGCCCAATGCAAAATCAAAATGACTAATCCTGCTGCAATGCGGTAATAACCGAATACTTTAAAACCATGTTTGGTGAGGTAATTGATAAAAGTGCGGATGACAATCAATGCAACAATAAATGCAATTGCGTTGCCAATCAATAAAAGTTTGATGTCGTGGGAATGAATTACATGACCGAGAGGGTGTAGTTTGTCGCCTTTAATATACTTGTATGATTCCAACACTGTTGCACCCAACATTGTTGGCACAGCAAGAAAAAAGGAAAATTCTGCAGCAGCTTTTTTATTCAATTTTTGCGTTAGCCCACCGATAATAGTAGCTGCAGAACGCGATACCCCGGGTATTATGGAAATGGTTTGAAACAGTCCGATCTTGAAAGCAGAAGCATTTGACTTCAATTCATCAGCGCCTCTTTCTTCTGCTTTTTTAAACCAGTTATCAAGCAGAAGGAAAATAATTCCGCCAATAAGAAATGCAGCACCTACTTCTATTGGACTCTCAAGCAGAGTATCTATTTTTTCTTTAAGCAAATAACCTAAAACAGCAGCAGGTATAAAAGCAATAAAGAGTTTTTTGTAAAAATCAAAATCAATTTTTCCAAGGAATCTTTTCCAATAAAGCACCACTACAGAGAGAATAGCTCCAAACTGAATGACTATTGTAAACAGCTTAGTAAAATCTTTCTTCGCAATGCCCATGATTGAGGAAGTAACAATCAAATGCCCTGTTGAAGAGACCGGAAGAAACTCCGTAAGTCCCTCAACAATAGCGAGAATAATGGCTTGTAATAGGTTCATTGTAAAAATTTCGGATTTCGAATTGCTGATTTAGGATTGAAAATCAATTCGCAATTGAAAATCCGCAATCCGCAATCACTTTTACTCTTTTGGTTTTCTCATGATGGCAAAAAAGCCAATGATGAAGCCTGCGATTACTACGATAGGAGCAAGCACGATTCTGCGGAAGCTGAAAATAGTAGGATCGTATTTTACAGGGTCTTCGCCGCCGCCGCTCATCAACATGAAGCCGATGATGACTACAGCAATGCAAACAAGCATGAGCATGTAATTTTCTCTGCTGAAAGGAAAATCTACGACTTCTTTCTGCTGACGCTTAACGTCTTTTTTAACGGGAGGTTTATTGTCTGCCATACATTGTATTTAAGGGCATAAATGTATATTAATAAATTGATTCCACAGAATACCGAATCAATACAAATTTATGAATAGCACGACTCGCTTATTCGCACAGATTCGTTATTCTTAGTTTAGAAATAAAGTTCGTCTAATTGAAGTTTCAGGTATTTTCTCACTGCCATGTGTGTGCTGATCCACGAGATGACAAGGCCCAACACGATCACCAATCCGAACAATATGCCGAAGAGCTTCATATCCTGCAGCTCAAATAGTTCTGGCATTTGCCGTTGTGCAAGATAGGTCAGCCCGGTAAGCATGGCAATGGCAATGATGCTTCCGTAAAAGCCCTGGAGAACTCCCTGGAATATAAACGGTTTGCGAATGAAGCTTTTTGTAGCGCCCACCAGCTGCATGCTTCGGATGAGGAAGCGTTTGGAATACATGGAAAGACGGATGGCATTATTGATCAGCGCAAGAGCGATGACAAACAGCAACCCGCAGAAAATAAGGATGATCAAACCGATGGTGCGGATATTTTTATTTACCTGGTTGATGAGAATGGGTTCATAATGCACCTCCTGCACCATCTTGTTTTTGGACAGTTCTGCTTTGATGGTGTTTAAGCTGGCATCATTTGCGTAGGGAGCGTTGAGGTGCACATCAATGGTTGGCAAGAGCGGATTGTAACCAAGAAAAGAAACAAAATCTTCTCCAAGCTTTTCCTGAAGGCGTTTTGCAGCTTCATCCTTTGTTACAAACTGCGTGCTTTTAAAATAAGGTGATGCATCCAGTGTTTTTTGAAACGCCATAGCATCTACATCACGCGTGTTTTCTTTCAGGAAAACTGTTACCTGGAAATTCTCCTTTACATAATCGGAAATCTTCTTTGCATGAAGCACCACCAGCCCAAGCAAGCCCATCATAAACAGCACCAATGAAATGCTGACAATGGACGAAAGATACGACGACCGCAGCCTGCTCTTGGCAATTTTATTTTCCTGTTCAGCCATTAAAATTGAGAATTCAGTCGGCTAAAATAGAAATAAAATAGCGAAGGGTGTGAGGGTGTTTCCCTTGTTATGAACCGAAATATCTACTTTCGCATCCGAACAGTCATTGCGAACGCAATGAAGCAATCCCCCAATTTAATTTACGGATTGCTTCGTTCCTCGCAATGACAACTACACATGGAATATAATTTCAGGGAAACGGAAAAGAAGTGGCAGAAGTATTGGAGCGAAAACAAAACTTTTCGCGCAGATAATCATTCGTCCAAACCGAAATATTATGTGCTGGATATGTTTCCCTATCCGTCAGGTGCGGGGTTGCATGTGGGGCATCCGCTGGGTTATATTGCTTCCGATATTTATGCGCGTTATAAAAGGCTTACAGGATTCAACGTTCTTCACCCGATGGGTTTTGATGCTTTTGGTTTGCCTGCCGAGCAATATGCTATTCAAACAGGACAGCATCCTGCCATCACTACTGAACAAAATCTAAAACGCTACCGGGAGCAATTAGATAACATCGGTTTCTCTTTTGACTGGGATCGCGAAGTGCGAACATCTGATCCGGCATATTACAAATGGACTCAGTGGATTTTTTTAAAGCTCTTCGCTTCATGGTACAATACTAAAAGCAATAAAGCTGAATCAATAGATGCGTTAATTGTCGGGTTTGAAAAGAACGGCAATAAAAATATTAGTGCCTCAACAGATCAATCTGAGATATTCAGCGCAGAACAGTGGAAAGCATTTTCAGAAAAGGAACAGCAGAGGATTCTTTTAAACTACCGTCTTGCCTATCTCGGTGAAGCCATGGTAAACTGGTGCCCTGCTCTGGGAACCGTGCTTGCCAATGATGAAGTGAAAGACGGCGTGAGCGAGCGCGGCGGTTATCCCGTTGAAAGAAAGCTGATGAAGCAATGGAGCCTGCGCATCATTGCTTATGCTCAACGCTTGCTTGACGATTTGGAAGGAATAGATTGGAGCGACTCTATAAAAGAACAGCAAAGGAATTGGATTGGGAGGAGTGAAGGATGTAGTTTGAAGTTCAAAGTTCAAAGTTCAAAGCCTGTCCCGCCTAATGCGGGGTTCGAGATTGAAGTTTTCACAACACGCCCGGATACAGTTTTCGGCGCCACATTTATCACACTTGCTCCTGAGCATGATTTGGCAAAGGAACTCACCACTCCTGATCAGGTGGAAGAAGTGGCGCCATACGTTTTTGTAGCAAAAGACCGTAGCGAGCGCGAAAGAATGACGGAAGTGAAACGCATCACAGGCGTATTTACTGGTTCTTATGTTGAACACCCTTTCACGAAACAACTAATACCTGTTTGGATTGGTGATTATGTTCTTGCAAGCTATGGCACAGGTGCGGTAATGGCTGTTCCTGCGCATGATTCCCGCGATCATGCTTTTGCAAAACATTTCAACATTGAAATAAAGCAAGTCATCTCTGCTCCTGAAGGAGTGGATATTCAAAAGGAGTCCTTTGATGCCAAAGAAGGAAAGTGCATCAATTCTGATTTTCTTAACGGGTTGGAAGTAAAAGATGCCATTAAAAAGGCAATTGAAGAAATCGAAAAACGAGGACTTGGTAAAGGCAAAGTGAATTTCCGCTTGCGCGATGCTGTGTTCGGTAGACAGCGTTATTGGGGAGAGCCTATTCCTATATATTATAAAGAGGGCATTGCTTATCCTGTAAAAGAAGAAGATTTAGAAAAGATTAAACTTCCTCTAATTGATAAATATTTGCCAACAGACGCCGGAAAACCTCCACTGGCAAGAGCGAAAAATTGGGAGTATTATCCTGAAAGGGGTGGCGAATTAGGAAAAGATATTGGTGTCAATTATGGATACCCCCTTGAAACAACCACGATGCCTGGTTGGGCTGGTTCTTCATGGTATTATTTACGTTATGAAGATGCAAATAATGATAAAGAGTTTGTATCTAAAGAAGCTGTGAATTATTGGCAGAATATTGATTTATATATAGGAGGCTCGGAACACGCAACAGGGCACTTACTTTATTTTCGCTTTTGGACAAAGTTTCTTTTTGATCTTGGATTCGTTCCTTTTCAAGAACCCGCTAAGAAGTTGATTAATCAAGGAATGATACAAGGAAGAAGTAATTTTATTTATAGAATTAAAGGATCAAGAATTATTGTTTCAAAAGGAATAATAGATAAAATTGAATCTGCAATTGGCGATGCTGAAAAAACTAAAGCCGTAACTACTGAAATAAATGAACAATTAAAATACGAAGCTTCTTCGGACAATGGAAGATTGACTTTGCAAGCTCAAATAGAAGTTCTAAAGGATTTGGAAGAGTTAGGAACTGTGGGGCCAGGCTCTTCAATATTTGATTATACGCCGCTTCATGTCGATGTAAATATTGTTGAAAATGATGAATTAGATGTTGATAAACTTAAGAAAAGTAAAAAAGAATTTTCCAAAGCAGAATTTGTTCTTGAGAACGGAAAATATATCTGTGGTAGCGAAATTGAAAAAATGTCCAAACGTTGGCTTAACGTAGTTAATCCTGATAATGTTGTTGAAAAGCATGGAGCCGATTGTTTGCGCTTATATGAAATGTTCCTCGGCCCGCTTGAACTTCCAAAACCATGGAACACCAATGGCATTAGCGGTACATCTAATTTCATAAGAAAGCTTTGGAGATTATATCATTCAAAAGGTAAAGAGGATTTCTTTGTAAGCGAAGAAGCACCAACCAAAGCAGAATTAAAAACACTCCATAAAACAATCAAGAAAGCCAAAGAAGATATTGAACGCTTATCATTCAATACTTCCGTAAGCACATTTATGATTTGCGTGAATGAGCTGACTGATCTCAAATGTAACAAACGCGCCATTCTTGAACCGCTTGCAATCGTCGTTTCGCCTTATGCACCGCACATTGCAGAAGAGCTTTGGAGCTTGCTCGGTCATAAAGAAAGCATCACGTTTGCTACCTTCCCTGAATACAACGACGAATACTTAACAGAAGATTCTTTTGCATACCCTGTTTCATTGAACGGCAAAACAAAATTCAATCTTTCACTTTCACTTGCATTAGGCAAGGAAGAAATAGAGAAAGAAGTGATGAATGCCGAAGAGGTGAAAAAACTCCTGCAAGGACAATCGCCCAAAAAGATCATTATCGTGCCGGGGAAGATTGTGAATATCGTAGTTTGAAAACGGTCGTTAGTCGGGAGTAGTTAGTAGTTAGGGGGCACTACTAACTACTACCCACTAACAACTATTCACTATTAACAATAATTGTTCAAAACCCTGTCAGCTAAGCATTTGGAGCAATCATAATAATTTATATTATTACGAATTGATAATTATCACGAACTTTGCCGTAGTATGAATCTATTAAAGCAAAATATTGAAGCCCTGGTCTTCGCTTCCGAACAAAGCATTACGCTGGATGAAATAAAAGCGTCTTTGAAAATTACATTCGGATGGGAAGTGACGAAGGAGGAAATTGAAATCAACATCGTTGATATTAAGAACAAATACATTTCCGAAGATTTTCCTTTCGAGCTGCTTGAAATTGCAGAAGGCTACCAGTTTCTCACCAAGAAGGAATATCATCCTACCGTTTCCGCATTGATTCAGCATAAAGCGAAAAGGAAACTTTCCACATCACAGATGGAAACGCTTTCTATCATTGCATACAAGCAGCCTGTCAGCAAAGCTGAGATCGAGCACATTCGCGGAGTGAACTGCGATTATGCCGTTATGAAATTGCTTGAAAAGGACCTGATCGAAATACAAGGCAAGAGCGATTTGCCCGGCAAGCCGCTTGTGTACGCTACCAGCCAAAGCTTCATGGATTATTTCGGCATCAAAGCAGTGAATGACCTGCCGCAATTAAAAGACATGAGAATTGATCAGGGCAACAGCATCGGTGAGTTCGTTGAAGAAACACATGTTGCTGCAATACAGGCAGAGGAAACACAGGTTGAAGAGACGCAAGTGGAGGAAATTCAACAAAAGCGCGCTGAGATATTTAACGAAGCTACTCAGGAATCTCACAAAGAGACTGACGAAGAAGCATAGTAAATCCTCTTTTTTTGTAAATTCCTGCTTTGGAATAGTTTTTGGATAACCACCGGCATGCAAAAACTCACCATTCTTCTTTTTGTAAGTGTTGCGTTGGCTTCATTTCGTACGGATGATCCCATCCAAAAGCACTTGCGCAGCATTAAGAACGAAGCCTTTAAGCCCGGTGAAAAGCTCACTTACAAGATTCATTATGGATTCATAGATGCGGGCGAAGCAACGCTGGAAGTGGCGCGGGAAATGAAAACATTTGGCGGAAGAGCGTGCTACCGTGTAACAGGATCAGGCAAATCAGTCGGCGCTTTCGATTGGTTTTTTAAAGTCCGCGATACGTATGAAAGCACGATTGATACGCAGGCCATCATCCCCTGGTTTTTTAAGAGAAGAGTAAATGAAGGCGGCTTCATCATCAAACAGGATGTCACCTTTAATCATTACCAGGATTCTGCCATCAGCGAAAAAAAAACGATATATATTCCTGCCAATACACAAGATCTTGTTTCAGCCTGCTATTATGCGCGCACACTTGATTTCTCCCATGTAAAAGAAGGACAGATATTCGAGATACAAGGCTACGTGGATGACCAATTGATACCGCTTAACATTAAGTGCATTGGAAAAGAAATTATTAAATCGAAAAAGGGACAGTTCCACTGCCTCAAGTTCCGGCCTATGTTGCAGCAAGGCCGTGTGTTTAAAAAATCGGAAAGCATGACGGTGTGGATATCCGATGACAAGAACCATATTCCGGTGCGGGTGCAGACAGAAATTCTCGTAGGCTCCATCAAAATGGATCTGGTTGATTTCGAAAACCTCGCTAATGAACCGGCCATCGTGAAAGACTAAACAGCGTTTAAGGTTTAAGGTCTAAAGTTTAAGGTTAGTTTCGCCCCAGCTTTAGACCTTGAACTTTAAACTTTAAACTTTTTATCATGCATCTCGTCGCCCAGCCCATACACACCGAAAGACATTTCAGGCAATCTGAAATCATTAAAGACATCGTCATCGGCATGGCTGACGGGCTCACCGTGCCTTTCGCACTGGCAGCGGGTTTGACAAGTATTCCATCGGCTTCCAACGGCATCATTGTCACAGCGGGGCTTGCGGAAATCATCGCCGGCTCCATCGCTATGAGCTTAGGCGGATACCTTGCCGGCAAAACAGAATACGATCATTACCAGGCAGAGCTGGAACGTGAATACAGCGAGATAAAAGAATTTAATGAAGTGGAGCGGCAGGAATGCAAAGACATTTTTGCCGGCTACGGGCTTTCGCCGCATGCACAGGATATGATCATTGAAGAGCTTGCAAAAGACGAAGATAAATGGGTGGACTTCATGATGAAGTATGAGCTTGGCCTTGACAAGCCCGACATCCGCCGCGCCAGTCAAAGCGCCCGCAACATAGGGCTGGCATATATAGCAGGAGGCATTGTTCCGCTTTCCGCTTATTTTTTTACGAAGCATCCTGATGACGGATTAATTTACTCCGCCGCAATCACTATTGTATGCCTGATGAGCTTTGGATATTTCAAAAGCAAGTTCACAGGCCAGTCTCCGTTGAAGGGAGCATTCAGAACAACCCTTATAGGCGTGCTTGCAGCAGCAGCAGCTTTCTTCATTGCACGATTGTTTAATGCTTATTAAACATCGTTCCCGATCGCTGAAAACCGTGTCAGAATCTTAAACAATGTCCCTTCCTGAAATAGCTTGA
>PLYJ01000178.1 GCA_003151745.1 Bacteroidota bacterium
ATACGGCAATGTTACCAAATTTGCTATTCCCGCTTCCTCCCGTAACCATGCTCGCGCTTCAAACGGCATATATAAATCTTCAGAATTCAGCCGTAGCAGCAGCAACAGGAGGGCCGGAACAAACAGCAGATATGAAAGCAAAGCGGGAGATTTTAATTAATCTTCTCACTACGCTTGGTCACTATGTGGAAGACATAGCAAACACTCCGGTCAATGCGCCTGATGCAAGCGTGATTATACTAAGCGCCGGCATGAAGACGAAAGGTTTCACGCCTCGCCAGAAGCAAGTGTTTGCTGTGTTCGGAGGTATGCTGGTTGGCACCGTGCTTGCAAAAGCAGCAGCAGTGAGACGCGGCACTCATGAGTGGCAATATACTTTAAGCCCGGGTGAAGTCGGAAGTTGGATAGCATTGCCGAATACAACAAAGGCGCATACTACCATTCCAGGATTAACCAGTGCAACAGTGGTATATGTTCGTCACCGTACCGACCTGAAAACCGGTCCCACCAATTGGGATCCACAACTCACGGTAGTAGTACCGTAAACACGTTGCTCTTTAAAAAGGAGATGTAAAAAAGGCGGGGCTTACTTGCCGCCTTTTTTCTTTCTATATATCGCTCCCTGTTATTTTTGAACGCAAATTTTCACAACAGACTCAATACCTTCCCCCGTGATTTGTGCAAAATAAATTCCATCGGCTATGGAATTAAGAAAAGTGTCTGAGAAATTATTGCCCTGTTCAATGGTAAATCATGTTGCATTATTTTTTTGCCATTCATGTCATATATATTCAAAGAAGCATTCATTGTTTTTTCAGAATAGATAGTCATCACTAATTGATCTTGAACAGGATTTTGCAAAACATGAATAGAAAAGGAGGATGTTGGGGGTAACGGAGTAGTTGCAGTGAGTATGTTGAGATCAAACTTATACATTGAACGGCCATACGTTGCAGCAACTAACGTGTGCGTAGGGTAGTGGAGGCGAAGATCGGTGATGGGTGCGAGAGGCAAGCCTGTTCCAAGAATTTGCCAGTTGATAGTTCCGGCATCGGAAGAAAATACACCGATGTCAGTACAAAGATACAATGTCTGGAAGATGGTATCGGGTACAATGTCGTTTACAGGAACATCAGGAAGATTTGCTCCTATATCATTCCAGGTGCTTCCGCCATCAGCGGTATGATATACATGGCTCATGCTGTCATGATAACGGTAACCGGAAAGGGTTGCATAAGCGCTTAAAGCATCACGGGGGTCAACTTCAATGTGCGTAACCCAACGGAGAGGCAATGAAGAAGAAATCAGGTTCCATGTGCCGCCGCCGTTGGTGGTTACCTGCACATTGCCATCGTCCGTTCCGATATATATAACATTGGTATCGCTGGCAGCATTGGCAATAGTCGTGATGGTTACATACACATCAGGATAGTTGCCGGTGCCGCTGCCATTAGTGAGGTCAGGGCTGATTGGATTCCAGTTATTTCCCCGGTCAATCGTTTTATAAAGCATGTCCGTTCCATAATAAAGTGCGTTTGGATTACTCGGGTTGAAAACAAAAGGAGTGTTCCAGTTTGTGCGGTCATTGGGATTAATGCCATTCGTTCCCACATTAATATCTCCGTATTGATCTTCTGCATATACATTGGAAGAATTAGTCGGATCAACAAGAACACCAAAGCCATCGCCACCCCATATAGATTGCCAGTCGTTTGTAGCGCCTGTGGGAGTGGTATTCACGCCATTGTCCTGCGCACCTCCATAAAGCAATTGCGGTTGCTGCTCATCCACATCACAGGTATAAAACTGCATGATGGGAAGCCTGGAATTATGCGCCCATGAATTGCCGCCGTCGTTTGAAGTAAAGAAACCGCCGTCATTTCCCAGCAACAGGGAGCCGGTATTTGCAGGATTGATAAAGAGCTTATGATTGTCGGGATGAATGCCTGAAGTAATTGAATTCCATCTATTACCGCCGTTCGTGCTTTTCCAGACATTGAAATCAATTTCATAAACGATGCTTGGATTTGCAGGATCAATCTTTATACGTCCAAACCAATAACTGTAAGAGGAGCCTGTGAAGTTATTCGTAACATCCGTCCATGAGTCGCCATTGTTTGTTGATTTCAGAATAACAGGATTGCCTCCGGTAGTATCCGTTACAGTGGCATACAATATGTTGGGACTGGATTGGGAAATATCAATACCGATGCGCCCTAAATCATAAGAAGGCATTCCATTGGTAAGTTTTGCCCAAGTTGTTCCGCCATCGTAAGAACGATATATACCTGAAGCAGCGCCACCATAGTTTCTGCTGCCAACCCTGCGAACACGCGTCCACAGACCTGCAAACACCGTGTCAGGATGCTGCGGATTAATCGCAACATCAATAGCGCCGGTGGAATCATTTGCAAATAAGACGTTCTTCCATGTTACGCCGCCGTCAAGGGTTCGGTAAAGTCCGCGATCAGGACCGTTGCCAAACAAGTCACCCATTGTTGCTGCAAACACTCGGTTGGGATTAGTGGGATCAATGGCAATACGCCCGGTGTTTCGTGTTGAATCCAGGCCAATATAAGACCATGAAGCGCCGGCATTAACGGATTTATATATACCCGCTCCGTCATACGTAACTGAACCTCCGCCGGCGTTTGCTTCACCTGTACCACAGTAAAGAATGCTTGAATCAGAAGGAGCAATAGCAAGATCGCCGATAGAAAGAGCAGCATTGCCGTCAAAAATTGGCGCCCATGAACCGCCTCCATCAGTAGATTTAAAGATTCCTCCTGAAGCTGCGCATACATATATGGTGGAAGAACTGTTAGGAGGCATTTCAACATCCACCACTCTTCCGCCTATGTTTTCAGGACCTGCGTATTGCCATGCCTGTTGTGAGGTAATCCGCATGGCAGTCTTGCTTTGCTGCATCCATGTCACAGCTTGCTTGTAAGCATGGTAATCTGGAGAGCCATAAGGAAATATACGCTGGTTAATAAACCAGTTATTTACTCCGGTTTTTTCCTTTACGTTTTTAGAAGGCTTTTTTGAGCAGGAAAGCAAACATGAAAAGGGGAGAAGTAAAAAGAATAATAAAAGTCTTTTCATGCTATATGGATGTTTCCCGTAAAGATAAGGCTAATAACCCTTTCAGGCTATAAAGCTCTTCCATTCTAACAGATATCTTATTAATCCAAGGGAACTACCAGCAATGGAATTTTTGATTTTTTGATTATGGAGGAAGAAGTGACTTCAGCAAAAGCCCTGTAAAGAAAACTGTGTTTATGAGAGCCGATGATGATAAGATCAATCTTAAGTTTTTTCGATTCATTCAATACCGTTTCCACAGTAGCTCCTTGTACAAGAAGACCGACAGCATTAAGCCTCTTCTTCTTTAGTTGTTGGGCATAGCTTTGCACCATTTTATGTTCTTTTCTTAAATCTTTAGCTCTTTGCTCTTCAACATATTCAGGTCCGGCTTTGTAACCTACGAAGTCAGGATCAGGAGCAGCCACATGCATGATCCATATTTTTGATTTAAACTTTTCAGCAAGCTGTGAAGCCTGCAGCAGAAGATTTTTGGTCTTTATATCAAAATCAACTGTTACCAGGATATTTTTCATAACATTTATCGAATTAGGAATTCGAATGTAAAGATAGTAAACAGCACTTATATGGTTCTTGAAAAGACGCCTTCAGTCTGAATCCCGGTTTGAAGAATCGTGCTACAGGAAGTGAGTTTGGAGTTATGATAAAGAAAGATTAATGTTGCTGTTGGATAACTGGCAAAAGCAAAACAGCAACCCGGTTTTAAATAAAACAGATATTATTATGAAACTTAATCTCATTAACTCGTTTGTATATACACACATCAAGAAAGTTGAAATGACCGGAGTCGTGATGCGGATAATAAGCTTTGCACTGGTCAGTTGGCGCGGCCCGTTAAGTCCATTCTTATTTGTATGGATTTTTAATACGACCGATGCATTAATGCTTTCCTGGTGTTCAATCTTAAGAAAGGACGCTGCCTATACACTATTAAATGTGTTTTGGGTAATGATTGGCATTGTCGGAGTCATTAGATCTGCAAATTTCTTCCATTAAAGATGATTGCAAATGCCCGCGTGTTATAAAAGGTGTCAGACGTTTTCAGCGAAAGCTTTTCTAACGGTTTCAAAAAACTCATTGTATATTAAACTGTTGCAGGCAACTATTTCCCTGCCGAAAATGTAATTGTTGCCTCCTTTAAAATCGGAAACTTTACCTCCTGCTTCCGTTACTATGAGCACTCCCGCAGCCACATCCCATGCATTGAGCCCGTATTCATAAAAGCCTTCGAAACGTCCGCAGGCTACATAAGCAAGATCAGCGGCAGCGCTGCCAAGCCTGCGCAAGCCGTGTGAATGATACATGCAGTAATCGAATACAGCCATGTATTGCTTCATGTATTTATAATTTGAATATGGAAAGCCGGTGGCGAGCAATGAATCTTTTAAATGATCAATCTTTGAAACGCTGATGCATTTATTGTTCATAAACGCTCCGCCATTCTCCCATGCATAAAAACATTCATCAAGATTGATTTCATAAATGATTCCGAGAATTATTTTCTCCTCCTTCATCAATGCAACGCTGATACAGAAGCATGGAAGGCCATGAATGAAATTAGTTGTGCCGTCTAACGGGTCAATGATCCAGTTATAGGTTTTGCCTGTAATGTTTACCGTTTTCTCTTCTGTAATAAAACCTGATTCCGGCAATAGCTTTAAGAGCCTCTCCACCAATAGCTTTTCTGCCGTCTTGTCAACGTAAGACACCATGTCATTATGCCCCTTATGCTCTATAGCTTCATTGGAAAACGTAATGCGTTCTTTTCGTATGAATGCACCGGTTGATTTTATCAGGATGCAGGCATCTGAACATAGTTGTTGAAGATTCATCGCTGATTTTTTGTTTCTGCGTCAGATGATAATGCAGCATTTGGAAATGTTTTATTTCTCTTGCTAAAATAAATAATGCCTGTTGTGCCAAGTATGATCAGGATAAGTGAGATAAGCTGCGCCTGTGTGAAATCAATGCCAAAGGCATGGTACTTTGTGTTGACGCGGATTAGTTCGATGAAAAAGCGTTCGATGCCATTCATCAATATATAAATTGAAAACAACATGCCTGGAACGGAAAACTTCTTTCGTATGCTCCATAATACAAAGAATAAGGCAATGCAGGTAATACATTCGTAAAGAGGGGTGGGGAATACAGGAGGATCGAGAATAGAGCAATGCCTGCCGGTGCAATCCGGAATTTTTATTCCAATATTATTCACGTTGTGAGGGTAATTGTATTTCCAAAACCAGTCAGGAAGGAAAGACATCCACGACGGTTTTGGAGCAAGATTGTTGATTCCCCAGTCACCGTCCCCTGCCATCTGGCATCCGATACGACCGAAGCCGTAAGCGAGCATGAGTCCCGGCGCATTGGCATCGCACATTACCAAAGCAGGAATATTGTTCTTTCTTCCATACCATATTAAAGCAACGGCGCCAAAGATGAGCCCGCCATACATGGTAAGGCCGCTCAAAGAAAATGTTTCACCGATAGGATCACTTAAAAAGCTGTCAATGTTTTCGAAATCATTAAATATTTTAGCACCGAGCAACCCCGCTACTGCGGCTAAGATCGTGATGTTGCCAACCAATTCATGCGGCCTGACGGATACATCCACCCATTCAGGTGTTTCAAGCTTTTCTTTATTTTTTTCTCTCCATTTTAGGAAAGCAAACAATGCAGCCGCTACAATTCCTCCGGGAAAACTACCGATGCCTGAAAGCAAAGCCTGTTGAGGGTCATCAATCAACTCACTATAGTGAAAAGCAAAGTAGATGAGCTTGAATCCAAGCAAGAAACCAATGATGACTGAGAAAATTAATTCAGAAGAAGTAGCAGGAGCGCCTCTCAAAACCTTCCTTGAAGTGGGCCTAAGTAAACCAAGAGATTCCTTTCTTTTTAATTCAGATGAAAGCGTGTAAGCGGCAAGTAAAAAAGAGATGGCAACAAAGAATCCAAATGACTGTATTGGCAACCGAAGATTAATTCCGAAAAGATCTTTTAATAAATCTGAAATCGTTGGATACATCTAAAGTTTGAAGTTTAAAGTTTGAAGTTTAAAGCTTATAGTCATGTTCCGGCGAACCTTATACGTTAAACTTTAGACATTAAACAAGGCAATTCACACGTTACACAACTATCATGATCAATTGTGCTAAGCTCGACTTCAGTAAGGCAATTGAATAAGGAAACGTCGTAAGGAGTTTTAACCTTAATGTAGTTTTCAGTGAAGCCAAGCATCATTCCATCCTTGCTTCCGCCTTCAAATATCACTGTAAATGATTTTCCGAGATGCTGCTGATAAAAATGATGTAGTTTTTTCTCTGATAGAATTCTCAGCATTTTATTTCGCTTCTTTCGTTCGACTATCGGAACAGCTTCCTTAATGTTCAATGCCTCTGTATTATCGCGTTCACTATAAGTGAAAACATGCAGGTATGAAACATCAAGCGTATTAATAAAGTTGTAGGTGTCAAGAAAATCTTGTTCTGTTTCGCCGGGGAAGCCAACAATTACATCAACACCAATACTGCAATCCGGCATCTGTGATTTAATTTTCCTGACTCTGTCAACATAAAGATCGCGTTTATAACGTCTGCGCATCAGTTTTAGAATCTTATCCGAACCGCTTTGCAGGGGTATATGGAAATGCGGAACAAACCTTTTAGAGCAAGCAACAAATTCAATGATTTCATCTGTCAGAAGATTGGGTTCTATAGAAGATATGCGAAAGCGTTCTATTTCCTCAATCTTGTCTAACTCCTGAATAAGCTGAAGAAAGGTTTCATTACTTGCGTTAGAACCAAAATCCCCTGCATTAACCCCTGTTAGCACAATCTCTTTCACGCCTTTGTTCGCGATTTCCTGAACTTGCTTTAAAATATTTGGAATAGTATCATTGCGGCTTGCGCCACGTGCTAAAGGAATAGTGCAATAGCTGCAATTATAATCACAGCCATCCTGAACCTTTAGAAAGGCGCGTGTGCGGTCACCAACGGAGTAAGAGCTGACGTA
Source organism: Bacteroidota bacterium (assembly GCA_003151745.1). Lineage (GTDB taxonomy): Bacteria > Bacteroidota > Bacteroidia > AKYH767-A > 2013-40CM-41-45 > PALSA-967. The sequence goes on from PLYJ01000178.1 coordinate 7,117, forward strand.
AAAATCTGCTTCATTGATTTCGCAGGAGTGAACTTCCGCCTTTTCTTTCTTGGTGAGTTGCTGAAGATAGCCTGCAATGTTGAACTTCTCCGTAGCGCCCAGCACAAGGTCAACGCCCTCTATATTTGCAATCTCATCCGGTTTCAACTGTGCATAACATCCTACCACAGCAACGAATGCAGATGGATTGATATGCATTGCTTTTCGCACTACTGCACGACATTCCCTGCTAGCATTCTCCGTAACTGAACAGGTATTGATTACATATACATCTGCCTGTTCTTCAAAGTTTACCTTGCGAAAACCATTCTCCTTCAACTGCCTGGCAATCGTGGATGTTTCTGCAAAGTTTAGCTTACAGCCAAGGGTGTGAAATGCAACAGAAGGTTGATGAGTCATTGGAGTCGCAAAGTAAAGCAAAAGTTTACGGTTTACTGTTTATCCAGAAACTACTATACTTAAAATAGAATACTTTTGTCACATGGTTGAATAGAATATTGGTTGCTTTGTTTTTGATATTTCCACGTGCTTGTAAACATGGAGAAAATTATCAACGGATGGATGAAATGGTGATGGACGATGCGCCCGTAATAATTCTTTATTACGATAAAGTATTACGCCTTTACCAAAAAAACATACAAGTGCTTGGTAGGAATGCCATGAATCTGCTGATTCTAAAAACAGTGAGGAAAAGGAATTGAAATTATAGTTTTAGCATGGTCATTAACAACTATCCAATGCTATTTTGCTACCATCCTTATTTTATCATATTTTTACATCAAATAATAATTAACCTTAAAACTAAATTTTATATGAAACTTAATTTACCTGTCAAATTCTTCTTATTATCTTTTTTCGGTGTTGTTGTATTCTCCGCTTTTGCAGTTGCTCAAACACAGGAATGGGTTGCCAGATACAATGGCGCCGGTAACAATACTGATGAAGCGAACGTGCTTTATGTGGATGCAAATGGTAACTCCTATGTAGCCGGTTATACCTATGGCGCAAGTCTCGAGGAAAATATAGTTGTTATTAAATACGACTCAGGTGGAATTCAACAATGGGCGGATACGAACCGTGCTGCTAATGGCTTTAGCTATGCTGATGCAATTGCCGTGGATGGAGCAGGAAATGTTTTTATTACAGGCTATTCAACAAATACAACTTCTAATTCTTACATTGTTATCAAATATAATGCGGCTGGAGTTTTCCAATGGCAGGCGTTTTTGGGTGCTTCAGGATCTCTTCAGGACGAAGGCATGGCTATTGCAACGGATGCTAACTTTGTTTTATGTTACAGGAAGAGTTGTTGCCAGCGGGTTTCCACCTTATCATAATTACAGAACTGTAAAACTTGATATTTCTACGGGTACAACACAGTCAGGTTGGCCGCAGGACTATAACGGCACAGGCAATAACGAAGATGTACCGGCCTCGATTGCCGTTGATGGTTCGGGAAATGTTTTTGTAACAGGCTCAAGCATCAACTCATCGGGGGATAAGGACTATTTAACGATAGGATATAATGCTTCAGGCGCTACACTGGCAGGATGGCCGCAGAGGTACAATGGAACCGGGGATACTGCTGATGCTCCGGTGCAGGTATTAGTAGCAGGAAACAATGTATATGTAACGGGAGCCAGCATGGGAGTGCAAAAAAATTGGGATATCCTAACCATCGTATATACATACGTCGGCACAGTAGTATCAGGCTGGCCGCAACGGTATAACGGAACAGGAAATGGATGGGATGGAGTCGGCAGCACGGAAAGCTCTTCGAGTTATAAGCCAATGGCAGTAGATGCTTCGGGTAATGTGTATGTAACAGGATGGACTACGAGTATAGATACCAATTACGATATGATTACCTTTATGTACAATGCTGCAGGAGTCATTCAATCAGGATGGCCGCAGATATATGATAATGCAGGTAATGATGACATTTCAAGAGGCGTGGCACTGGATGCATCAAACGATGTTTGCATAACAGGGTTCACAGCTCCTGCCAGAACATTTACCAATGGTAATTATGTTACCATAGAATACGGCCCTTCCGGCGCAACAATGGCTGGCCTGTTGTGTATAACGGCCCCGCAAACGGAGACGACCAGGCACAGGCCATTGCAGCTGTCGGAAATGGTATATGGGTTACCGGGTATAGCACCGGTATCGGCACATTTGCTGATATCACCACCATCAAATACAGCAATAGCAACCCAACAGTAAGTGTTAAAGATTTATCTCCTGCTATTAATAATGAGTCTATGATTTATCCCAACCCGTCTTCAGGAATGTTCACACTTCGCAATGCAGAAGCGGGATCGCAACTGACTGTTTCCAACATTTTGGGAGAAATTATTTATCAAACGAAAGTTGCTTCTGCGCAAGTTCAGGTTGATCTGAGCAATGAAGCGAAAGGAATTTATTTTTTCCACCTGGATGATAAGAATGGATTTATCAGCAGCGGGAAAATGATTGTTGAATAACCCAAAAACCATATCAAAATGATTTCAAAATATAGTAAGCACGTAATAGCAGCCTGCGGTTTTATTCTCCTTTCCTTTTGTGTCACAGCTCAGATGCAAAAATGGACTGCCAGGTATAACGGACCGGGAAACCAAAATGATGAAGCTGATTTTATATATGTAGATGCACAAGGCAATGCTTATGCAGGTGGCTCGGCTTATGATACAACGCGTGTCAATGATACAACGGTTGTAGCTAATCAACATATCACTGTTGTAAAATATGATTCAACCGGAACGCAGCTTTGGGTAGGCATAGACACAGGTAGCGTCTCTACCTCTGCTGATGGAATGACCGTAGATCCTTATGGTGATATATTTTTCACGGGGTACGCAGATAATTTTACCCTGGGACATTTTATTGTTGTGAAATTTGATTCAAGCGGCACTTTTAAATGGCAGAAATATTACGGAAAATAAGGATCATTTCTGGACCAGGGATTTGCAATAACTTCTGATTCTAACTTTGTTTATGTTACCGGAGAGGACCAAACAACTAACGGTGTAATTTGGCCTGATTACAAAACTATAAAACTTGATATTGACTCAGGCACCATTCAAAGCGGCTGGCCACGAACATATAATGGCACCGGAAACAACTGGGACGCCCCTTCTTCCATTGCTGTTGATGCTGCAGGCAATGTTTTTGTGACAGGAAAAAGTTTAAACGGCTCCGGTAATTATGATTATGTCACCATTGGTTATTCCCCTTCCGGAATAACGCTTGCAGGCTGGCCGCAACGATGGGATGGCCCTTCACAACTGGACGACATCCCGGTGCAGGTTTTGTTGCAAGGATCTACGGTTGTGGTAACAGGAAATGCCAATGACAGCGGCTACGTTGTCGGCGACATCGCCACCATTGTTTATGATTATTCCGGAAATATTTTAGCAGGCTGTCCGCAAATATATAATGGCCCCGCTAATGGTTGGGACGGAGTGGGCCGTACTTATGCTGCGGTAACGTATCAGCCAATGGCTATAGATGCTTCATGGAATGTGTATGTTGGCGGTTGGTCACAAGATACAGCCGGTGATTATGACATGATTACATTTAAATACAATGCTGCGGGTATAGTCCAGTCCGGATGGCCACAGATATACCATACTACAGGTAAGGATGATATTACAAGAGGGCTTGCTCTTGATGCCTCCAATGACGTTTGCATTACAGGATGGACTACACCTCACAATACGTACAACGGCGACTATATAACTATTGAATATGACAACTCCGGCAATATGATGGCGGGATGGCCGGTTACATATAATGGCACTGCAAATGGAGATGACCAAGCCATGGCTATTGTTGCAGCCGGAGAGAATATATGGATTACCGGTTACAGCAACGGCACCGGTACATTAGAAGATTTTTTAACTATTAAATACAGCAACAGCAATCCATCAGTATTGGTGAAAAATATTTCCGCCGTTAATAATACAGTAGGTATCTATCCCAATCCGTCATCAGGGAGGTTTACGCTTTGTAATGCAATTGCAGGATCTCAGTTAATCATCACCAACGTGCTGGGAGAAATTATTTATGAATCAAAAATTAATTCCCCGCAAGCTCAAATTGATTTAAGTAAAGAAGCCAAAGGAATTTATTTCTACCGGATAATTTCTGAAAGCAGCTTCATTACTGAAGGAAAACTCATTACGCAATAGCAGGGTTTAGCTCAGACTATACTTTAAATGTAAACGATTCAAAACAGCATCCGCAATGCCCATGGCATTTGCCTGAGCAGCCATGATCATTGACCGGCAGCTATGCGAAGCGATGCATACTTTCTTGCCTGTGCGTTCTTCATAAGTTGTTCAGTTTTTGCTTGCGCCTTTTGCAAATCATGGTATGCCTCTTTCATTCCTATATTTCCTGTCATCTGTTGAATGACATTTTTGAACTGTTCACCATTTTCAAGCTGCTT
>PLYJ01000138.1 GCA_003151745.1 Bacteroidota bacterium
AAGCAAATCACATCTTCCGAAAATGGTATGAAAAGACTTTTAACTCTTTATTCTTCTCTTACCGTTGTTGTTATTTGCTCCATTCTTGTCTCATTAGTTTTGTTACTGAACAGAATAAAATACGAAAAGATAATGAAGTATAGAAAGCATCTGAAAAAGCACACCCGTGCAATCTCTTATCACAATCGGCATAATCATTTCATTTAAATATAGATCCTATGGAAAATAATCTTTACTACCTAAAAACTACTTCAGGAGTTAACCAATTGCAAAGCAAATGCAAGTTATTATTGTGCTTATTGCTTAGTATAGCCGCCTCTTTTTTTTCATCTGCGCAAACCCCCGGTCAATGGGTTTGGCTGGATGGTGATAGCACAACGAATAGTGCAGGCAACTTTGGCACAGAGGGCATAGCCAGCTTTACGAATCAACCGCCTGCTTTGGTAAGTATGGGCAAATGGACAGATAAAAATGGAAACTTTTGGTTTTATGGAGGAGCTGGCGGAAACGGTTATCATAATGATTTATGGAAATATAATCCTGTCTCTCATGAATGGACCTGGATGACAGGCACAGGCATAGCGAATGATGATGCTGATTTCGGAACACAGGGAGTGGAATTGCCATCCAATCGCCCTCCAGGGGGTTTGGGTTTTACTAACTGGGTTGATAGCAACGGAAACTTCTGGATGTTCGGCGGTCAATGTGGTTTTTTGTGTACTCATAATGATCTATGGAAGTATGACGTGATTGATAATGAATGGACTTGGATAAAAGGTCCGGGTACAATAAGCGATGTAGGGTTCTTTGGCATTCAAGGTGTCCCCGACACCTTGAATAATCCACCAGCATTTTATAGCAGTGGCAGAGGATGGACTGATAATGCAGGTAATCTCTGGCTTTTTGGTTCAAGCACTAACAGTAGTTTGTGGCGCTATAATATTGTCACAAATACATGGACATGGATGAAAGGATCAAATTTCCCGAATTATTCATCTCATGAATTACCCGTTTATGGAATGAAGGGTGTGGAAGATAGCGCAAACAATTCCGGTATTATCTCCAATTCTTGGAGCTGGAAAGACAATAATGGAAATTTCTGGCTTTTTGGAGGATACATCAATAGCGGAGCCTCGACGAATGATTTATGGCGGCTCAACCCGGTTAGTGGTAATTGGACATGGATAAATGGTGACGGTAATTCTCAAGACCAGATGCTCTTTAATAATTACGGAACAAAGTGCATCCCAAATCGAATGAATATGCCTGATGGTCGTTATTCTTACGCCGCTACATCATGGACGGATACGGATGGGAATTTATGGCTATTCGGCGGGCACGGCGGCAACAATTATGCACAACCTGGCGGCATATTTAACGATCTCTGGATGTATTGTATTGCGGGCAATCAATGGACATGGAAAGGCGGCGACAATTGCAACGTATATTCAATTCCTGACACTCTTGAAGGAGCCCCTGGAAGTTGGGGGACTTTAGGCGTGTCAAGCGCTGCCAACACGCCCAACGGAAGACAAGGCGCTGTGGGATGGGCAGACAATAATAGACATCTTTATTTATTCGGCGGTGGTGATTTAAACTTTCAAGATTATAATGACCTATGGAGCTTTACAATTGATTCGTCATGCGGCCCTTGTGTTCCTTCTCCTTTCGCCTCTTTCCAGTCGGATAATACCATTTGCTCTAATTCCTGCATTAACTTTACAGACCTCAGCAGCAATGCAACTTCATGGCAATGGAGTTTTCCATGGGCTACTCCCGCTTCCAGTACTGTTCAAAATCCGTCAAATATCTGTTACCCTCTTGAAGGTAATTACGATGTAACCCTTATTGCAAGCAACAGTTATGGCAGCGACACTCTTACTTTAAGCTATTATATCACAGTCCATCCTGCTGCGGCTCCGCCGGTAGTTTCTCAGAATGGTGACTCTCTTCTTTCTTCTTCTTCCTACACATATCAATGGTATTTTAACGGTTCTCTCATCTCAGGCGCAACGAATCAATTTTATGTCCCATCTCAAATCGGTTCATACACCGTTTTGATTACAGATGCCAATGGATGTTCTGCTACATCTTCTCCGGTTAATATCATTACAGTCGGAATAACTGATCAGATAAGCGATTATTCCTTTTTAATTTATCCCAATCCTGTCGGAAGCATACTTAATATTTATTTTAATAAAAATTTTAAGTATGGTATATTAAATATATATAATGTGATGGGACAGGAGATACTCTCCCGTCATTTTACTGGAGGCGCCTACTCCCTCTCCTTTGGAGAGGGTCGGGGTGAGGTCTTATCTCCTGGTATCTATTTTGTGCAAGTCACCAATGAAAGCGAAAGTTGCGTTAAAAAGTTTATAAAAGAATAAGTCCGAAATAAATTTATTTCAAATCTCATAATCTTATATCTAATACTACATAATATGAAAAACTTTATCTCAACTCTCTCTCTTCTAATAATTGCACTACTGGCTTTACATCCTGCTTTCAGCCAGACCGGAGCAGCACCGGATGTTGCGGAAAAACCAAATTGGTCAAACGCCCCTTTTGAGCACTATGTTTTCATAGAAAACAAAGGGCAGTTTGACCCTGTTGATGATAACGACAAAGCCAACCCGCTTCTGCCGCTTGGTTACGTTCAACATGGAATTAAATATGCAGTCACGATCGAAGGCAAGCAAATATATTTTACCGACCATGGATTAACATATCGGCAGGATGAAATGCAGCAATTGAGCGCAGAAGAAAAAGAAAAAATGGAAAGCGCTGCTGTAGCAACAAGAGCGAAAAAGATGGGCAATGTTTCTCCCGTTAAAGGGGGAGAGGAAGAGGAAAATGATTCAAAAAAAATCTTTCATCTTGTCAGCATGGATTGGCAGGGAGCGAACCCTGATGCTGAAGTCATTGCGGAAGACCCTGTTACGTATTATTATACATACGGTGACCGGAATGATAAATCAGGTAAATCAACTATCAAAGCGCTTGCTTACAACAAAATAACGTACAGAAATATATATCCCAATATTGACATTATATATACATTCCCGGAAAATAAAGCCGGCATCAAATACTCCATTATCCTTCATCCCGGCGCTGATGCTTCCGTCATAAAGATGAAATATTCCGGGCAGGACATCGCCACCTCTTACGCAGGACAATCTGTTGCACCTTTAAAAGGAAACATGCTCCGAATGGATGAACAAGGAAACGTACTTGTTGAAACTCCTTTTGGAAACATTACAGACCATGCCCCTGTTACTTCTTATGAAAGTGGTGCGCTGATCGAATCAGCATATACAATATCAAGAAATACAGTATCGTTCAAAATCCCCCCTTTGGGGGGTAGGGGGGCTGTCATTGACCCCTGGACCACCTTCCCTCCATTCTCTAACGGTGGCAACATCAAACGAGCTTACTTTTTAGATTATGATTTTGCCGGTGATGTATATGCTTACGGTGGTTCTTTCCCCTGGCAGGAAATAAAATTTGATAAGTCAGGAAATACGCAATGGATATATACTACCACACCTTTCTGGTTTAATTTTACTGGAGCCGGTGATGAATGCGGCGATAATGCAGTGGACGGCATCAGCGGAAGCAGCTATATATGTGAAGGATTGAGGTCTGAAGACACGACAATAACCCATACCTTATACGGTGGTGCGGAAATAATTAAGTTAAATGCCGACGGTTTACAGGTGGGATTTTATCCCGGCAACGACGCTACAATGGAAATGTGGAAGATTAGTTATAATAACTGCACCAAGCAACTGTGTATTGGTGCAGGAGGCTACCATGACCCGGCGTCCAGGTCAATTTTCACCATTGATACGAACCTTACTACCTTGACGGGTGTAAATATATTTCCTTACTATGCATCCGAACACGATGTTATGCTTTCTGCTTTTGATAATGCTGGTAATGGTTATATGGCGCTTTGCAGAAATTGGTGGGACCAGAGTCCGGAGCAGACAGACTCCGAAAATATTCTTGTAAAATTCCCTGTAAGCACGTTGCTTCCCATAGATTACGGGGTGAGAGATCACTTTCGGTTCATCGAAGTCTGGAGTGTGCAATACATGATAGGTGATTCTTCTAGGGGAGTTACCCCTGTCCCTACCATGATGGGGGGCTATAACGGCTTGGCCGTTAATGGTTGTTATGTGTATATGTATGATGGTTCCTGTATAAAAAGGTTCAATAAAAATACGGGGGTACTACTTGACAGCATTATCATTTCAACTACCATGTGTGCCTGGGGTGGTATTGCCGTGGATGAATGCAATAATATATATGTTGGTTTGCAGAATTCAGTAATGAAATACGATAGTGCTTACTCTCTCCAATCCATCATACACACAGACAGTACTATTTACGATGTACAATTAGCGCCGGGTAATTTATTGTATGTATGTGGCAATGGTTTTGTTTCATCCTTCCAGTTGAAAGCAGGAGCGTCATGCAGCAGTCCTTGTGGTTCAAGTTTTAATTTAGCTGTTTCTTCTACTCCTGACACCTGCTCATCAGGAACGGGCACTGCTACTGCTATCCCTTCGGGGGGAATCGGTCCCTATACATATTCATGGAATCCTGGCTTGCAAACTACACAAACTGCTACCGGCTTAGCGCCTGGTGTATATACAGTTGTTGTGGTTGATTCGTCTGTTGTCGCCTCGCTTTGCACAGGTGGCAATGGGGGAGGCACCCAATCGGCAACAATTACGGTTGGCGATATCACAGGGCATCCACTTACATCTGCATATCCGGACACATCAGTTTGCTCCGGTTCTTCCGTTCAGTTGCATGCAACCGGGGGCACAACCTATAAGTGGACACCTTCAACAGGGCTTAGCGATTCCACCATTGCAAACCCTGTGGCAACAGTAAATGTACAGACTACTTATACCGTGACTGCAACAAACCCGGTATGTGGCAGCGCTACGGCAACAGTTACCATTGGTATTTATCCCGCGCCGCCTACTCCTGTTATCACACAATCGCACGATACGCTGTTTTGCAGCACCAATCCCATATATGCCTCCTATCAATGGTATGCAGATACGGCCCTCGTTCCAGGGGCTACAGACACTTTTTATGTAGCCCTTCATAATGGTAATTATAATATAGCGGTAACAGATACAAATGGCTGTATGATTTCAGTAGGTATCAATATTCTTACTCTTCCACCGGCTGCTGCTTTCCAATCGAGCGCTACATCATTATGTAGTAACAGTTGCGTTAATTTTACTGATAAGAGCACCGGCACTCCTATTGCATGGCATTGGATCTTTCCCGGAGGCGTACCTTCATCAAGCAGTGACCAAAATCCGCAGCAGATATGTTATCCAAATTCCGGTCTATATACGGTAACACTGGTTGCAGCGAACGCAGCCGGCAGCGATACCATTGTAATAAATAATTTCATTCATGTTTCTCCGTCACCGCCAATGCCTGTCGTTACCAAATCGAACGATACGCTTTATTGCAGCATAGATCCTTCTTATACTGGGTATCAATGGTACCAGGATACCACGCTTATTGCAGGGGCAACAAATTCTTTTTATGTTACAAATCAGGGAGGAAGCTATCATGTCGAGGTAACCAATGAATATGGATGTAATAGCACAGCGAGTTTTGCTGTCGGTTTACAGGATTATGTTTCAGATAACATAATATATATGTATCCAAATCCTGCAGGAGATCAATTGATGATTAGCGGTTTGAAGCTTGCCAAAGAAACAATGATAGATATTTATAATGTGCTTGGGCAAATAGTGCAGGAAGAGAGAGTAAGCCGCAACAACACAGCAATTATAAATGTCAAGAATCTTGCTGCCGGTGTTTACTTTGTCCGGGTGCCTATGAGTGGTGAAAGAGGTACACTTTTAGGGAGATTTGTGAAGGAATAAAAAATGAGATCATAAGGAACTGAGCCGCAAAGTCGCAGGTTTTTTTAAATGGTTTAGTCTGCGAATCTGCGGCTCAGTTTTGACACGATCCCAATTTTCAATTTAAACAATCTATGCAAAATAAACTAATAGACCCCACTCACATTCTTAACGAGAAAATTACAGTGTACCCTGACACTGTTGCACCTAAATTTGTAAGAGAAAGCTTTAAATTTATGACTTATACAGAAGAGCAAGGGTGAGTTTCTGGTGTAAATGAAGCTTTATACCATATCCCCGGCCTTTCAACCGATTATTATAAAATCAGGAAAATCGCTGAAGAAGCGGCCTGAAAACGAAAAGTAAGATTTGAAATTTTGAAGCGCTATTAAATTGGAACAGTAATATATAACTAACTTTTAAAAATGAAAAAAAAGAAAATAGACATCTTTTGCCGCTCCTCCCGATGTGAATTTCACGGTTAATAACACTACCGGCTGTGATTCTGTTATGGTGACATTCAATAACAAAACTACTAATGCCGTTTCTTATCAATGGGATTTTGGAGATGGTAATTTTTCTACTGACACAAATCCAACACATTTATATTCCAATACAGGTATATATAATGTAACACTCACTGCCGTTTCGCCCGGCGGCTGCAGCGTTGCACAAAGTGTCATAACCTGGTTACTGTTGACTCCACTCCCGCTTTCCCGACCATTAATCAAATCGGTGATTCGCTCATTGCAAGTATGGCTGCAACCTATCAATGGTACTTTAATGCTGCGCTTATCAATGGCGCAACGGGGGAGGTATATATAGCTATAATGAACGGAGATTACTCAGTGGTGGTGACCAATTCGTACGGATGTTCATCCACATCTTCAATGATTCAGATAGTGCTGAATGGCATTACTGCGCTTACTGACGGGGCTTATGTAATCTATCCAAACCCTGTAAATGATTACCTGGAAATTGATTTCAGCACGTTAACAAAAACATCAAAAGCGGAACTGACGGATGTGCTTGGTAAAGTTCTTTGGAACGAGTCTATCGCTACAAATGCATCAAAAAAGATGATTATAGACATGAGCAAAATGAGCAAAAACGTCTATTTTCTTACAATTTATTATGATGACAAAAGGGCTGTTTCAAAGATCATAAAGGAGTAAATTCTCAATTTTAACATTCCTTTGCTGTTAATCTAAGCCATTGTCGTGTTTTATTGTATCAATTTCTTCATTATTCGGTTTACTGCCTAATCGTTTTTCCACACTTTTCTTGCATCTAATTCTTTGTTGACCGAAGGCCATTTTGGAACAATTGACCCCATTGTATGTATAATTTTGAGAAAATGTATTTAACAGCGGCCGCATCTATACTAATCGGATGGTTGATTGTTAAGATTAAACTTACTATATGCTTACTGAAAACACGGACTATTCTTCTACTCAGCAAGAGGCTTTAACAAAAAACGGGACAGTCAATATGCTCATTGTTGACCACGATCCTGCAAATCTTATTTTGCTTGAAAACATTCTTAATAAAGAAGGACGTACCATTATTAAAGCCGGTTGCGGAAAGGAAGCATTGAAGATTGCCTTGGAACAGCCTGTCGCTCTTATTTTACTTGATGTAGAGATGCCTGATATGGATGTTTTTGAAGTCGCGCAAATACTTAAAGACATTAATATAATTTTTATTACCGCACTCAATAAAGAGGAGAAATTTACACTCCAGGGATTTGAAGAAGGCGCTGTTGGCTTTTTGCATAAGCCGCTCGTTGCCGGCATCACAAGGGCAAAAGTGGCAGTGTTTGAGAAATTGTATCTTCAGCAGGAGGCGCTCAGGGAGAAAACTGAAAAGCTGCAGGCGATCAACAAACAATTGGACGAATTTGTATATATCGTATCTCACGATTTAAAAGCACCCTTGCGCGGCATTGCCTCGCTTGCTGCTTTCATAGAAGACGACATTGGCGTGAACCCTAACCCTGCTATTACCGAAACATTGAATATGCTGAAAAGCAGGTGCAGCAGGATGCAGAGCCTTATTGACGGCATTTTGCATTATTCACGCCTCGGCAACACGATGGGAGCATTTGAAAAGGTGGATATAGATGAGCTGTTGAAAAATATTCTTGACCTGCTTATTCCACCACCTCACATTAAAGTTACGATTCAGGAAAACATGCCCATAGTGATGGGGGAGAAAATAAAGCTGCATGAAATTTTCCAGAACCTCATCAGCAACGGCATTAAGTATAATAACAAAGAGCAAGGCATCGTGAATGTTTCCTATAAAGAACTTGACGACTATTATGAATTTGCAATAACCGATAATGGCGCCGGCATTAAGGAAGAACATTATGAAAAGATTTTCGGCATTTTTCAAACCTTACAACCCAAGGATAAAATAGAAAGCACAGGCATTGGCTTAACCATTGTAAAGAAGCTGGTGGAGCAGCGGGGAGGGAAAGTGATCATTGAATCGAAGCACGGTGAGGGTTCTACTTTTAAGTTTAGCTGGAAGAAATGAAAAGCAGTATAAGAACGAACGAATAAAAAATTTAACTTATATATTGTAACTCCGACGAAGTTTAAAACTTCGTCGGAGTTTTGTTTTCATCACTTTGGAAAGACTGCAAAAACGAGGATACGAATCCATGCTTGATTACTACCGCAAAGTAGCCCCACACTACAACGAACCGCTGTATGCGAGACCCGCACGTACAGTGGTGTGAGAGGCGCACTCCGTCATGTTTTACTGACGGAGCCGCCTGCTCGATTATATGCAGATTGTCTTCTCAGTTTTGCTTTTCCTTCGCAAGGATATTTTCAAGTGTAGTTAAATTCCTTTGAATTTGTTGGCATTTTTCCTTTTCAGCAATACCGTTAAACTCTTCTATGTTCTCTTTGAGAAAGTCAATTAGTTCAGTAAGTTTCTTCAACTTAGTACTTTCTCTTTTACTATTATTTATTTCATCGCCTAATACTTCTGCCTCTTTAAGTATAATTTTAAATAAAAGTTCTTTATATAAGGGAGGTAGTAATTCTTTTAGTTGCGATGGATGTCTTAATGATTTTAAAGTATCAATATTTTCATTGTTATGATACACTTCACTAAACTCATTCATACCAATATCAACAAGATTATTGAAAGACTTGTCTTTTTCATGGCTTACTAGGTACGCAATATGCTCATTCAATGAATTAAAGCGTGTTCTAAAAGTCTCAACTTTTTTTGTTGACAATACAATATTTAAACATTCCATTGCCATCAAAGTAATTCGAGGAAGTGTTACTTCTGTGGTCACATCTATATTATCGTAACTATCTGCCCGTTTGCTAGTTTTGTCGTTTACGATGTTGTGTTTATAATTATAATCTATTCTTTTTTCATTGCTAGAAAGTGTGTCGTAAGCTTCTTGTATATCTTTAAATCTTCCTTCAAAGAATTTATCGCCATCATTTTTATCAGGATGAAATTTAGTTGCTAATTTTATATATGCCGATTTGATTTCTGTTTCTGTTGCATCTTCCGTTACACCTAAAATGTAATAGTAGTTTTTATTTGCGGGTTCTATTCTGGATAACGCAACTCTTTTCACTAAGTAATTTGGACTTCCATAATCATCTTTTTCAGATATTATTTTACCCTCGTTTTCAAGTGCTATTACAATATCTTCGTTTTCCGAAATAGATATCGATAGTTTTTCACAAATCTTTATTGCAGAAACGAAATTATCATAAGGTGTTTCTGCCAGAAATAAATCTAATTTATTAGTCATTGTCATTTCGGGTTGTTGTCAATTTGCATATAACAGTAATATTATAGACACTCACAGAAACGCAAATTATACATTTTCAGGCAAATATAAAAACTATCCACAACTCAGTTGTTGGATTATCGCAATAGTCAAAAAGCCAACTTACGAATGTAAATTTTGTGCTGCTATTATTCTTTCGAGATAGAAAATGCGCGAAAACAATCAACCCATTTTTGCAAGAAACTAAACAAACCAATCCCTTTGCTCATTTCAATAAAAAAGCTGCAATTCTTTTCTTGCAATAATTCCATTTACAACCTACGCAATCTCAAAACCGCGATTTTGAATTAAAAAGCAGCATTTTGAGATAGAAGCATTCAAAAAGCGTTTCTCATTTCAACAAAATGTTGTCTCGTTTCATCAGTTTGTTGTCTCGCTTCAACGATTTGTTGTTTGCTTTCGCCGGTTTGTTGTCTCATCTCAATGAAGTGTGGTCACATTGTCCCTTCCTGAAATAGCTTG
>PLYJ01000154.1 GCA_003151745.1 Bacteroidota bacterium
AAGGTTTACCGCCATCAAGGTAAGGCTTACCGCCATCACGGTAAGGCTTACCGCCATCAAGGTAAGGCTTACCGCCATCACGGTAAGGTTTACCGCCACCACGGTAAGGTTTACCGCCACCACGATAAGGTTTACCGCCATCACGGTAAAGAGTACCCTGTGCGATTAAAACCTCTTCGAAGTTTTTTTTACTTCGGGGTTACAACTCAATCGTTGAAAGGTGGGGTGGGTAAAAAACTTGTTATTTTATGGAAATGTTCAATTCATATTCACAACTTCTGCTTTTTTATCCGGTAATTTGTATTTTCGTGTCCACGATATGCTCAGGAGACTTTTCATTCGGAATTATGCTTTAATAGATCACCTCGATGTTAATTTCGAGCAAGGGCTTAATATTATTACAGGTGAGACAGGAGCAGGTAAATCAATTTTACTTGGGGCTTTATCTTTAATACTTGGCAACCGTGCTGACACAGGCGCTTTACTTGACAAATCGAAGAAGTGCATTATTGAAGGAGAGTTTGAAGTAGAGAAGAAAGTTGTGAAATCCTTTTTCAAAGAACATGAATTGGATTTTGAGAAGAGCACCATCATCCGCAGGGAAATCAGCAGCGAAGGGAAATCGCGGGCGTTTATTAATGACACGCCCGTTAATTTAAATCAATTGAAGGAGCTAAGCTTGTTGTTAGTGGACATTCATTCCCAGCATGAAACGCTTTTACTCAACACCACGCAATTTCAATTGGATGTTGTGGATGCCTTTGCGCAGCATGATGATTTGCTGGCAAGCTATCAGCAAGATTTTACTTCTTATCAGCAACTGAAGAAACAGTTAGAGCAATTGCATGAAGATGAAAAGCGCAGCAACGCAGACCAGGATTATTTTAAGTTTCAGTTTACTGAACTGGATGAAGCCAATCTTATTTCAGATGAACAACAAAAAATGGAAGAAGAGTTGCAAACGCTTACCCATGCTGAAGAAATAAAATCTGATCTCGCTCTTGTTCTTGCTTCCGTTTCAGGTAAAGAGGATAACCTGGTGAATCAGCTATCACAGCTTAGCAGTTCGCTGGCATCGCTTGCGAAATACAACGGAAGATTGAATGAGGCTGCTACAAGAATAAAAAGCCTGAATATTGAATTGAAAGATATTACTTCTGAAATAGAATCTATTGAAGAGGAAATAATTTACGATCCCGCACGTATTGAAATAATCAACGAACGGTTGAATATTATATATCAACTGGAGCAGAAGCACAGACTAAAGACCATTGATGAACTGCTTGCGTTGAAAAACGATATTGAATCGAAGCTATATAATATCAGCTCTTTGGAGGATCAGATTATGAAGTTAAGCAAAGAGTTGGAAGAATTAAAATCAAAGCTCATTAAGCAGGCAAAGAAAATCTCTGCAGGAAGGAACAATGCCATTCCTAAAATTGAAAGTGAGATTAAAAAACTACTTAATGAAGTTAGCCTGCCTGATGCCGTGCTTAAAGTTGAAAATCCCGCACGTGCGGGACTTGATGAATCCCGTACGTACGGGATTCATGCAACAGGAATAGACCAGGTGAAATTCTTGTTCTCTGCCAATAAAGGTGTTGCCTACCAGGATATAACCAAGGTTGCTTCAGGAGGGGAGTTGAGCCGTCTTATGTTGGTTATTAAATCTTCTGTTGCTAAGTTGATTGCTCTGCCTACTATTATATTTGATGAAATAGATACAGGAGTATCCGGTGAAGTTGCCTTGAATGTTGGCAAGGTTATGAAGCGCATGTCGAAGCATCACCAGTTGATTGCTATCACGCACCTTCCGCAGATTGCCAGCAGGGGAGAGGCTCACTACTTTGTTTATAAGGAGATACAGAATAAACGTGCCGTTACGAAGATGAGAAGACTTGAAGGCGATGACAGGGTGATAGAAATTGCGAAGATGCTGAGCGGGGAGAAGCCTTCATCTGTTGCTGTTGAGAATGCAAAGGAACTTTTGAAAATGTAATCTATCTTTACCAACAATCTAAAATTCAAACTCTTTTTATGTCCTATAATCTGCTTAAAGGAAAACGGGGAATCATCTCCGGTGCGTTGGATTCAAATTCTATTGCATGGAAAATTGCTGAGCGCTGTCACAACGAAGGCGCAACGTTTACGCTTACCAATGCTCCTATAGCCATGCGTATGGGAGAGATAAAAAAGCTGGCAGAAGAAACAAAGTCAGAAATCATTCCTGCTGACGCCACCAATGTGGATGAGCTTACCAACCTGTTTTCAAAATCAATGGAAGTACTCGGAGGAAAGATTGATTTCGTTTTACATTCCATTGGTATGTCAGTGAATATAAGGAAGAATATCCCTTACACTGAAGCTAACTACGATTACTATATGAAAGGTATTGATGTGTCTGCCATGTCACTGCATAAAATGCTAAGTGTCGCTATGAAGCTGGATGCTTTCAATGAGTGGGGCAGCGTGGTAGCGCTTACATATATAGCCGCACAGCGCACCTATCCTTTTTATACTGATATGGCTGACATTAAAGCCATGCTTGAATCTATCACACGCAGCTTTGGTTATCACTATGGCAAAGCAAAAAAAGTTCGGGTTAACACTGTTTCCCAATCTCCCACTAAAACTACTGCAGGCTCAGGAATTAAAGGCTTTGAAGACTTTTTTAATTTTGCTGATGCTAATTCTCCGCTCGGCAATGCAAGTGCCGATGCATGTGCCGATTATTGTGTTACGCTCTTCTCCGATCTGACACGCATGGTTACGATGCAGAATCTTTATCATGATGGCGGATATTCAACTACAGGCATCAGCATGGAAGTGATGCAGAAATTTGTTAACTAAAGAACAAAAAACGATTCTAACGGTTATAAGGGGTAACAGTGGATCCTTCTCCAAAGCTCAAGCTTAAACCAAAAATAAGCTCATCAGGTGTTTCAAAAGAAGAAAGGGTAGAACCTGATGAATTATTTTTAATGCCCTGGTAAGCAACGTTAAAACCTATTATTCCTATTTGTGCATTTGCTCCTATGCGATAACCTAAGCCGCCGGGAGTAACATCAATATTATTTCCGTTAAAATTGTTCGTTGCAGAAATGATCCTGGTATATATGGGACCTCCTTCAACGCTTAAATGGCCTATTATTCTTATACCAAGAAGTACCGGCACATCAATTTTAGCCACACTTAACGTTACATCCTGCGAATGCTGATCGGGATAAACGACCTGTACTATTCCACTCTGGAAGCTTCCGAGAAATTTGGGCTTTATATACAATGATCCAAGGCCAACCCTCAGATAAGGGCCGATTTCATAGCCTATGATATTCTTTCCATTCACTGCATTAACGAGTGAATTGTTAATATCGGATATTTTAACTGATGTAATGGTTATCTCTCCTTCAACGCCGCCTGTGATAAACTGAGCATGCAACCTTGTAAAAGATAGGAGTGTTGCGGCTGCTACTACTATGTATTTATAATTTGCTTTCATATTGCTCTCCTTTTTCCTTAGCATAAGCAAAAACAGTTCCATTCTCAAAACGATATGGATTTTGGGCATTGTTAAGTTAATATAGGTGATTGCCGATTTCAGAATTTGAATGATGAAATTAATTATCAAAAACCATATTCGCGTAGATTAAACCATGAAAAAGTTTAACATACCTATACTAACTTAACAATGCCGGATTTTGCACTAATTTAATGCTATAGAACAGGAATATTGGCTAATGGAGGGGAAATTATTCCACAGCGAATATGGCATGAACACAGAAGTATTGATCAGTAATTTATATTCTCCGCTTATTCGGAAAGATTCGTTTCAGTCTTGGGGGTTCTCTTGCGCCAACGCATAATAATCATCAAAATGATTAAAAAGGAAAGCGCATAGATCAGCCATTCTAGGCGGTTTGATCTTGACTTTAAAGTATGATTTAATGTGGTAAGCGCCTCCACCTGTTTAGAAAGCGTGTCCGTTGCAAGGCGTAGATTATTCAACACTTCGTCACTTTTATGAATGTCGTAGTTCATATTCACCTTCTCGTAGGTTCTGAAATCAACCACGCGATACAGCGTGCTGATGATACGATTATCCGTCTTTACAATTTCAATAAGCACTTCATTGCTTTTCTTCACATCGTTCTTGGTTTTGTTTCCAAAGATGCCGCTATGCTTTTCAAGCGAAAGCGAATAGGAATCGAATTTCGCCTTTCTGTTATCCAGTAATTCCTTCAGTTCTTTCCTATCCATGTCTTTGTCTTCCTGCGCTATGGCATGAATGGAAAGTTGAATCAACACCAATAAAAATAATACTATTTTTTTCATGGGCAGGTAGTGAGAAGCATTCGCAAAATTATAGAACTTTCGCGTATGTCAAACTCTCCTATTTAAAAACCTTCTCAATCAGCTCTCTTTGTTCCCGTTCATGGGCGTGGTGAGAGCCTGTAGCCGGAGTTGCGCTTGCAGGTCTTGAAATAAGGTTCATCGTGATGCCTTTAACGGTGCAAAAGAGATAGTTCCAGGCTCCCATGTTTTGCGGCTCTTCCTGCACCCAAATCCAATTTGCTGCTTTTTTATATTTTGAGATGAGTTCCTGAAATTGTTTTTCAGGAAAGGGATAAAGCTGTTCGAGGCGAATGAGTGCAATGTCAGTTGTCTTTACTTTTTCTTTTTGTTCCAGTAATTCATAATAAATCTTTCCCGAACAAAGAACAACACGTGAAACCCGCTTTGCATCAGCGGCGGTGTCATCTATAATTTCTTTAAACCCTCCTTTCACCAGCTCATCTATTGAAGAAATACAACGTGGATTGCGAAGCAGGCTCTTTGGCGTGAGCACGATTAGCGGTTTTCTAAAGGCGCGTTTCAATTGTCTTCTCAGCACATGGAAGAAGTTGGCAGGAGTAGTGCAATTGGTTACCTGTATGTTGTTGTCAGCGCATAGTTGTAAAAACCTCTCCACACGTGCACTGGAATGTTCCGCGCCCTGTCCTTCATAGCCGTGAGGCAGCAATAGCGTGATACCTGTCATTTGCTTCCATTTCACTTCGGCGCTCACTATATACTGGTCAATGATAGGTTGTGCGCCGTTATCGAAATCGCCAAACTGCGCCTCCCAGATGACAAGGGTGTTGGGAGAAGATAACGCATACCCATATTCAAACCCAAGCACTGCATATTCGCTGAGCAGGCTATTATATATATTAAAAGGGGCCTGCCCTTGTTTGATGTTATTTAACGGAGTGTATTGCTCTTCGCTGTCTTCCACCGGCACCACGGCATGACGGTGTGAAAATGTTCCACGCTCCACATCCTGACCGGTGAACCGGATGGGAAAGCCTTCATTCACCAGCGAACCATAAGCAAGCAGTTCAGCCATGGCCCAGTTGATCTTATCGCCACTTTGAAGCATTGCTTTACGGTCGGCAAATAATTTAACGGTCTTGTCGAAAAATTTTTTTCCGGAAGGCAGGTCAGTGATTTTATTTCCGATTTCAATTAGTGTCCTTTTATCCACCCCGGTTTCGAGAGAAGAATCAAAATCATTCTTCTGAGCGGCGCGAAGTCCATCCCATCCTCCTTCAGGAAACTCCGCTGCAATAGGCTTCGGTAATGTCTTTGCCTGTTTTGCAACATCAAGATTCTTTTGAAGCATCGCCTTGAATTCCTTTTCCATCTCTTTCACAAGATTGGCTTCTCCTTCTCCTTGTTCGAATAACTTTTGGTTATATATTTCACGGAGGTTAGGATGAGCAGCTATCGCTTTGTATAGGAGCGGTTGAGTAAAACGGGGTTCATCGGTTTCATTATGTCCGTATTTTCTATATCCCAGCATATCAATGAACACATCACGATGAAACTTTTGCCTGAACTCCATCGCCAGTTGGATAGTATATATAACCGCTTCTACATCATCAGCATTCACATGGAATACAGGTGACAAAGTTACTTTTGCCACATCGGTGCAGTAAGTGGAGGAGCGCCCGTCAACATAATTGGTAGTAAAGCCAATCTGGTTGTTGATGACAAGATGTATGGTACCGCCTGTTTTAAATCCTCTCAGTTGTGACATTTGTATAACTTCATACACAACGCCTTGTCCCGCAATGGCTGCATCGCCATGAATAAGAATAGGGGCAATAATGTTTTCATTTTTATCAGGATTAATATCAATCTTGGAACGAACAATGCCCTCCACAATTGGATCAACAGCTTCCAGGTGGGAAGGATTCGGTGCAACGCTCAGATGTACTTTCTTTCCTTGCTCCGTAGTTACATCACTGGAATAGCCGAGATGGTATTTTACATCTCCTGCAAACGTGTTCTCATCATATTCCAATCCTTCAAACTCTGTAAATATTTCCTCGTATGATTTGCCTAGAATGTTTGCGAGCACATTTAACCGTCCGCGATGCGCCATGCCGATCACAAATTCTTTAATTCCCTCCGTAGCACCACAGGCAATCACAGCGTCAAGAGTGGGAATAAGGGCTTCGCATCCTTCCAACGAAAAGCTTTTTTGCCCTATATATTTCGTGTGAATAAAGTTTTCAAAGGCAACTGCCTCGTTTAGTTTTTTTAAAATGCCTTTCTTTTCTTGAATGGAAAATTGTTTTGAGTTGCGGGTGCTCTCCATCTTTTTCTCCAACCAGTCCACAATCTCTGGCGTGCGGATGTATTTGTATTCGGCGCCTACACTTTCGCAATAGGTTGCTTCAAGATGAGCAACTATGTCTTTCAGCTTTGCATCGCCAATGCCGATTAATGAACCGGCATGAAAAACAGTTTCAAGGTCTGCATTACTAAGACCGAAGTTTTCCAAATCAAGCGTCGGTGTATATTTTCTCCGTTCACGTACAGGGTTGGTCTTTGTGAAAAGATGCCCGCGATTACGATAACCATTAATGAGGTTGATGACTTTGAATTCAGACATTATGCCTGTAGAATCACCCGAAGGAAGCGGTACAGAAGGGGAGGGAGTGAGTTGAGCGAATTCAACACCTTCAAAAAATATCCTCCATTGGTCGTTAACAGATTGAGGATTCTGAAGGTATTGCTTATATAGGGATGCTATTTCTGAATTCTCAGCGTTATCCAGATGATTGATCTTATCCATTTGTTATGGGTACAAAAGTAATGGTGATAATTAAGGTAATTAGGAGTCGCCAAAATTACCTTAATTACTTGTCTACACTATTCCTTTTTACTTCGAATGATGAAAAGTCAGTTTCTCCGCCATTTCATTTGAAAGGCTATCAGAAGATATTCCATAGCCGTTCACTAAAATACCTTTCATCCCGTCAGCAGATTCAATGGCATACACAACTGCCTAATCATCGGGATCAGAGTTTCCTTCAAATCGGTATGATTCAACAATTTCAAATTCATGCGCTCTGAAATGATTGCTGTTAAATTCAATGGCGTTTTTCTCTAGGTTAAAATCAATAGTAAAATCTCTCTTTTGCAAACCGGCTACTGCCTCTGAAACTGTTTCGTATGAATGCATGAATTTTTATTAATTAGTAAGGAACACAAAGGTATTCACAAAAAGGGCAAAATAACATCTGCTATGGAGAGTTGCGCAAACTCAATGAATATAATGCCAATGAAGTTTCAAACTTCATCGGCATTATTTTTCAGAATTAGTGGGTTTATAATCTTAAAACGATTTTCAACCTGCGAATCTGCTCCTGTATTTTTAAATCAACGATGCAAAACAGCAAGCATCGTTCTTCCTGCAAATGCGCCTTGCGTTTCAATGCCGGAAAAATATAGTCCGCTTGCCAACTGACCGGTGCTGATGCTGAGAAGCCCCTTTTCAGCATCAAGCTTTTCCCTGTAAACTTCTTTTCCTTCAGTGCAGTAAATAACAAAGTAATTCTTTGAGGATGATTGCACATGGTAATTTATATACACTACATCTGCAGCAGGATTGGGGAACAAAATATAAAATGCAGTACTAGTGCTTTCTTCAATCTCCACTGTAGTAAGCGTGAGAGGCTGAGATACTGAAGTGCATTGATTAGTGTCTCCGACAACTACGGTAAAAGTTCCATCCTGTATAGGAGTATAGATGTCATTAACAGCTCCCGCAATGGCAATGCCGTTTCTGTACCACTGGTTACCGGTGTTGCTGCTTGATACCAGGTTCTTTCCAACCAATGAAATGGTTGGTACCTGCGGAAGCGGCAATACATGTATATCTACAGTTGATGAGGCAACAGCATTGCATGCATTGCTGATTACTACATTATAGTTTCCGTCTTCTGAAGCTGAATACCTTCTTGAATTGGTTCCGTTAATTGCAGACGCGTTTGCCTGCCATTGATAGAGGTATCCCGCAACGCTGTCCGCAATAAGATCAACAGACCCGCCGACACAAAAAGAAGTATGTCCGCTCACGGTAAATGAAGCAACATTAATGTGATGGTCAATAGTGATGGGTATAGTCCTCGATACGTTTATATTATTGTAGTTATCCTTTAAGGTTACGTAATAATTGCCTGCGTGGCTAACGGTAATGCTTTGCGTCGTTGCTCCTGTATTCCATAGGTAAATATAGCCTGCTGATGCAGTAAGAGTAACGCTGCCGCTGATACATATACCGTTCGGAACCACTACTGTTGCATCAGGTATTCTACCCTCGCTGTCTGTCCTGAGAATTAAAATATCATTCTCTCCTGCACCAAAGCTATTCGTAGTACCAACTACAACAAAACCTGAATCTGCTGTAACTTCAATGTTGCCTGCTGTTTGAGTTCCTGCGCCGCCAAACATGCGCATCCATAAGCTGTCACCCGTTGCGCCTGTCTTTAGAATAAAAATGTTTGTTGATTCGCTGCCAAAGCTCATTGTGTTGCCTGCAAGGACGAAGCCTCCACCCGGTATTTCTTTTACTGATAATGCTACATCATTTTTAGTTCCACCGAATGATTTACTCCAAAGGCTGTCACCGGCACCGTTTGTTTTTAAAAGAAAGATGTCTGTGCCGCCATTGGTATTCACAGTAGTGGAACCGCATATGATGTACCCACCATCGTTTGTTGCGTCCACGCCAAAGCCCTGCAAATAGTTATAGGCATCGGTGCCGCCATTTTCTTTATATGATTTTGACCAAAGTAAGGCGCCTGCATTGTTCATCTTAACAAGAGTTATCATTGAAAAATAATTGCCGGATTCAGAATCATAATCAACTTCCGTGGTGCCCACTGAAATATAGTTGCCGTCTTTCGTTAAAGCCAATGAAGAAGAGGTTCCTATGCCATGAACAACGTTTTTGGGTCCCCATTGAATGTTTCCTGATCCATCTGTTTTTTGCAACTGGAAATAATTTGTATCAGCCGCTCCATTATCATAAGAAGCAGTCAGATAGCCTCCTTCTGCCACAGCAACTACTCCATAGCCATATCGCATCGAATCAGATCCTTGCTGTTCTGCTGCCCAGGACTCATTTCCGTTTCCATCCGTTTTTACCAACCAAGCAGTGGAATTGGTGCTGCCTGAACGGGAACCGTAAACGATATAGCTTCCATCGGCTGTCTGCCTGACACATTGCGCCTCCTCATCATTTAAAGAATCGCCGAATGTTTTAGTCCATTGCACTGCCCCGTAAGCATTAATCTTTATGAGTGAGTAATCGTAATAACCTACAGAACCGGCATCGCCATAGGCACCGCAAATGATGTAGCCGCCATCCTGCGTTTGCTGTACAAAATTTCCAAGATCATTTGCAGCCGTTCCGAATGTGGCTTCAAAGGTTTTCGATTGTCCGTTTACATTCGGCGCAAACAAAATAAAGATAACAAGAAGAAAGGCTAAGAGGTATTTCTTATTTAATAAAATCATATTTTTGGAGTTAAGGCAAATATACTTTTCCCGGTAATATGAGGCAAAGATTTTATGCCGTAGCCTATTTTAAAGAGGGCTAAGGTTGCTAAACATGGGGTAAACAATAAGCATGGTTTATAGAAAAAGTGTATTTTTACCTTTGTGCACATGATTTTAGATTTGAAATTTCATCTTAAATCGTAATCATAATACTAAAATAACAAATAGATACATGAAAATTGATCCCAAAGAGGCAAAAACTTCTCTTTTTCATAGTTATATGGTTGCCGCCATAGCACCACGACCCATCGCTTTTGCAAGCACCATGGATAAAAACGGCAATCCCAATCTCGCTCCATTCAGCTTTTTTAATGCCTTTGGAAGCAAGCCTCCGCTGGTGGTTTTTTCTCCTACTCGCAGCGTGCGCAACAACACCAATAAGCATACCTTGGAGAACATCTATGAAACTAAAGAAGTCGTGATTAACATGGTCAATTACGCTATGGTGCAGCAAACTTCGCTCGCCAGCAGTGAATATCCTAAAGAGGTCAACGAGTTTGTTAAAGCAGGATTTACTCCCATTGCCTCCGAGCTGATAAAGCCCTTTCGTGTAAAGGAATCGCCTGTGCAAATGGAATGCAAAGTGGTTCAGGTAATTGAAACAGGCGCTGAAGGAGGTTCTGCCAATCTTGTGCTGTGTGAAATTGTGCTCATGCATATTCACGATGATGTATTGACAGAGGACAATAAGATTGACCCTCAAAAGATTGATTTAGTGGCACGCATGGGTGGCGATTTATACTGCCGTGCATCAGGCGATGCGATATTTAAAGTACCAAAGCCCAATAAAAAGCTCGGTATCGGTTTCGATCAGCTGCCTCAGCGGATAAAGAATAGTAGAATTCTTTCGGGCAATGACCTTGGCATGTTGGCTAATGTGGAAGTATTGCCTTCAATAGAGGAGATTCAATTATCCGATCAATTATCAGTCCTTAATGAATTGAAAAAAAGGTTTGTAAATGATTCTGGTAAACTTGAAGAAAGTGTTCATTTGCTGGCAAAAAGCCTGCTTGAAAAGGGCGACGTAATGGAGGCCTGGAAAGTGTTGCGTTTAAGTGAGTGAACTGATTAACCTTAATTGGATAAACTTCGTTAAGATATTAGGAGCCTAAATTTTAAAAATGCAATTCAACAAAATCACCCCATCCATCCTTCAGCAATTCATCAAATGCATCGGCGAAAAGTATGTTTCATTCGATAAGGAAAGTCTTGACAACTACTCTCAGGATGAAACGGAAGACCTTTCTTTTCTCCCCGAGATTGTTCTTAAGCCGCGCACTGCAAATGAGATTTCTGAAATACTAAAGATATGTAACAAGGAAAGGATTCCTGCAACACCGCGCGGTGCAGGCACCGGCTTAAGTGGTGGTGCATTGCCCGTTCATGGAGGAGCGATCATCTCTATGGAGCGTTTTAACTCCATTATCCAGATTGATGAACGCAACATGCAGGCTACCGTAGAGCCCGGTGTTATTAACCAGGTATTCCAGGATGCCGTTATTGAAAAAGGATTGTTCTACCCGCCTGATCCTGCCAGCCGCGGCAGTTGTTTTCTCGGAGGCAATCTCGCTGAGTGCGCAGGAGGACCTAAAGCCGTGAAGTATGGTGTAACAAAAGATTATGTGTTGAATACGGAAGTCGTGCTTCCCACAGGCGAAGTGATCTGGACGGGCGCTAACGTGCTGAAAAATTCAACAGGCTATAACCTCACGCAGCTTATCATCGGCAGTGAAGGCACCTTAGGCATCATCACTAAAATTGTTTTCCGCCTCATTCCATATCCCAAAGAGAATTTGCTCATGCTCGTTCCTTTCTTCAGCGCTGAGAAGGCATGCGAAGCAGTGAGTGCTGTGTTCCGTTCAGGCATTACTCCTTCAGGGCTGGAGTTTATGGAGCGCGATTGCATTGATTATGTAAGGCGCTTTGTGGATGTGAAGCTTGATATTAAAGATGAAATCAAAGCGCACCTGCTGGTGGAAGTGGATGGCAATGACAAGGAAGTGCTGATGAAGGAATGTGAAAGCATTTCCGAGATCATGTATCAATACGAATGCGATGAAGTTTTATTTGCAGAAACAGCGCAGCAGAAAGCAGACCTCTGGCGCATGAGGCGCAGCGCCGGTGAGGCCGTGAAATCACACAGCATATATAAAGAGGAAGATACCGTTGTGCCGCGCGCTGAATTGCCGAAGCTGTTAAAAGGCGTGAAAGAGATAGGAGGGAAGTACGGTTTCAAAAGTGTGTGCTATGGCCATGCCGGCGATGGCAACCTGCACGTAAACATCATCAAAGAAGAAATGAGCGATGCCGACTGGAACAACAAAGTGCCCGAAGGCATCAAAGAAATATTTCAACTTTGTGTTTCCTTAGGAGGCACCATCAGCGGCGAGCATGGCATTGGTTATGTGCAGAAGAACTACATGAACATACCTTTCAACTCCGTACAACTTACATTGATGAAAGGCATTAAAACTCTTTTTGATCCTAACGGCATTTTAAACCCGGGCAAGATATTTAACTGAAGAAAAAGAACACGGATGAAGCTCGTTTTGAAAAGCCGTCCTGTTATGGGGCGGCTTTTTTATCTGAAGCAATCACCATCACTCAAGAAAATTTATTTACCCACGTTAAAATTTTTCTCCTTCTTTGTCGGCTCTTTATAACAAATGAACCTTTCAACACATAATCGTTTTTATGATTGGTTTAGTGTTTAAAGTTTAATAACAAATGAGCTTTATAGTTTGCCGTGTCATTGCGAGGTGTAGTGTACCCCAATCTTTAGACTGGATTTTGTGAAGCTAAATATACGATTCATTTGTTATTGATGATGTAAAATTTCTTTTTGCTTCTTTTTCTTT
>PLYJ01000035.1 GCA_003151745.1 Bacteroidota bacterium
GCAACAAATATGAAAGAAGTCTATTCTTTAAAACCCAATATTCAGCATTTTTTAACAGAAAGGTACTTACACGAAAGAAAGGCGGGAAAGATTGGGTGATGCTACCTGACAAACTGGCATTAAAATAATGCATGTTTTGAATGAATTGTTCAACTATTGCGTCACATTCAAGTTGCCTTATTTTCATTCATCTCTGAACGCTTTTTTTTGTAAAATCGCAATGCAGTTCACTCACTGAATGGCATTTTTAGCATTAAAAAGTAAGATTTGCTCTTACGTTTTGCAAAAAGAGCAGGTAACTACAACGTGATTACTGGTAACTATACTGTGATTACAGGTAACCACCCTTTAGGGGCAGGTAACTAAAGTGTGACTACAGGTAACTACGGCATAGCGACAGGTAACTACCATGTGATTACCTGTAACTACAGAATAGGGAATGGTAACTAAACCGTGGTTACAGGTAACTAAAGTGCAGTGACAGGTAACCGTTACCTGATTACAGGTAACTATGGCATAGGTACCTGTAACTACAATGTAATTACAGGTAATCTTGGAACACATTCTATTGAAAATTGATCAGTATCTTATAAAAAAGGAAGCGTTTTGGTTGAACAATAAATAAAGTTTATTGAACAGGCTCGAAAGGTTGGTTAACGGGGATTAATGCTAATTTAAACAGAAGAAAGGGTTAATAGATAGTAAGGTGTACGAAGCTTATTCTAAATTATTGATATTTTATTTATACTATTGCATAGAGTCATCAAGAAACATGACGCGCAAAAATCTTTCGATAGAATCTTAAATTGTTTCTTAGTAAACACGCTCTTGCTTTTATCTTTTTACGTTTATTTGCTTACTTTCTAAAATATTGCATTGCAACCTGATTCATGACGAGAAGGAAGAAAATAGTATATACGCTTACCGGGGCAGTATGCCTGCTTGTCATTTATTTAGGCTACAGCATCATTGTTTTTCCTCCTGAAGTTGCCGATAAAAGCGCCACAGCGCTTCAAGTAATAAAAGTGGACAGCACCTTTTATAAAGTTGGCGATAGCTGGCTTAAGAAGAATGAATACGGCGTATGGGAAATGTATGTTCAGGGCAATGCATTTGAAAGAGGTGTGAAGGCAGGAAAGCTCACGAAGGAATTAAGCGAGTTCCAGGAGACTGCTTTTATCGGCCAGTTAAAGAAGATGATTCCTTCTAAAATTGCTTTGAACCTGATGCGGTTTGTCGTGGCATGGTATAATCGGAACCTGGAAGCAAACGTAACAAATGAGTATCAGCAAGAGATTTACGGCATCTCGCTTTCTGCATCGGACAAGTTTGATTACGTAGGCCCGAAATACCAGCGCATACTTTATTACCATGCTGCACATGATATTGGCCATGCCATGCAGGACAGGAACATGGTAGTGGGTTGCACTTCCTTTGCTGTGAATAATCAAAAGTCAGCAGATGGGAAATTATTGATTGGAAGAAACTTTGATTTCTACGTAGGCGATGATTTTGCAAAGAATAAAATTGTTGAATTTGTAAACCCGACAGAAGGTGTTAAGTTCATGATGGTGACGTGGGCGGGAATGATTGGCGCTGTTTCCGGTATGAATGAAAAGGGTATTACCGTAACGATCAATGCTTCCAAGGCAGCCATTCCATCCCGTGCTGCAACGCCTATCTCTTTGCTTGCAAGGGAAATATTGCAATACGCAACCAATATCAATGACGCCAAACAAATAGCGCAGAAAAGAAAAACGTTTGTGGCAGAATCTCTTTTGATTGGATCTGCNNGCTGATCACAAAGCTGTTATTATTGAAAAGGCCCCTGATAAAATGGATGTGTATGAAACGAATGAACCGGAAATTATTTGCCCCAATCATTTTCAGGGAAGTGCTTTTACAGCTGATGATATAAATATGAATAACATTAAAGAAAGCACTTCGCTTTACAGATTTAAAAGAATGAAGCAGCTCATAGATAGAGATACCGCTATCAACTATATGAAAGCGGCTGAAATACTTCGCGATCAAAAGGGCATGGATGATAAAGACATCGGGTTTGCAAATGAGAAAAGCATTAACCAGTTGATGGCGCATCATTCAATAATTTTCAAACCGGAAGATGAATTGGTATGGGTTTCAACAGCACCCTTTCAATTGGGGAAATTTATCTGTTATGATTTAAATAAAGTTTTTCGTCAATACAATACCCTGAGCAGCAATACTGCAATTAACGAAGACGCCTTGACTATTCCTGCAGATACCTTTTTACAAACGCCTGTTTATCTGGATTATCTTGCTTATATGAAGGAAAAAGAAATAATACAAAAGGGCATTAAAAGCAATGTTTCAATAGCACCGCAAGAGCTATCAGATTTTGTGCACTACAATCCTGAGTATTATTTTACTTACGAGCTTGTAGGTGATTATTATAAATCGAAACACGCTGAGGACAGCGCCGCTGTATATTATTCAAAAGTATTAGACAAGGAGATTGCAACGCTGGATGAAAGAAATCAGATCAGCAAAAACTTAGCTGCCATTTTAAATGTCAAGAAACAATAACATGATTCCTGAAATTGAATTAAAGTCATCGCAGGAAATAACTCTTTTCCAGGAAAAGAAGCTGGCTCATGCACTTGAATACATTTCTAAGAATTCTCCTTTTTATAAGAACCTGTTTCAGAAAAATAAAATTGATATTCTCAAAATAAAACAGGTTAAAGAGCTTCAGCACATACCACCAACGACAAAAGAAGACCTTCAAAAACACAATGATGATTTTATCTGTGTTCCACGAAACAAAATTGTTGACTTTGTAACCACAAGCGGCACCACAGGAAAACCGGTGACGTTTGCATTGACTGAAAATGATTTAGAGCGCCTTGCTTACAACGAAGCCACTTCACTTTACTGCGCAGGTTGGTCGCCCGGTGAAGTGTACCAGCTAATGACTACGATAGACAGGCGTTTTCTTGCAGGACTTGCTTATTTTCTTGGAGCAAGAAAGCTTGGTTCAGGTATAATACGAGTCGGCAATGGAATCCCAGAACTTCAATGGGACAGCATCAACAGAATAAAGCCGTCAGCGTGCATAGGAGTGCCCTCCTTTCTTTTAAAGCTTATTGAATACGCAGACGCAAATAAAATAGATTATCAATCATGCAGCATCACTAAGGCAATCTGTATTGGCGAGATCATTCGCAATCCTGATTTCTCATTAAATATACTTGGCGAAAAGATTAAAAAGAAATGGGATATTGAGTTGTATTCAACCTATGCTTCCACAGAAATGGCAACTGCATTTACTGAATGCAGGGAGCAAAAAGGCGGCCATCATCATCCCGAACTTATTATTGTGGAATTGCTGGATGATTATGACAATGCAGTACCGGACGGAGAAGAAGGGGAACTAACTATTACAACGCTTGGCGTTGAAGGAATGCCGTTGCTTCGTTTTAAAACAGGCGATATATGTAAAAAGCATCATGAGCCTTGCAAATGCGGAAGAAATACAATCAGGTTAAGCCCGATTTTAGGGAGAAAAAAACAAATGATTAAGTATAAAGGTACCACGATATATCCCCCTGCTTTGTACGATGTATTAAATGAAATTGAAGGTATTAAAGGATATGTTGTGGAAGTTAATACAAGCGAATTAGAAACGGACGAAATTTTGATTTATATTAGCTGCTTAAATGTGAGCGAGGCATTTGAAAAAGAAATAAAAGATCATTTCAGAGCTAAGCTTAGAGTAAGCCCTTCGATTAAGTTCTGCTCTGCAGATGAATTAGTAAAGAAACAAAACGCTGAATCAAACCACAAGACCATAAACTTTATTGACAACAGAAATAAGTAACCCTTCACATGGAAATAAAGACAAATCAAAACAACCCTGACTTTGAAGACATCAGGCATTACTACGATCACGAGGTAAACGATGCTCTTAAAAAGATTTCAAAAGATCCGCTGTTTGATATATTGTTAAAATTCGTCGGCCTTCATTATTCTGATTCTGACCTGAAAGAGAAAATAAACAGAATACAATCTTCGTATGATTTTCAAAAGGAGTTTATGCATCATGGCATTCGTGCCATTCTGAAAAACTCTTTCAGTGAATTATCCTATTCGGGTTTTGAGCGTCTCCAAAACAGAGTTCCTGCATTATTCATCGCCAATCATCGCGATATATTATTGGATTCCGCCATCCTGCAGGTTTTACTGGTAGAGCATAAGCTCAACACTTCTGAAATTACTTTTGGTGAGAATCTGATGACTCCCGGTTTCATTACAGATTTTGGGAGATTGAACAGGATGTTCCGCGTGAAGCGCGAAGGAAATAGCCGCGAGCTTTATGATATTGCATACAAGCTGTCATCTTATATACGACATACCCTGTTTGAAAAACAGGTTTCTGTGTGGATAGCACAAGGCAACGGGCGTACGAAAGATGGTAATGATATGACACAAACCGGTTTGCTCAAGATGCTGAACCTGGACTGTGATAAAAATCAATACTCCATGCCTGATTATTTCCGCAGGCTTAACATCGTTCCTTTAAGCATTTCCTATGAATATGAACCATGCGATTCTTTTAAAACGCAGGAGCTCTATCTTTCCTCGCTCAATTCTAAATATGTAAAAGCGGCTGGGGAAGATCTAAACAGCATCATACAAGGTGTATGCCAGGAAAAAGGAAGAATACATCTTGCAGTATGCGACCCGATTGCTAACGAGATTGAAAAGCTTGAAACTATTAAAGGCGATAACAACCAGCTTCGTTATTTAAAAAATAAAATTGATGAGCGGATATTGAGCGAATATAAATTGTGGCCTGTCAATTATGTCGCCGCCGATCTTCTTTCTAATAGAGGCGCTTATATAGAGCACTATTCCTCATCCGATAAAAACAAGTTTGTGGAATACATGCAAAGCAAGGTAACTACGCTGGACGGAGAAAAAGATGTCTTGACCACTATCTTTTTAGGTATATATGCAAATCCTGTATTTAATAAAGAAAAAAATATCAATAATTTTACCTCACTCTAATTAATTTAAAACTTATATTATGAAAAAACTACTTCTTATTGCACTGCTGTTTATTACAGCGTCTTCCTTCGGTCAATCCGCTAAAGCTGTTTTTGAAAGTGATAAAATGGTTTGGTTTGGACTTGATTTCACCAATGCAAAAATGATTGGAATGTCTGATGAATCTCCTTCCACGATAAAGGACGTTTACTTCCGAGCCTGGAACGGAGTTATTCTTGATCAACCGGAAAAATTTAAATTAGATCGTTTCTTCCGAAAAGAATCTGTAATAAAAGACGTTGAGCAGGTGGGGAAAAGAAACAGCAAAGTTGATCCCGATCAATTAGCAAGCTATAACGAAAAAGAAATCACCAATGATATGGTGAATGAAATAATTAAAGGATTTAATACAGGTAATATAAAAGAAGGGGTTGGATTAATATTTATTGTTGAATCATTTAACAAATCTGCAAGGGAGGCCGTGTTTCATGTCGCCTTCTTTGATATTGTATCTAAAAAAGTTTTATTAACGAAACGGGTGACAGGTCTTCCCAGTGGATTCGGATTACGAAATTACTGGGGCAATGCAGTCTATAGCGCTTTGCAAAGGATAGACAGAGGCCTGTATAAAGAATGGAAAGATGAGTCTATGAAACTAAAAGCTAACTGATCTCTTCGCCAAACTTTATCACCTTGGCGAGGTTTTTTAGTATCGTATCGTGTTTTTTGACAAAGGGATTTGATGTATCCCACACGTAGCCGGCAAGCACTGAACAAATCTGGTTTTTAAATGCAGGATTAGTTTGATCAGAAAAAAATATATCCTGCAAAAATCCGTCGTACCAGCCCATTACATAGGATCGAAAGGTATTTACACCCTGCATCACAGGTGCCATATATTCCTTTTCCCAATCAATCACTTCTCCGTTTAGCTGCCGTACAACAAGCTTTGATGCCGTCTGGCTTGAAACTGTTGCCAGCGTTACGCCGGATGAGAAGATAGGATCGAGAAATTCAGTCACGTTGCCGGTTAACACAAATCGATTGCCATAAAATTTCTCCGTTGACATAGACCACCCTTCAATTGTTCGAGGTTCAAAGCGAAGTTCCTTGTTTGCAAACCGTTTCTTCAGCGAAGGCGTTTCATCAATCATAGAGAAAAACTGTTCAGTGTTGGAACCTTTAAAACCCTCAAAGAAATTTTTATTGCCTACATACCCTACGGATGTGTTTCCATTGGAAAATGGAATTCCCCAAATCCATACTTCCGGTTTGTGTGAAATAATAATGATACGGTTAGGTTCTTCATATTGATTTCTGTCGTCATCTGCAATGTGGGCAAACATTGTTTTACGCGGAGGTAAATTAGAGGGCTTATCAAGATTGAACAACCGCGGGATTACCCTTCCATAGCCGCTAGCATCCACGATAAATCGCGCTTCAATCTTCCGTTCCTTTCCGCTTTTATCAACCACCGTTGTAATGGAATCCGATGAATCGTTTCTAAATTCAATCGCTGTGACTGCCGTTTCAAAGTTTATGGTAACACCCATTTTCTGCACTTCTTCAGCAAGGGTGTTATCAAAATCAGCTCGCGGCATCTGCCAAGTCCACTTCCAGCCTTTCGTATGCTGATCGGAAAAATTGAAATCACAAACCAAATCGCCTTTGATAAATTTTGCTCCGAACTTTTCTTGAAATTTTTTCTTTTTTAATGCTTCCAATAATCCTGCCTCTTCAAGAGCTTCCATACATCGCGGCAAGAGGCTTTCTCCAATCACAAAGCGCGGAAACTTTTCTTTTTCCACGATACAAACATTAAAGCCTGCTTTTCTGATCATGGCAGCAGCAATCGTTCCTGAAGGACCTGCACCGATTACGAGAACATCTATCTTGTCATTCATAAAATATGATTAACGGCCAAAAATAGCAATTATAGTTTCAAGGCAAGGGCATTAAAATCGCTGAAAGCTTAGACTTCAGATATTGTGTGAAGGAGTGCCAAAAATCAACTGAACCTTCATTGA
>PLYJ01000085.1 GCA_003151745.1 Bacteroidota bacterium
ATAAAATTAGGTTGACGCGCATGCGCACGTGCGGGATAAATTCGCATTAATTCGTATTCGTAGATGATCCTTTTTTCTTATCCTTGCGAAGAAATATGTTGTCCCCGCCTGTTTTTCTCAAACCTCTTTTTCTTTCTGTTTTAAGCGGATTGCTTTTATGGCTTGGCTGGCCTGTTTCAGGTATGGCAGGGTTGCTTTTTGTCGGCTTTGTGCCGGTGCTTTTGTTAGAGCAAGGTTTTTCTGAGCGGATTATTAAAAGAAAAAGACAGGGGCTCTTCGGATATTTCTATCTCGCATTTTTTATCTGGAATCTTGGCACCACGTGGTGGATATATAACTCAACAGGAGTAGGGGCAGTGTTGGCTTTGGGCTGTAATACCTTATTCATGACGCTGATATGGCTGCTGTTTCATATTACCAAAATCAAGCTTGGAAATGCTACAGGCTATATATCACTCATTGTTTATTGGATCGCTTTTGAAAAAATACACCTGGATTGGGATCTCTCCTGGCCCTGGCTTACGCTGGGCAATGGCTTTGCTTCAAATGTAAAGTGGATACAATGGTATGAATATACAGGTATTCTTGGCGGATCTATGTGGATTCTGTTGGCAAATATTCTTCTGTTTCTTCTCATAAAAAAATGGATTGCTGTGAAGAATTTAAAATCCGTAGCCGTTACCGTCAAAGAGAAAATTGATTTTCCTGTTTTATATTGCGCCATTGCATTGATTTTATTTCCAATCCTTTTCTCCGAAATTATGTATGCCGGTTACAAAGAAAAAACTGCTCCATGCAATGTAGTAGTGGTGCAACCAAACATTGATCCTTACAATGAAAAATTCAACGGGTCGGAAGCAAACCAGGTTGCCAAGCTGCTCGCTTTGTCTTCTACCGAAGTGGACAGCGCAACCGATTATCTCGTTGCTCCTGAAACGGCCTTGCCTAATGGCGTCTGGGAGGACGAGATTCACAATGCACTAGGTATTAAAACAATTAAAGCATTCATTCATACTTTCCCTCAACTAACTTTCATTGGCGGCCTTTCTTCTTTAAAGGCCTATAAGAATAGAGAAAACATTCCTCTCACTGCCCGCAAATTTGATAAAAGTGAAATGTATTTTGATGCTTTCAATTCAGCCATGCAGTTGGACGAGGGCGACAGCATACAACTGTATCATAAATCCAAGCTGGTGCCGGGAGTGGAGAAAATGCCTTATCCCGCCATCTTCGGTTTTCTTGAAAACTATGCAATCAGCCTGGGCGGAACTTCAGGAAGCCTGGGCATGCAGAAGGAGAGAACGGTTTTTACTTCCGCAAAAGGAGTGAAGGTAGCGCCTGCAATATGTTATGAATCTATTTACGGGGATTTTCTTTCAGGATATATACGCAACGGAGCGCAACTTATTTTCATTATTACGAACGATGGCTGGTGGGGAAACACCCCCGGCTATAAACAACATGCTGCTTACGGACGGTTACGTGCCATTGAATTCAGAAGAAGCATTGCACGATCTGCTAACACAGGCATTTCCTGTTTCATTAATCAGCGTGGCGATGTGGAACAACCAACGCCTTGGTGGACAGAAGAAGTGATTAAAGCTAAGCTGAATAAAAATGATGTACTCACCTTTTATGGCCTACATGGTGATTTTATAGGATGGTTGTGTTTAGCAGCAAGTGTGTTGATGCTCTTATGGGTTGTTATCTCCCGTTGGACAAAAGAATAAAATTACCATATCATTATGAAAACAGGTATTCTTTTAGTGAATCTCGGAACTCCCGACAGCTCAAATGTCCGCGATGTTAAAAAATATCTGAAGGAATTTTTGAACGACCCAAGAGTCATTGATCTTCCAATGTTGAAGCGATGGCCTATAGTGAATCTCTTCATTGTTCCTTTTCGTGCAGCACGTTCAGCAAAACTGTATGAAAAGGTATGGACAAGCAATGGGTCTCCGCTTTTTCATTACAGTCTTCTTCAGCATCAGCTTTTGCAAAAGGAATTAGGCAGCGATTACCAGGTGGAACTTGCGATGCGCTATCAATCACCTTCTATCGAAAACGCCCTGGAGAAATTCAGAAAGCCTGTATTTAACAGCATCAAAGTCATTCCTCTCTTTCCGCAGTATGCTTCTGCATCAACAGGTTCGGTGCATGAAAAGATTATGGACGTTGTTGGCAAATGGCAAGTAGTGCCTCATATCGAGTTTGTAAACAGCTTTCATGATGATAAGCTTTTCATTGATAGCTGGCAGGAGGTTGCGAAGAAGTATTTTGAACAACAGTATGATCACATACTCTTTAGCTTTCATGGTCTTCCTGAAAGGCAAATTCTGAAAGCTGATTGTTTTAACCATTGCCTCAAGGATGGTTGTTGTGATACAGTTACAGAGAAAAATGCTTTTTGTTATCGCGCGCAGTGCTTTGCCACTGCAAGATTAATTGCAGAACGATTCAAGCTCGAACCGAAGGATTATACAATATGTTTTCAGTCACGTCTTGGCAAAACACCGTGGATTAAACCTTATTCAGATCACGTGATAACTGACCTTGCCAAACAAAGCAGCAAGCGTTTGCTTGTTTTTGCTCCTGCTTTTGTAGCTGATTGTCTCGAAACAATTTATGAAATAGGAACTGAATACAACGAGCTTTTTAAAAAGCACGGCGGTGAAAAAATCCAAATGGTTGAAAGCTTAAACGATCATCCCAAATGGATTGAAGCATTAGCAGGAATAGCGAAATCTTAAATTCAAATAAGTTATTCCTTCACAAACCTTCTTGCCCATTCCCCTTCTGCTTGCTGCACCTGGATAACATAGACTCCTTTTGAAAAAGTACTGACATCTATGGCTTTTCTGAACAGGCTGTTCGGTGTCTCACCGGATGAATATATAAGCTGCCCGAGCACGTTATATATGCTGATGACTGTCCTCCCTGCCGGTAAGTAACCGCTAAGCAGTAATTCATTCCGGACAGGGTTTGGATAAAGCGTAATATTACTCTTTGAAGAAATTGTTGGTATGCCATCAATAATAATACCTACCGAAATGAGGCATCCGTTTTCATTGGACACCGCTACGTTATAATTGCCATTTTTAGCTTCAATAAAATAGGGATTAGTAGCGCCCTTGATAAGCGTATCGTTGTAATACCATTGATAGGATGTATAAGTAGGATCAAAGCTGCAAAATAGTGTATCGTGAGATTGAACGATAGTAGGTGTGGGTGGACTTTGATGAACAGTGATAGTTACGGTTGCCATACTGCTGCACCCGCCTGCAATAACAGTAACGGTATATGTTGTTGTTACTAAGGGTATGGCAATGGGATTAATAATAGTGGAATCGCTTAATCCTGTTCCGGGAGACCAGTGCCAGGAAGTGCCGGCACTTGCATGCAATTGAACATCGTTACCTGAACAAACAGATGTATCAGGCCCCGCACTTGCAGAGCCTCCTCCTATTGCAATTACTGTTTGTGTAAAGCTGTCAACCTGGCAGGATGTGCTGAAATGAACGGTAACACTGTAAGAACTTGAAGAAGAAAAAGTATGTGATGGATTTTGAATGGAAGAGGTATCCGAGGTTCCGGAAGCAGGATCTCCAAAATTCCAGGTGGTGCTGATGCCTCCATTTAAAGCATTGTCTGTAAAGCTAACCGTGTGGCTGCCCGAACAATCAGTATAGCTTAACGTTGCGGTAAAAGGAACGGATAGATAACTCTCCACCATATCAGGCAAACCGTAATTGCTTAAGCCGATGCCGCCAAGATAAAATCCATTAGACATATAATTACAGGCAGCGCCCAAGGCGTTAGGATTTTTAATTACATCTAAGTAAGATGATCCGGTTTGACTTTCTGTTTTAGCAACATAGATTTTCCCATCAGGTCCAATCTGTAAAGCGCCTATTTCTTCAGTCGTATTCGTGTTTACTACAGTCTTTGAAGCAAGAATTGCTGCATTGGTTCCTGCCAACATGTTATATTGATAAACATAACTTGTTCCTCCAAATGTAGTATACCCAAATACACCCACATAAAGTCTTGAATTGTCAGGAGAAAAAGAAATGCCATAAGGTCCGTCCTGTCCTGTTAAATTGGGGAAGTTCGTATCAGTAATTGGATTAGAAATAATACCGGTAGAATTATCGAAGTCAAAGATTTGCACTGTGTTCAATTCTTCATAACATACAAGAGCAAGTTTTTTTCCGTTTGGAGAGAATTTCATATGGCCAATTGCTTCGGCATTGCTCCCGCTGCCAACATCCTGGTGAACTATTCCTGAATTTGTAATAACCGGAGCAGATAGTCCGGTGTTGGTGAGCAGATAAGCATAGAAGGAATTAGTGTTCCACTGGTGAGTAACAATCCAAATGTCGCGTCCGTTACAATGCCGCACTGCTGTTACCTTTTCAGAAGTAGGTGCTATTAACGTTGTATTCAAGGTGCTGATATCACCCAGTCCGCCATTCAATGACATATCCACTATGCTATAAGCTACGCCGCCATAGCCGGTCAAAGAGACAAGAAAATAGCCCGCTTGTGCGTCAACAGTAAAAATGTAGTATAATGTGGTACTTCCCGGCAAAGGAACAATCAATGCAGATTGTGTTGAACTCCAGTTACCATATAGCCCTGGTATGCTGCCTGGCATAATGTTGTGTGTACGATCCCATACGCTTATACCATCTGTATAAAATAGTAGTTGGCCGGTGGTTTTGTCTGCAATGCTTGCACATCCTTCATTAGTATTCATTTGTACACCATTAAACGGCACAGGTGAACCGGAATTGAAATCAAGCCCTGCAGAATCTCCGAAACACCAAATGTTTGCCTCTTTTTGAGAGAAAGAGGAAAGAGCTGAAAAGATAAATAAGGATAACGCAAGTATATGTTTTTTCATTTAATAAAAATTTAATATTGAATTAATTAACAGGCAAAAAGCGTTTACTATCGGGGACTTTCAGGCTGATGAGCGTAAACGTACGAAACTTACTATAAATCAACAAAAAAACTTGGTGAATGACAAAATAACCTCTATATCTGCTTAGAAAGACGGGTAAAGCGAACAAATCGGCAACTAAATTAAGTTGGCAGTTGGCAAAAAGCAATTAGTTTAGTTGGAACGATTTACAAACTGCGCATTGCAAATTGTCGCCTGTTTACTTCGTTTTATCTCCCCAAAAGGAATAAGTAAGTCCGCCCAATACATTCAGGCGCTCAGAGGGATAGTTGTTCCAGATATAGTAACGCGAAAAGCCGAGGTTGTTCAATTGGAGGAAAACAGAAAGAATCTTTGTGTAGCGGTATTCTAATTTCAGGCTCACGTCCACAAATCCCTTCAGGGTGACGGTAGATTGATTTTCGGCCACGTAAGCATAGCGGTTGCCATTGCTGTATATATCAAGTGAAGCGAGAATTTTATCGTCAATATTATACCCGCCCGTTAAGGTCAGTTCGTTCAACGGCTTCTGCCATGCTTTCTGGAAATTATCCATCATGTACGAATAATAGTCAGCTTTCAGGCCGAATAAAAACTTCTCATTCGGATGATGATGAAATTCTGCATGTATGTTCATCACAGAGCCATTATCATATACAATGGTAAATTTATTGGTTGCAGTGAGGCTGCTGTTTATATAAAACGGCATGAAGTTAAATGCGTCATATCCGAAATGCGCTTCAAAGGAAGTGGCAGCGCTGAAGTTGCCCGTTACGCCACCTTTAAACACAATCTTATGGCTGGTATTTAAAAGTGAATTAACAATGTTGTTTATAAAAGGATTCTCTTCGAGAAAGCTGCGGTATGAATTCTTCTGAACATACCCATTTACGTCAGCATAGATGCTGATAATGTTCTCAGCAATAGGCAATCCAAGATGCACTTCAGGGTAGAGATGATACGCGGCATCATAGTTATACTCCCTTGTAAAATTAAGTCCGCCGGTAAGATGAAAATTATCCTGGTCTAACTTAATCTGTGGCTCAAGGGTAAAAATATTACGGCTTGGATTGGAGTTGATGGTGAGCAGCTGCTGGTTATTGCTGTCCATTTTCTTCGAGTAATCCAAAAGCATGTGCAGGCTTCCGTATTTGCCTGAAAAGTCTTCACCGACAACGCCATCAATTGCAAAATCATTCTCACTGGTGTTAAACATATCGCTCAGATTATAATACTTTATGCTGAAATGGTGATCCAGGTGAGCGCGTGTGAGATAATCGCTTTTGTAATCAAGCCCCAGGTCGAAGACATTGTATAGTTGCTTTATCTGATCAGCCGGAATGAGCGTGTCATTGGTATTGAAGCCATAGTAGTGAACAACCTCTCTTGTATATCCCATCGTGCCGGTGAAGACGGAATGATCTAAAAACAATTTTCCAAATAGATCAGCTTTGTTATCACTGAAGCCTCCGTCACCAACATCCTTTAGTGCAGGGTCGCCGGAAAGGTGAAGCAGGTGAATGCCTGTTTCGCTGTTTTTCGATCGTGTGCTGTTCAGGAAGAGTTCACCAAGATAAGTGCCGTCATTACCAAGTCCTGCCTTTAAGAAACCATGATAAAGCTTATCCAGCTTATTATCCAGCACCTTCACCGATTTAATAGTGGCAGCTTCATATTGTGTATCAAATGGTTTTGTCTGAATGGAATAATCAAGCTTCGGGGGAGTGGCAGTAGAAGTATCCTTTGCAGGAGTCTCTGAAGAAATCTTTGATGATTCAGACAATACAGGATCATATCCTTGTATATCAATCGTAAATTTAGGATTAAGTGAATCCTTTGGTTGCTTTTGTGCGGCAGCGTTTAAAGAAAGTAAACAGTAAACAATGAAAAGAGCAGACAAGATGAATTGTTTATTCTCTTTTTTTTGTCTTTTGTCTATTTTGAATTTAAATCCGGTTTCCATAATCAATCAGTTCTTATTGGGTATTGAATCCTCTTCCTGCGGAACAAGTTTCTTTTTCTGGTCTATCATTTCTTTATCCAGCTTGTTTTCCTGCGTGGCGATTGCATCGTATTTCTCCTGCGCAATGGCTTTCAGATCATCAGGATCGTCAGGCGTTTTTGTGTAACTGTCAATAATGCTTTTATACGTGGCTTTTGCCTGGAAGGTATCCTTCAATGCAAGCAGGTTGTCGCCGATGAGTATATATCCTTTTGCCACCCAGTAATCATACGACGGCTTAAGCGTTTCAATCTGGCGTGCCAGCTTTTCGCTCAATTTGTAATTGGTGAGTTTATATTCAATCAGGGCGAGGTAATAATGCGACTCGGCGGTGATCTCACCGTTGCCATGATCGGCTACATATTTGAAGTCTGTCTTTGCTGTGTTCAGGTCTTCTTTTGCAAAGGCTGATTTCGCAATGATATAATGCGCTTCATTCACCAGCCCTGCATCATTGCCTTCACCCTCCAGCACCTTTTTTGCATTCGCAATAGCTATGTCATAATCCTTGAGACGAAAGGCGGAGCGCATCATGCCTATCTGTGCAGTGGTAATGTTATCCTTTACTTCCGCAGTTTCTGATAATTTCAAATACGCATCATAAGCCTTTGAATAATCCTTCTGCCAGTAATAAATACCGGCCGATTTCAGCAAAGCATCTTCGGTGAATTTATTCTTCGACAGGCTTAGCACAAAATTATAGTCCGTCAGCGCCTGCTCGTAATTCTTTAGCTGGTATTGACATCCTGCTCTGTAATAATGAACATTAAGAACAAATATGCCGGAAGGGAATTCCTGGAGATAATTATCTGCTGCAAGAACTGATTTCTGACAGTCGTTTGATGCGAATATATTCTCCGTTGCTTCGTACGTAGTTGAATCCTTTTCGCCGCCTGATGCCTTTGGATTAAGCTTGATGTATTCATCCGGCTGGTTGCGGTCAACATATATATTCTTCAGCTGTGCCATAGCTTCTTTCGATTCAGCCGAAGAAGGATATTTATCTATCAGCTTTTTGAAGGCTGCAATAGCCTCTTCATCCTTTTTTGAATTGTGGTCCGTAAGCCCCTGGCCAAGCAAGGCTTTTGCACTGTAGCTGCTGGAGGGGTAGTCCGTTTCAAGCTTTTTGAACATAGCCAGCGCCTGGTCATTATCTCCCTGCAGGAAATGTGCATTGCCGGATTCATATAATGCATCATCGTAATAGGATGATTTTGGATACTTGTCAAAAATCTTTTGCAGCGTTGCAATCTTTTCCGGAAGCTTCTTCTCCAATCCAAGTATCACTCCCTTCTGAAAGATAGCGTAATCGCTTGATGCAGCTTTGTTTTGAATGGCCTGGTCGTAATAATCCTTTGCGTTGACAATATCCTGTGTTTTGAAAAATGCATCGGCAATTCTAAGCAATGCATCATTGTAGCGCTTGGTATCGGTTTGATTTTTTTCTTTTATATATTTCCTGAACCACACTAAAGCATTTTTGTAATCCTCTTCCTTGAAATAAGAATAACCGATGTTGTAATTGGCAACATTATAAATATTCATGTTCACCGCAGCCGGAGTATATATAAAATCATTGTATGCCTTTATGGCATCATCGTATTGTTTGCGCTTGTAGTATGTTTCACCTTTCCAGTAATCGGCCTGGGCTGCAAACTTCCCGTCCAGGTTGTTTGCGAGGGACACGTCAAACAGCACCAGCGCCTCATCCAGCTTGTTGTCTTCAAACAATTCGGCAGCGCGGTAATACGTCACTTTCTGATAAGCCGTTTTTATGCGCGTCGTCTTCACTTTGATGCTTTCAATGGTGGCCTGTGCATCTTTATAATTCTTTGTAGAAAGAAATATTTCAGCAAGGTATTCGTTGGCAGCATCCACCCGTTCCGACTGCGGGAAGTCATTTATATAATCACGAAATGTTTTTATCGCCACCGATTGATAATTGAGCTCATAAGAAAGCTTTGCATAATTGAACAAGGCATCTTCCCTGATCCCTGCATCAAACTTCATTTGCGAAGCCGACTGGAAGGCATTACGAGCAGAAGGTTTTTTATCGGTTTTAATGTAGCAGTCGCCGAGATGATACCAGGCATTCTGCGCCATGGAATCTTCTTTGCTTGTTACTTTCTGAAAATGCACAATGGCCTTATCCCATTCTCCCGCTTTGTAATAGCAATACCCAAGCATGTATCGGTCGTTGCGGCTGGCGTTGGGAGAATTCTTTATATAATCTTCCAGGTAGGGAGCAGCTTCTTTAAAGTCGCCTGTGCGATAATAAGACTCCGCCACAATGCGCGTTATCTCCATACCGTTCTTCGCATTTCCGGAATCAATCACGGAAGGCGCCATCTCAAGCACCTTATCGTATCGCCCCTGCAGGTAATATATCTGGATGATGTAATAAGGCACGATGGATCCAAACGATTCCGAATCCTTCAGCTTTAAAAAACCTTGCAGCGCCGTTTCATAATTCTTTTTCATGTAGGCAATGTGTGCGCAATAATACTCCGCAGCC
Source organism: Bacteroidota bacterium (assembly GCA_003151745.1). Lineage (GTDB taxonomy): Bacteria > Bacteroidota > Bacteroidia > AKYH767-A > 2013-40CM-41-45 > PALSA-967. The sequence continues at coordinate 9,463 of PLYJ01000085.1, forward strand.
GTTGCATAATGGCTGTCTGTATTCCTCACGAATCCGAATTCCGTAGCCGCTTTGTCAAGATTGTTCGTGTTATAATAAGAATAGCCAAGCTTGAAATGATATTCAATGCCTTCATCGGAAGTGAGCAGGGTGGGATCAACTTTCTCAAACCATTCAATGGCTTTCTTGTAATGCTTCTGCCTGTATTCCAGCTTGCCTAAAGCAAAAACAGCAGATTGATGCCTGGGGCTTTCAGAATAGTCGTTGATAAAGCTGGTAAGGCGGTATTCAGCGTCACCATTAAAAAGCTCTGCAGCGCATACTGCAGCATAAAACCTTGCATTGCTGCGGCTTTCCTCAGCCTCACCCCTAACCCCTCTCCCAAGGAGAGGGGAACCGTGCTCAATGAATTCGTCAAACTTTTGCTGTGCTGCTGCATACTTTTGCTTATCGAAAAGTTCCAGCGCAAGCTTGTAATCTTTTTCAGGTTCATAATAAGTAGCGGTCTGCTGGGCATGAAGGTTTAGAATAGCGAAACAATTAAAAAACAAGATAAAAAATAGTTGTCTCTTACTACTGATGAAGGGCATTTTCAAAAGCTAATTTATATGTATAACGCGGAATGAACAAAATTATTTGAATGCGGGCAACATACAGTCAATTAGGGTTTTAATTGCTAACATAGTTTTACACACACGCTGAAAAGAAGCAATGCTGATATACATGCCGTATAAATGACAAGCCCCGCCTTACAGGGCAGGGCTTGTTAAACAACCTCTCTTACGCACGGGATATGCCAGTGACAATCAAATGCTGAACAGGCTCACATTCACAACTTCCGAGATAGCGCCGCTACCTTCGTTGTTCACAGGAATGATCCAGTAAAACCATGTCTGCGGAGCACCGGTATAGTTGGTGTCAACAAACTTTGTTTTCGTGCTGGTACCAATCTGCACGGCTGCGGAGAACACCGCCGTTGTGCCCTTCATGATCAGGTAATTTTTAACATTACCCTTCGTGATCACATTGAGCGGCTTCTTCCACATCAGCTTCACCTGGTTTGGATTGTATCTTGGTGAAACAGCAGCGTGAAAGTTTTGCACTGCCTCCAGGATGCCTTGCGGCGACCTGTGATTGGTTACATCAAAGCCGCTGGTGCCAAGAATGGCAGCCATCAGCGCATAATCACTGCCTGCAGCAGTCTGTGCGGTATTCTGCACATACTGGCTCAAAGACTTGAGCGTCTGAGCAAGCGTGATCGCTTTTTGACGTAAATCCAGCAGGTCAGCGTGACTGCCACGGTTGCCTTTAGGCCCCCACACTCCTATTGCTGTTACAACTGATGCAACATCAGACAGCAGAGACAGGGCTGTGGGTAAAGGTGTTAAATAATTGAGGTTACCAGATAGACTGGAAGCCACGCGATTGCCAAGATTGACAAGCCCTGCGTAATTTTTGGGACTTAATTTAATTGAAGCAATGGGCTTCATAACTTTGTTGGCAGAGTTTAACGAGCTGCCGCCGCTCTTTTTAATTGCCCATTTAGTTTATCGCGCAGAAAACAGGGCTGATTTCCTGCGTGATTTACCTTATTAATATTTATGCAGATAATAAGGCTTACTCTGCTTATTTATCCCGACTAGTACGGGAGAAATTACTTTAAAGAACTTGTTTTAATTAACGATACAAAGATATGTTGGCGAAAACCCCTGAACATCATTTTTACGTGATCATTTCGAACCAAAATCGTTCAAAATCGTCCAAACCAGATTCAGTCATTCAAACCGCATCCTTTTCTTCTTTATTACGGGTACAAAATTATAGCCACCTCCGCCCCTTTACAAATTTTTAGATGGTGAAGTAGGGTGAACTGTGTTGAATTTTGGTGAAACCTGAAGGGGTTGTCTCGTCCTGAAAAAAGTTGACACTTATTTTAAATAAATCCGGTTACAAGTTTACACTTCTTGATAAGAATTATGGTTTGTAAGCAGATTTAAAGTACCCCTCTGCCTTTTGAGGTTTCAATTTGAAACCTCAAACCTTCCCATTCTTCCTTCGATAATTGAAACATAAAATCTTTTGGAAAGCGCTCAATATTGCGTCTCACTTGTCTTTTAAGCTGCTTTGTGTCAACTCCATACAATTCAGCTATATCCCTGTCCAGCATTACCTTTTGTCCTCTTATAAAATATATTTTGTTGATAATTATTTCGTCACAACAGCCAGGTATTTGTTCATTTTATCATTCATCATCTGCAAAGCTATATTTTATTTTGGAGGTGCCATTTTGGCACCTCCAATTTTGAAGCCCACCGCAAATTGTGATAAATTGCAGTCAAGTATAACATAACTGTAAATGAAAATTTTAAATTTAGGTGCCAATTTGGCACCTAAGAAATGAAATTCAATTTACAAATGGAAGTCACAAATTGCATTGGGTATCGCAAAATGCGATACCATGTTTTGTAAGTATAGATGTAATCATTAATGATTAAAAAGCACGGCATTGTAAATCATTAGTGTTCGAAACCTGACTTACGGTTCATCAGGTTCTTTTTTGAAGAATAATTGTGGATTTCCACCGCAAAGAATAACAATATGAGAGATAAGAACAGCTTCAAGATCATTTGCCATTTGAAGTTTTGCAATTTTATACCCTTTGATATTATTCAGTTTTTTGTAAGCAATTATTAGTATGGATACAATAAAAACTCTTTGTTCTTATCAATATTACTCATGCTCATTTTAGACTGTTTTATATTAGCGATTAGTATTATATATGTAATGAATTCTAAAAGCAGTCCTGATATTGACTTTTCGCAGGGTGTAAATATTGTTGTCGGCGGCAATAGTCTTGGCAGGGGTGTTACGTTCCCTGTTCTTCAAACTGTTTATTATTGCAGAAAAGCGAAAACGCCGCAAGCTGATACATTTTGGCAGCATTGCCGCATGTTCGGTTATGACAGAGATCCCGGGTTAATGCGTATATACATTCCTCCGCTGCTACTGAAACTATTTACTGATTTAAATAACGCCAACAGAACGTTGATTGAACAAATGAATACTTTGGGAATAGATGAAATTGCTTTGCTATATCCGCCTAATATTAAACCTTCAAGGAGAAATGTTATTGACCAGAAAAGTCTTAATATCATTGTAGGCGGTGTAAATTATTTTCCAAATTTTCCTAAGAATATCCATTTTGATAAATTGGAAGGTTTACTTACTGCATTCAATGAGAATAAGGATTTTCACGAAGTTTCTTTTGATTTAGCTATTAATGTTTTGAAGCATCTTGAAAGTGAAGATAAATCCGATTGGAATAATAACGAATATATAAGTTCAGTTAAAATTTTAAAATCAAAACGACCTAACATCAAAGTAAATTTAATTGTCAGGAGAAACAGAGATATACAGAAGGGCACAGGAACACTGTTATCTGCTAATGACAGATTGTTAGGAGATAGGTTAGATAAATCAACTGTTCTTACTCTCTACCGTGTTAACGGTGAAAAGGATAAAGGTTGGAGCGGTAAGCCAGTTTGGGTTGGAAACATCAAGTTTCCAATTGGCTTATGTTTTTATAAAAGCGAAGGATAACTGCTTTTCGGTAGCAGTAAAATATTTTCCAGTTCTGCTAATTCTTTGAAGTAAATTAAATCACTGAAACCCGTAAATTTAATTTGTTCTTTTTTCTTTTCTTCTGGAAAGTTATTAATGTATTCTTTTTTATACTTTTTCAAAAGAATTAATGATGCATAGCCACAAATCCAAAAATTTTGTTCATCTTTTCTTACAATGAATATAATTGGCTTATCAACTTTATTATCAATTAATGGAAATTCTCCATAGTTAGATGAATTTATACTTATTTCCTGAGATGAAATTTTAATTTGACTTGTATATTTAATTTCTTTTTGAATACTTGCCCAGTCAACGAATTTGACTTTAAGGAAATTTTCAAGCGCTAAATCACCAAGAAATTGAGTTGAAAATCTATTATGAAATGCGACACCTCCGTCTCTGTCCCGAAGATCATTTAAATTTTTTAACGATAGACTTTTAAGAACAATGTCATAGGAGTGACTGACAACATTACGATTTAGATGTATTGTAATGTAGTTTTTTCTATGTGTTACAACATTCTGAATATATTCTTTCATTCCCGAAGTAAATTTAGTAAATATCATCTTTTTTATTTAATCCAAGTAATAAATTAAATATAGTTCTTGCTTTTATAAAACGGAAGGATAACTTTGGCTATAATTTTAAAAATTATGTAATGGATAATTTATCTTCTGAACATAGAAGAAAAAATATGCAGAATATTAAATCATCAGGAACAAAGCCTGAAAGATTATTTGCTAAAGAATTAAAAAGACGAAAAATTTATTTTAAGGCAAATGACCGTTCAATAATCGGTAAACCTGATTTTGTTTTTAGAAAAAAGAAATTGGTTGTCTTTGTTGATTCTTGCTTTTGGCATAAATGCCCTTACCATTACATTGAACCAAAATCCAACTTACAATATTGGATTCCCAAAATAAAACGGAATAAAGAAAGGGATAGAGAAGTAAATAAAAAATTAAAGAAGGAAGGGTGGATTGTTTTAAGATTTTGGGATCATCAAGTGAAAAAAAATCTTGATAGTTGCGTAGAAAAAATAGTAGCAATTCCTAAATATTTGGTATGAAAATGCGTTTTTTGATAACTCAAAGCATTTGTAAGGTAAACAGCAGCGCGAAATTTATAATTCCGTGCTGTATTATTCAGGATGCTTTACCACCCATTTCCACCCTTCCACCAACAAAAACCTCAAAAACACTACAATTCTTTAAGTACGCGGGTGTATTCCATCAAAAATTACCGGTAACTAAATCGTGATTACCGGTAATCACAGGGTAGTTACCTTTCCCTATTCTGTAGATACAGGTAAACTCGTAATGGTTACCGGTCGTTTTGCTTTAGTTACCGGTAATTACATCATAGATACCTTTCCCTAATCCGTGGTTACGGGTAATCATGCAATGGGTACCGTTCCCTATTCTGTATTTACAGGTAATCACGTAATAGGTACCCATCCCTATTTGATGGTTACCGGTAATCGCGTTTTAGTTATCAGCCTTTTTTGGGCGGGTGATGACGGATGAGAGAGGAGGAATGACTTGTGGTTTCCCGCGCCTGTATATATAACACTAATTTACAAAGAATGTTTTAGTCAGGTAAGAATAACGAATCCCTTACGAACGGGACAGGTCTATACGAATCCCGCCCGTGCGGAATTTGGATGCCATTCAAAATACCCCGCTATCATACGCCACTTCTCCATGAATGCCTGAATCAAGCCCTGCATCTTCAATATGTTCTGGAACACGCACTTTGGAAACAACGTTGATGACCATGAGCATGATGTAAGTGAAAATGAAAGCATAGGCAGCAGCGCCAAGTGTTGCCACTACCTGCTTGAAGAAAAAGTCGCTGCCACCATGTATTAAGCCATTAGCCCCTGCAGGATTGATGGCTTTGGAAGCAAAGACGCCGAGTAAAATGGTTCCAAGCACTCCTCCAATGCCATGCACACCCCACACATCGAGGGCATCATCCCACTTCATCCTGTTTTTGAGATCAACTGCTATATAACAGACTATGCCGGATGCTATGCCGATGACAACGGCGCAATTAAGCGAAACAAATCCTGCGGCAGGCGTAACCGTTGCCAATCCTGCCACTGCCCCGGTAAGCAATCCCACGAACTTTGGTTTTCTTGCGCGGCTCCATTCAATGATCATCCATGTAATGGCTGCAAAGGATGCCGCCACATCGGTATTTAAAAATGCAAGGCCTGTAACGGCATTTACATCCAGCGCACTGCCTGCATTAAATCCATACCATCCGAACCAAAGCAAGCCCGTGCCTAATGCAATGAGCGGAATGCTGTTTGGTGTGTTGGTAGTGTCTCTTCTTTTGCCAACATATATAACAGAGGCAAGGGCAGCAAACCCTGCTGTGGCATGAACGACGATGCCTCCCGCAAAATCAAGCACGCCCCATTGTGCAAGCAATCCGCCGCCCCATATCATGTGCACGAAAGGATAATATACAAGCAGTTGCCACATCACAAGAAAGATGATATATGCTTTAAACGTGACGCGGTTCATGAAAGCGCCTGTTATCAATGCCGGGGTGATGATGGCAAACATCATCTGGTATGCCATGAAAACAAATTCAGGCAGCTTATGATTTCCTGAGTATGCCGAATTGAGCGTAACACCATGCATCATGGCTTTTGAAAGGTTGCCGATCACGGCGCCTTCTCCTCCGCTGAAGCAAAGCGAGTAGCCCACGAAATACCAAAGAATGGTGGTAATGCCCATGGATACAAAGCTTTGTATCATGATGCCGAGAATGTTTCTTTTGCCTGCCAGCCCTCCGTAAAAGAATGCAAGCCCCGGTGTCATGAGCATCACAAGACTCGTTGCAAGCAGCATAAAACCGGTTACTCCTGGATCGAAATTCATAAGTTGTTCCTCCTTTTATGTTTAATGGTTAGTGTATATAAATGAATAGCGGGGTCAAGGTAGTAAAAGAACTCAAATTGGAGAATTCAAAAACAATTGCGGATTTCAGATTGGTGATTTCGGATGATTGTCCGGTTAGTACTTTCAATTCGCAATCGAAAATTCGCAATTCGCAATTCTATATTCTTAATTGGTATTTTTGTCGTCCATGTATGTTCTTAAAATAAAGGGTACAGCAAAGATTCCTGATTACGTTCAATTGCGGGATGATACATTTTCGCTTATTGCTTATTTCCGGCTCGATAGACCGGAGAAGGCCCTTGCCAAGCAAGGTCTTGCCGTCAAGCAACCGCAAATAATGGAGTTCATTAACAAGATGCCTTTTGGAAAAGTATTGAAGCTTGAACTATAATTTGAAAACGACGTATTACGACGAATAACGAATGTGCTGCAAATTTACGAATCGCACGATTCGTTATTCGTTTATTCGAATGGATTCGTAATTCGGCGTAATAATCTAAAATCTACAATGTCCTTAGATACTATCCTCCAACTCGATCAGGCAAGCATCTTCCAGCAAAAAAGCCTTGTGCTCAGTAATGTTTCCCTAAATATTGACAAAGGAGAATTTGTTTACCTGATAGGCAGAACAGGCAGCGGCAAAAGCAGCCTGCTTAAAACACTATATGGCGATATTCACCTGATGAACGGGGAAGGAACGGTGGCAGGGTTTCCGCTCAATCATCTTAAAAATAAACAGGTGCCGTTTCTGCGCAGAAAGCTCGGCATTGTGTTCCAGGATTTTCAATTGCTTACTGACCGATCAGTAAATAATAACCTCATGTTTGTGCTGAAAGCGACGGGTTGGAAAGACAAACATGAAATGGAAAAGCGCATGCAGGAAGTGTTGGACAAAGTGGGGCTTGGCACCAAAGGTTTCAAAATGCCTCATGAACTGAGTGGGGGAGAGCAACAGCGTGTGGCAGTTGCCCGTGCTTTGCTGAATGATCCTGAATTGATCCTAGCCGATGAGCCAACAGGCAACCTTGATCCCGAAACATCGGCAGAAATAATGAAGCTGCTGATTGACATCAGTAAAAATGGCCGTGCTGTGCTGATGGCTACACACAATTACCAGATCATTGAAAAGTTTCCCGCACGCATCATCCGCTGTGATCAGGGAAAGGTAATTGAGCTGGCAAATGGAAATTTGAAATTTGAAATTTGAAACCTGGCTGTGCTTTCCAAATTTCCAATTTCAAGTTTCAGACCTCATGTAATCTAAAACTGTTAATCAGTAATCGTCAATAGCAAATGCTATCAATATTAATTCCTGTTTTTAATTTCGATATCAGGGAATTAGTTGCGGCGCTGCGTAAGCAAGCGATCAAGCTTAATATTGATTTTGAAATTCGTTGTTATGATGATGCTTCTAACCAAAACTTTTCTCAGCTTAACAAAACAGTTGCTTCATTTGACAAAGTAATCTTTCAACGGCTTGAAAAGAACATCGGCCGCTCCGCTATCCGTAACAAGCTTGCAGCCGATGCTGCTTTCGACAATTTGCTTTTTATGGATTGTGATTCGAAGTTGCCGGATGACGACTTCTTAAAAAAATACATAGAAAAGACAGATCACCAATCAATTATATATGGAGGACGAAGCTATGAAACGCAGCCTCCAACCGATCATAAGAAATATTTACGTTGGAAATACGGCATCGGCAGGGAGGCGATTCCGTTTGCCATTCGTGTAAAGAATCCTTATGATAGTTTTATGACGAATAATTTTCTCGTTCCGAAGAAGACTTTTTTAAAGATCGGGCTTGATGAGGCAATGAAAGGTTACGGGCATGAGGATACGAAGTTTGGTTATATGCTCCTCCTGCAGCACATTCCTATCATTCATATTAATAACCCCCTCATACACATCGGCCTTGAAGACACGGATGAGTTTCTTGAGAAAACAAACGAGGGACTGAAGAACCTGTTGTATTTATACCGGCAGCAACACATCCCGCTTAGCCACTTGCGCAGCATCCGCCTGTTGCGTTATTTTAACTTTCTTAATAGAAGCGGTACGAGAAAAGCATTCCTTTTCGTTTATCAAATGATGAGCGCTACTGTTGAGAAAAACCTTAATTCGGGCAACGCGAAGCTCTTTTATTTTGATTTGTATCGGTTAGGAAAGTTTACGGAACTGTCTTTAAGAAGTAATAATGAATAATGAAAAAGGAATAAATTGCTATTTATTCACTATTACTTATTCATTATTCCTTAGTTCAATTCCTCTTTAAATATCTCCAGCAGCTTTTTTTCTTCACTTTCCCAATTTAGTTCATTAGCGGCTTTCTGAAGGTTGATTTTCCACTGAACAATTTTTGTGTCATCAGCAAACATTTCTTTCATCTTCCCGGCAATATGCTTTGGATCATGGTTGTCGATGGTAAGGCCTATGTCATAACCTTTCACGATCTTATTTACTTCAGGCAAGGAAGATGCAAGCACCGGCACACCGGCTTGTATATAATCGAAAAGCTTATTAGGCAGCGAATAGCGATAGTTAATGTTTGTGTCCTTATCAAGCGTAAGCCCTATGTCTGCAAGCCTTGTGTAATGCTTAAGCTGTTCGGAAGGAAGCTTGTCAATGAAAATAACTTTATCAGCAAGATTCAATTTCCCGCTCATCTGTTTCAACTTGTTGACAACGCCGCCTTCACCAATAAAAAGTAAAATAGCTCCTTCTATATATTGCATTGCTTCCAGCGCTTCTTCAGCGCCACGATGGATGTTGATGCCGGTGCCCTGGTAAAGAATAATCTTTTTGTTTTCAGGAAGGCCGAGTTCTTTCTTTGTTTTAAAACAGATTTTATTTGGAGAATCTCTTGCATCAGGAATGTTCCTTACTACATCAACTTTAATCCCGTATTCCTCTTCATAAAGCTTGGCAATGGAATCATTAACCGTATATACATGTTTTAGCTTTGGTAAAATCCATCTTTCAATCCTTTTCCAAATATGCTGCACGCCTTTCCTGTTAACCAATTCAGGCATTTCAGTAAAGTATTCGTGGCTGTCGTAATAAAGGGTTGCACCTTTTATTTTTGATACAAGATAATTAGGCAACAAGGTATCCAGATCATTCGCAACAAGAATATCGGCTTTGTGAAACAGCAGGTAAAAGAAAAGCCGGAGATTATAATTAGCGTAGAAAAAGGGTCCTTTCTCCCAACACAATCTCATGCGGATTGTTTTATAATTACGTTGATCAAGCGGGAGAGAGGCCTTTCGTTTTCTTCCCACAAGTGTTACATCTAATCCTTTGCCGTGAAGTGAACCTGCAGTACGCTTAACCCGTTGGTCGGAAACTAAATCAGTAGTGACAGAGATAATTACTTTTTTCAATTTTATTGATTTGCCAGGCGGCGCGCAAACTGCTTCAGTCCGCAATCAAGGAATTTTTTGTATTCATCCACAGTGCTGTAGCCGCGTGAGTTATTAAGCATCCGCTCCTTGTGGTCAAGCAATACATACCACGGTTGAGAATTGGTATTGTACTTTTTCGCCTGCAGATCACTCCATTTGCCGCCGATCGTTGTGATTCTTTTTCCTTCCGGCGTGGTGTACTGTTTGTCTTCCGCTAGGGAAGCTTTGTCATCTACATATAAAGAAATGAGGACATACTTTTCTTTCAACAGTTTCATTATTTCCGGCCTGCTCCATACGTTATCTTCCATTCTCCGGCAGTTGACGCACGTCCAGCCGGTGAAGTCGAGCATGACCGGTTTGTCCTGAAGACGCGCATAAGCCAAACCTTCTTCGTAATCATGAAAACAATTAATGTCGTAAGGACAGTCGGTGTTTGTTGTTTTCCATTCTTTATAAAACTCAGGAGGAGGAAATCCGCTGATTAATTGTAAGGGTGCTCCCCACAAGCCGGGAAGAAGATACAATGTAAAAGCCAGTGAAAGCACTGCCGGCAGCAATCGTCCGATAGGAATATGCTGCACCTGGTCGTCAGAAATAAACCTGATCTTACCAAGCAGATAAGAACCCCAAAGTCCAAAGATGATGATCCATAATGCAATGAATATTTCTCTTTTGAGAAGCCCCCAGTGATAAGCCAGGTCAACGTTTGACAAAAACTTGAGAGCGAAGGCAAGCTCGAGGAATCCAAGACTTACTTTAACGACATTAAGCCATCCTCCTGACTTTGGAAGTGATTTAAGCCAGGCAGGAAACATGGCAAAGAGCATAAAGGGCAATGCCAGGGCAATGCCGAAGCCCGTCATGCCGACAATGGGTTTAAGAGCTCCCTGTCCACGCAATATATCTACCAACAAGGTTCCAATAATTGGAACGGTGCAGGTGAAAGAAATAAGGCACAACGTAAAAGCCATAAAGAAGATGCCGAGTGCACCGCCGCGGTCACTTGCCTGGTCCGCTCTATTGATCCACGAAGACGGCAGCGTGATTTCAAACGCACCGAAAAAGGAAAGTGCGAAAACGATGAAGATAAGAAAGAAGGCGAAATTAAAGTAACCGTTGCTGGCAATAACATTAAGGGTTTCCGGATTCCCGGTGAGGAGTGTAACCACAATACCCAGCAGATCGAAAATGATAATAATAGATAATCCATATATCCATGCATCGCGGATTCCTTTTTTACGACTTTGCGTTTTCTTGGTGAAGAAGCTAACAGTGAGCGGAAGAATAGAAAATACACAGGGTTGAATGACAGCCGCCAATCCCCCCAAAAAACCTTTCCAGAAAGTGTACCATAAAGAACTATCTTCGGCATGGGTTGAACTATCGCCGCAGCCCATTTCCATGCCCTGGCTTACCGTGGCCTTTGCGGAAGTGTCAAGGGGGGGGACATTTAGGGCGGATTGGTACGTCGTATCTATTTCACGAATAGAAGAGGAAGTATCCGGCTTTGAGTTTTTATTTTTTTCTTTCTTGTCACCACCATTCAGTATAATGCTGAAAGCTGTGTCCTTGAAAATGCAAGACTCTTTGCAAACCTGGTATTCAATTTTGCCTTCAATTTTGCAGGAATTTTTACTGTTATGTTTTATCTTTTGTTTGAAAGTAACCTCATCACTAAGCATCAGCACTTTTACTTTGAAAGCATCATCAAACTCTTCATGAGCTTTAGGTTCTGTAACCTTGCCTGATAGCTGGTAGCAGCTTGCTTTATTAAAAGTAAAAACCGTTGGAAGCGGGCCTCCATCAGGAGTAAACTGAGAATATATATGCCATCCCTGTTCTAACGTTAGCTTGAAAATCAACGTGGCTTCATTCTCCGAAATCTTCTCAGATGAGAATTTCCATTTCGCAGGAAATAATTGCTGTGCAAATGAAAACGAAGAAGAAAGAATGAAATCAAAAAGGATGAATGCTATTAGCTGCAGCTTTCTCATTTCAGAAGAATTATGTTTTAAAAAAAATTAAACGAAAAATCCAATAAGATGTTTTGCCTGAAGGACTCCCCCAGCCCATTGAATCGGACTCCTGCGGAGATGATCGGCTAAAATAAGGAAAATCTCCTCAATCAAACCAGGCATATATGTCTTGCAACCGCAAATTCATTTTCTCATCACCTGTTAAATCTTTCTTAATAGTGCCTTCTGCCATTTGAATGATGCGGCTTCCGTAACGAATAGCATCTTTCATCTGATGTGTAACAAGAACAGTTGTCAACCCAAAATCATCTATAATTTTCTTTGCCAGCGTCATCAGCGTTTCGGATGTTTTAGGATCAAGAGCGCCAGCCGGTTCATCCATCAATAATATTTTTGCATCATCCATCACAGCCATTTGTAGGGTCAGCGCTTGCCGCTGACCTCCCGATAACGTCCCCATCAATTGATCAACCTTATTTTCAAGACCAAGGTTCAGCATGGAAACCTTTTCACGAACGGTTTCCCTGAATTTGTTTTTAGTGCCAATAGTTAATGTTTTATTTTTAGTACGCAGAGCCGCAAGACGGAAGTTTTCAAGTATTGTCAGTTCAGGCGCTGTGCCCATCAACGGATTCTGGAAGATGCGGGCAATCCAATTGCTGCGTTGATATTCATGCAGCTTATTCACTTCCTTATTTTCAAACAAAATCTTTCCATGATCCGGTTTTTGACTTCCTGCAATGATGTTTAGAAAAGTGGATTTGCCTGAACCGTTTGAGCCAACAACAACGACAAACTCTTTCTGTTGAATCGTAAGATTAATATCCTTCAACGCACTGATCTTAGCAGCGCTACCGGTATTAAAGGTTTTTGATATGTTTCTTAATTCAATCATTATTTTAAAGAGTTCAAAGTTTCTCAGTTCAAGGTTCAAAGTTTTTTAACATTGAACGGAATAACATTAAACTTTGAACTATATTTTATTCTTTCTTAAGTTCGGAATACTTACCACAATCAATACAAACACCGCCGTCACCAATTTCAAATAATTTGTTTCAATACCCTGGCTCAGCGCAACCGCAAGAATTAATTGAAATAAAATACTTCCCAGCACCGCTCCAAGTATATGCCATGCAATTTTCTTTATCCTCAATAGCTTCAATACAATCTCCCCGATCATCACGGAACCCAATCCTAATATCACACTTCCTATACCCATGCTGATGTCAGCAAAGCCTGACTGCTGCGTAAAAAGAAACCCGCTTATGGCAATCAACCCGTTGGCAAGAGCAAGGCCAATGATCTTCATGGCTTCGGTGCTGACACCCTGCGCCCGAACCATGTTTTCATTATTACCTGTTGCACGCATGGCCAAACCAAAATCTGTGCGGAGCAAGCGGGATAACAGAATAAGAATAACGATGATGATAATGGACAAAATGATTACGCGCTGCAAGACAGTATTGTTTGTAAAAGTCACCATATCAAAAAGTGTTGGAAGATTAAGCAAAGGAATATTTGATCGCCCCATCAGGCTGATGTTTACAGAAAAGAGAGCCGTCATCACAATGATTCCGGAAAGCAATGCATTTACTTTAAGCTTGGTATGAATGATACCGGTGAGCGAACCCGCGACCGCGCCTGCAACAAATGCAATAAGAAAAATAGCGGGAAGAGGCAGCGGATGTTGAGCGGTCATTAAAACGGCTGTCATTGCTCCGCCTAATGTAAAGCTGCCATCCGTGGTAATATCCGGTATGCTAAAGATGCGCATAGAGATGAAGATGCCCATTGCCAGCGAAGCATAGCCCAGACCAAGAAGAACAGCTGACAGGTAAAAATTCATCTAAGAGACATTGTTTTCGATTTGAATACCGCAAATATGGGATTAAATTGAAATAGAACCCCCGCCCGTTAAATATGCAATCACTTAAATTCTCTGTAAAAGCCTGTTAATCACATAAATATTTTACTAAAAATGTAAAATCCAGGTAAATTGTATGTATATTTACATTCCTATTGAGAAGGGCAGGGGAGTGTCCAAGTGTGAATTGATAATTCGTATTCAGTTAGCATGAAAAAAATTACTCCTCAAGCACATTTTCTTTCTGCTTGTTTATTTTCTTTTTAATACAATCCCTTGTTTTCATTCCTGCAGGAAACATAAGGGCAACAACCTATTATTCCCTACTATCAACCAACTGGAACCTCGCTTCAAACTGGGGAACAACTGGTTGTGGCATACTAGGCAATACAGGCACCTTTCCCGGAGCAGGTGATGATGTTACATTATGCAATGGGCGCATTCCTGTTTTACCTACTGGCACTACGACCATTCATAATTTGACTCTTTCTGTCGGAGCCGCATTGGTTATTCCAAGTGGGGCAACGCTTGTTGTAACAGGTATTATTTCTAACCCTGTCCCTGTCGGTAGTAACATAGCGGGTCCGGGTACTCTTCAAATTAATCACGGCACTTTCGTTGCCATTACCCTGGGCAATACGAGCGGCACCACCTTAAATCTTATTGTTGGAGATGGTACATTGAGCACCATCGTTAACTGTGAGGCAGCAACGGCAAGTTTCACTAATATTACCATCAATGCACTATCCACGCTCAACTTTACAGGCAATATTTTAATAGATGGAAACTTTACAAACAACGGAACATATACCTGCTCTTTAACAACGATGTTTAATGGCAATGCAATACAAACAATCAGCGGCACTTCTGTAACAACTTTTGCCAACCTTAGTGTTAACAGCACCGTTGCCGCTTCGGGTGATATTTTGCAGCTCTCCCAAAACATCATCATCAGCGGTAACCTTGATTTGAATTGGGGAAATATATATACCGGTTCAGATACGGTCATTGCGAATGGTACGGTTACCAAACTTGCCGGACATTTAAGCTGGGTCAATGGCAATTTGCGAAAACAATTTACTGCGGCCAACCTGGTTAATACATTTGAAGTAGGAAGCACCCTCGTTTACCGCCCCGTGGTGGACACCATAGCCAATGTAACAACAGGAGGATACCTTACTGCGAATAATACCTTTGGCAGCACCAACCATCCCAGCATCAACTCTTCCAATATCAATCCGGCCATAGATGTATATACCTACTGGACGCTAAACCCCGGCGGCGGACTTGTTTTCACTACTTCTACGCTTCAGTTCACCTATGTGGCAGCCGATATAATCGGCGGAGCAAGCCCTCCTTTCTTTGTAGTAGAGAGTTATGACAGAATCTCCTGGACGCAATGGACGATGTCTGCCAGCTTTAGTCCAACCACAACTACTGCCAGAACCGCTAACGTAGTCAATAACATGGGTGGCTTCATCATCGGGCCTGTGTCGCTCGTGCTGCCGGTTGAATTAATTTCATTTACTGCCGTTGCAAACACGGATGTTGTAAATACGGCATGGGCAACAGCATCTGAAATAAACAATAATTATTTCGATGTTGAAAGAAGCAGCAACAATACTTATTTTGAATCTGTCGGAAACGTGAAAGGCGCGGGAACTTCAACCACCATACAAAACTATTATCTCACGGATGCCCATCCGCTTGACGGAATAAGTTATTATCGCCTCCGGCAGGTGGATTATAATGGTAAGTATTCTTATTCACCCATTGTCTCGGTACGTTTTGGAAATCATCTCACGGACATACATATATATACGAATCCGGCAGATAATGTTATACATCTCGAAACCTCGTTTTCGCAAACAGGAAATGTAAGCTTTGAAATTTTCGATGCACTCGGCAAGAGTGTTATGTCAGAAACGAGGAGTGTTACATCAGGCAATAACCTCTTAGATTGTAATATCAGCCTTCTTAACAAAGGGGTCTATTATTTACGCCTCACCGCAGATGATGGAGCCACCGTGCACCATGGTGTTTTTGTGAAGTAATTCCCGCCTTTAACTCACACTACTTACTATACATTTTATAAATAAGAATGCCCCTGTTTGTAAAAAGGATACCCCTGTTTGTAATTATCTGTTCCAAAAATCATGGCTACCTTTAACGAAGGAAGTAGAACCTNNAGGTTCTACTTCCTTCGTTAAAGGTTCAGCATCCTTCGTTAAAGGTTTCGGTGTTTTTTGGGGAAGACATGCATGTTTTCTATGAAATTTGATGTATTTTTAATGTTTCATGAAATTTCTAGCTAATTCACTCTTATATTTAACATGTTTTTCGGAGGTCTAAGAAAAATGCAGAGTGGTTGGGGGCATTAGCAATTTTGTTGAATGATTTTTGGAATTGTTAAATAAGTATAGTTTTTGT
>PLYJ01000198.1 GCA_003151745.1 Bacteroidota bacterium
AAATTAGGTTGACGCGCATGCGCATGTGCTGGATAGTTAGCCATCGCACAAAGCCAATGCGCTAAAACTAACGAACGAGGCATAATTGTTTTTCAGTCACAATTATTGGCATAAACATCAGCATTGGTATTCGGGATTATTACTTTGATAATTTAATTGCTATTTCTCCAAATCCTGCTGATGATGAGATCATTATTGCAGCGCCCTCTCTTCATACAAATAATCTCGTAGTTATTTCAGTGATCAATATGCTTGGACAGTGCATTGAGGAGGAGAAAATAAAGTGGAGCAATCAGTCAAGCATAAATATCAAAACTTTTCCGTCGGGAATCTATTTTATTGAATTGGAAGATAACAGCCAAAGATGGATTGGGAGATTTGTAAAAGAATAGCGTACTGAGACCAAAGCGAAGCAAAACTTCCTGTTTTGTTGATGATAAGATTGCTTCACTACTTTCTCAACATGCTTTTTTTCTACTTTTACACGCAAGATTCATTCCATGCAATTCCCTGTTAAACAAAAGCTTTCTGAACTTGCTCAATTAGTCGGTGCCAAAGTGCTTGGCGATGGAAGCATGACTGTTGCCGGTATCAATGAAATTCATTGTGTGATGGCCGGTGATATTACTTATGTAGATCATCCGAAGTATTATGATAAAGCGCTTAACTCTGCTGCTACATTTGTTATCATTGATAAAGAAGTTGCAGTACCAAAAGGGAAAGGATTGCTTCTTCATGGGCAGCCTTTTGATGCATATATAAAGATTGTAGAGAAGTTTCGTCCTTTTGTTCCTTGTGCAAAACAAATCAGCGACACGGCTGTGATTGGTAAAGGCACCATTATACAACCCGGAGCTTTTATCGGGAATCATGTAAAAATAGGAGACAACTGTATCATTCATTCTAACGTTTCCATTTATGATCACACGGTAATAGGCAACAATGTGGTGATTCATGCCAATGCAGTGCTTGGCGCGGACGCTTTTTATTTCAAGAAGAAACCGGCAGGTTACGAAAAGATGCTGAGCTGCGGCCGTGTAGTTATACATGATAATGTGGAACTCGGTCCTAACTGCACCATTGATAAAGGAGTTTCTTCAGACACGATCATTGGAAAAGGGACAAAGTTTGACGGTCATGTACACATCGGGCATGATACTATCGTTGGGGAAAATGTGTTGATGGCTGCACAGGTAGGAGTTGCAGGTGTTGTTCGGATTGAAGATGATGTTATTCTTTGGGGGCAGGTGGGAGTGAGCAAGGATCTCACGATTGGCAAAGGAGCTGTGGTGTTAGCACAATCAGGAGTGATAAAAACGTTAGCAGGTGGAAAAACTTATTTTGGCAGTCCTGTGAAAGAAGCGAGAGAGAAGATGAAGGAGCTTGCATTCATTAATCAACTTCCTTCTGTTATCAGTGAATTGAAAAGTAAATAAGATAAATAAGGTAATTAGGGTAAATAGGGTAATTAGTGCGAATAGTATAACATTCTCAATTACCATATTTATCTTAATTACCTCAATACCTAAAAACAAGTGGCAACTGCCCAAAAGCAAATAATACAAAGCCCTGAAGAACGTTTGCAGGCAGAATTGCAGAGCAAGAAGCTGCAGTTGCATTGGCTTTTGCAAATAACGAAAGCGATCAACTACAATTTTTCAACAAAACAACTGCTGGATGTTTATGAGCATGTGCTTACCAGTCAGCTCAAAGTTGGCAAGCTGATTTTGTTCACTCATAACGGAACCTGGAAGAATGCACTGATGATTGGAGTGAATGAAAATTTCATTAATTATACGGCAGCTACTATTCTTAATGATCTTAACGCATCTAATAACATTGAGAACACCAGTGCTCTCTGGGAGAAAACATTTGATCTCGTGACACCAGTAACTCATAAGGACAAAACATTGGCTTATGGGCTTATCGGAGGCTTTGCAGACGATGACCAGCATGCGCGTAAGGAGCTGGTTTCTTTTATCCAAACCATCACTAACCTTATCGTTGTTGCTATTGAGAATAACAAGATGGCCGCAGAACAACTCAAGCAGGCAGCTATGAGAAAGGAATTGGAGTTGGCTGCTCAAATGCAGAGTCTTTTATTTCCTCCTTCTCTGCCAAGCAACGAACGATATGAGATTCACGCCACTTATCTTCCTCACCAAGAAGTAGGCGGTGATTATTACGATTACATCCCGATAAGCGATCATGAGTTTGCAGTATGCATGGCTGACGTGTCGGGCAAAGGAATACCTGCAGCGTTGCTCATGGCCAATTTCCAGGCAAACCTGCATGCGCTTATTCACCATGCGCACTCGCTTTCAGAATTAGCGCATCAGCTTAACACAAAAGTTTATGCAAGCGCCAAAGGAGAAAAGTTTATAACCTTCTTTATCGGAATTTATAATGTGCATACACAGGAACTGCAGTATTTTAATGCAGGTCATAATCCGCCTTTTCTTGTTCACAGCAAGGTAGTTTACCAGCTTACAGAGGGATGCACGGGCCTTGGCATGTTTGAACAACTGCCTTTCGTTAACGTAGGTAAATTGCTGATTCCTGACCAGGCATTGTTGCTTTGCTATACCGACGGTGTGACTGAACTGGAAAATGAAACAGGTGAATCCTTCGGAGAAGAACGTCTGAAATCATTTCTACTTAAATATTTGCAAAGCGGTAATGCAGCGCATATTCATACGCTCCTTTTAGAAACGTTAAATGATTTTCGCCAGGCAAAGGCTCACCTGGATGATGTAACGTTGTTGAGTTGCAGGTTCATGCATTAAACCTTCTACGGTTTTCCGTTTACTGTTTCCACTTGCCCGTTCATTGGCTTATCGCTATGATATATATCAAGCGCTGTGAGTATGGCAACAAAGCCCCAGAAAGGCACCGAAGCTTTATCTGTATCAAGAAAATTATTGAGTGAGCCGTGGATTAAGTAGGTTATTAGTCCTAAAAGAATTCCCATTGTAATGAGGCGCACCTCGCGGTTTTTAGATTTTGTATAAAGCATGGTTGCACGATAAATCATTGCAACAATAATAAATATAAAAGTGGCAGTCCCCAAAACACCTTCTTCTGCAAGAGGACCGATGTATTCACTATGAGCATTGCCGCCAGTTCCGGCATTGGTGCTGATAATAGTCATTTCGTTGCTGAGTTGATATGGGGCGTACTTAAACTGGTATGTACCGGGTCCCCAACCAAACACAGGTCTTTCACGAAACATTCTCATTGCAGAGTTCCATCTGTTGATGCGCTCAAGATTGGATGCGTCCGTAGAAATATTACTGATGGAGGCAACATGCGTTTGTAAATCTGTTGATGATTGCTGTCGGTTTTTTTCCAGCTTCATCATGATCTCTGTCTTGAATGAGAAAAATAAAATGACCATGGCCGCGATGGTAAGTAATACAGCATAGAATTTAATCCTAATGGCAAAAATAAGGTAAACAACAAAGGCAATCACAATGCTCACCCATGCAGCACGTGTGTAAGAAAGAACGAGTGCCAGCGTTAATATAATGCATACAAAGAAAGAAGCAATACGCACTACTAAAGAATATTTTTTATTAAAAATAAAGCCGACTATAATCGGAAAAAACATGGCAATGACGGCTGCATAAGCCGTATGATCATTATAAAACGGGTACATCACCCAATGCGCCGATTTTTCCGTAAAGCCGTTCTGCTGATGCATGTATATGGTATAGCCAATAACGCCAAGCAAAGGAATGGTGTAAAACCAAACGAACTTTTTGATGTTGCTATAGTTTTTAAAAAGTTGCGTGCAGAGAAAGTAGAACACAATCACAAACCATAATCTTGATGTTAAATGCTTGAAAGAAACCATTGGCATTGAGCTTGTGGCTGAGGTAATTGCCATCCACGCAAGATTGAAGATGATGGCGATAGTAACCGGGTGACGAAGCACCTTGCTGTCAAAGCCGCCCTCATACAGCACTTTAAGAAAGAAGAGAATCATTAAACCGAACATCAGCGGTTCGGTGGGCAGGCTTAATGAAACTCTAAAATTATTATGACTTAAATTAACAGCAAAAGGAGTTGAAAAGACAATTAGAAAAATGATTATGTCCATTGCTGTAATGGCAATGTAGATAAGGACAAGAGCAAAGGGCACAAGTAAAAACCAATAATTTTCATTGGCTATAAAAAGTACAGAAAGCAGAATGAAAAGTGCACTAAGCAAATAAAACCATTTCAGCTTGAGTTGCTCAACCATGGGGGAAGGGAATTTATAATTTTCTACCGTTTTGTGAGAAAAGCAAAATGACGATAAAAGAAAAAAGTTCAGCACCCATGACCGCCAACAGAACGATAAGCCAGCGCACAGGATAGGATTTCTTATCGGCAGGCACCGGGCGTGTTACTACGTTGGAGTAAGTGAGTTCTTTCGAAACATCTTTCAGCGCATTTTCATAATTTAATTTCAGATCATTATAGACAGCGCGTGTCCGTCCGAGGTCTTGTTCTAAAGCATAGAATTCACCTCCTTTAGTCTGAAGGTTGCCAATCATATTCTTTACTTCATTCATGGAAGCACGGCTTCGTCCATCTGTCAATCCTTTCAAATAGCCCCTGGTAACTTCTTTGGACTGGATGCCATAATCAAGCATCCCATATTTGGTTCGCAGATCCTGTTCTAATGCTTCCATAGAATCCATCTCTGCTTTTTTCTGCATGAACTGGTTATGGGCAATCACTACCAACTCAGATGCTTTCTCGCGTTGAAGCGCCCGTGCTTTTACATCAAGATATAGCAAGATAGAATCAACCATGGCAGAAGCAACATTCGGGTCCTTATCCATTACGTCAATCTCGACAGACTCAAATTCCGTCTTGTTAATGTTCACATTATCTTCGTATGTTTTTATCAGTTCGGTATGCCATTGTTCACCTGTTGTATCAATTTTATAACGCTCGGCGAGGTGAAATTGATTGGCTATGCGGTCCCGAATATCAGACGACCTGAACAACTGAAGCATTTGCTCTGTTGGACTTTCTCTTGAGTAAGCAACCAGGTTACCCGGATAAACAATAGCAAATGATTTATATTTAGGAGTAATAAATGTAGTACCGGAAAAGATTATGGAAGCAAAGAGCGCCACTATTGCAACAACAATAAGATGCCATTTCCAATGCCTTACAATGTTCATTAAGTCCAATGAGTTCATAGAGTTGTTTTGAAACTGTTGTACTTTTCAATACCAAATATTAAAAGCAAAGCAAACAGGAAGGCTGACATTGTAAATACAAGCACGATAAGCCAACGTATAGGATAGGATTTTTTTTCTGCTCTCACAGCATTATTTACAATGAACTTGCTGGTAAGATTTTCTTCAGCATCGGCCTTTATTCTTTCAGACCGCTCTTTGATTTTGCTCAGTTGTTCACGATTTCTCCACAGTTCATCTTTCAGTACATTAAAGCTGCTGCCATATTTTGAAAACACTGCTAGTTTAACTTCCAAATCTTTAATCTGAGCTTCAGCGCCTTGCACGTGGGCGCGGGTAGCAATGACCATGGTGTCGTTTTCTCCCCTGTATTTTTCAAGCACAGGTAATGCAGCAGTTCCATTGGTATAAATGGCTTTCGCTTTTCCATACTCTTCATTAAGCACCTGGTTTTGGATTCCATAATCGTATATGCCCAAGCCTTGTATCATGCGAAGCGAATCTTCCTTGCTTGCAATCTCCGAATGCTTTTGGTTATATTCATCCTCAATAATTCTTACGGCTTCCAAAGCGCGGGTGTGTTGTATTTTGTTCTTCATCGAATCGGCAAAAGCCGCAATATCATTAGCTATGTCGGCGGCCATTTGCGGGTCTTCATCCATCACATCTATGCGGATGGACATAAACTCGGTGCGCTGAAAAGTAATGTTGCTGCTGTATTCACTTTCAAGCTGAGTGTAAGGATAGCTTTTGGTTGCATCAATATGATAATGACTCATCAGCTTATATTTGCCGGCAATGCGGTCGCGAATTTCATTGGAGTTAAGAATCTGCAAAAGCTGTTCGGCCTGTTCTTCTTCGCCGAAGGCAAGGATGTCCTGTTTATCGCCCGGATGATCTTCCAAAACTCCTTTTGAAACAGAATTGGTGGATGCCGGGAAAAGAATAACCGTGCTTTTATATTTGGGAGTGATGAAGGTTTCGCCCGAGAAAATAACAGACCCGATGACAGCAACCAGGGTGACGATGAGGAGCGGTTTTTTCCACTTTAACACAAAATAAAGCACGCTTGTTGCTTCCAAATAGTTCTGTTCCTGCTGTTTTTTATACATTTTATTAGATATGAGATGTTAGATATGAGATATTAGACAATAGCGGCGTAAAAATTTCTCTCATGTCTCAAATCTCAAATCTTTTTAGGGGTGTCAAACGTACGTCATTTCCATTAAACAGGCAAAAATATGTTTCAGCGATGCCCTATTTGAAAAGTGCAAGCCTGAAACCATAAATAAACCCGGTTAACAGAAGAAATTTCGGTTCCGAATTATCTTCTGTTAGGCCTGACAGAAGTTCTGTCAAGGCTAACCGAAGTTCTGTCAGCCTTATGTCTAGTCCTGAAATAGCTTGACGGTTTTTACAACCCATTTTAATAATGAAAGAAGTAAAAACCGATGACAAAAAGGAACAATTTCCTAAAGAGTTTTCAAATGCATTTAAGCGGTGGCTGATACATGAAATAAGAGGCGGGCGCATGAGT
>PLYJ01000107.1 GCA_003151745.1 Bacteroidota bacterium
AAGATGTGGGTACACAGTAGCCTTTAGGAGAGGGGAAGATGCTGTGATTGATATTAGTAAACTTTCAGTTGGGATGTATTTTCTTCAAATGAGATTCGAAGAGTCCCGCAGCTGCGTGATTGCTGGAACGTTTGTGAAAGAATAAAACTGATTATCTCAAAAGCTGTTCACTTCTTCACCACCTGCTGGAAAACAAAGGCAAAGCGATTCGTAAATTCGTATATATTCGTATTCGCAGGTGTTTATTTCTTCACCACCTGGAAGCAGTCAATAGGAAAAACGTGCTCCGTTAATTCACAACCGAGAGAAGTAAATTTTATTCTTGCAAGCTGATCGCTGTATCGAAGCGGGTATTCTGTAACTGTTGCAGTTCCTTTGTATTTTCCGTTGTACCACACCTGCACCTGCTGCCCTACAAAACATTCTACTTCGTCGAAGTCGGCAAGGAACATCATATCGTACATATCAATCACTTTTAGCTGCTGCATCACAGCTTCTTTCGTGTCATCATCATTAAGCGCCTCATAAATTTCAGGAGCAACGTGTAATTCGCCTTCAAATAAAAACCCGTAAGGAATTCCTTTGTATGACTTTTCTGCTACTATTCTAAGATCGTCCGTAATCTGCATAACTCTTTATTTAATGGTTCAAATGTAGAATATATCAGCATAAAATAACAAAAAATTGTGGTGAACGTGCTAAAAAGACGGACGAAGGATAGGATGAGTAAAACCAAAATTTGTGAAGAGCAATGTCTGCAAGGGTTTGCGATGCTTGTTAATCAATATTCCTCCGTTCAAAGTGCTATTACTTAATTACTTCAACCCAGCCGTGATATTCGGTTTTAGTTGTCAGGATAACGTAATAGTAAACATCTGAAACAAGGCCAGCCGCATCCCAGTCGTTACGATAATTATCAGATGTATATACCAATACTCCCCATCGGTTCCAGACTTTGAGCCTGGAATCAGGAGGCAGTCCTTTGATTTCAAAAAAATCGTTGTATCCGGGGCTGTTGGGATAAGGAGTAAAGACATTCGGAATCAGGAAGTCGTTGAAATGAATAACCATAATATCACTGACGATCTTACAACCGTATGTAGAAGTGAGCGTGAGAACGATGGAGTCCTGCTGCAGGTCAGTGAAGCTTGGAACATATATAGCATTAAGAGTGCTGTCGCCGGGAATAAAAAATCCTGTTCCGTTGCTGCTCCATATTCCTCCGCCAGCGTTAACCACAGTTCCGTTAAGATGCGCCGAATCGCGGTAAGTGATGGTCTGGTCAAGTCCCGCATTCACAGTTGGCACACCGTTGAAGGTGATAGTGAGCGTATCGGTTAGATTCAGACAGGCGCCCGTAGTGGTCAGTATGAATTGCACTTTCGAGGTATCATTGGTGCCCGGAACATAAATTGCATTCAGTGTAAATGCATTTGGTATAAAAGTTCCGTCTCCGTTGCTTGTCCATGCACCTCCGCCTGCATTTGCAATGCTTCCGTTAAGATGAACACTGTCTCCCCTGCAAACGGATTGATCAGGCCCTGCAGTTGCAATGCCAGGAGGAAGCACAGTCACCACAACGCTGTCAGAGGACGAGCATCCGAAATTGTTTCTAACGGTAATAGTATATGTTGTTGTTATGATGGGATGCACTATAATACTTGTGGTGGTGTCATTGCTGGGAGTCCACAGGTAAGAGCCTATGCCTGTGGCAACCAATGTATCGCTGTCGCCAAAGCAAATAGTGGGCGCGGCAGGAACGACTGTTACATGAGGTATAGGATTAACCGTCAGCGTAATTATTGCCGAATCGTTCGCACAAGGCGGATTGTGCGCAACAAGTGTCAATACAACTATTCCCGAATCATTTATACCCGCTGTATATATAGGTGAAAGGGTTGTGTCGTTATTGAATGATCCTGAGCCACCGGTAAACCAGTTCACCGAAACCGTATTGCTGTCAGCTCCCGTTAGCTGAACGGAATCCATTTGACAAAGAGTAATTTTAGATGCGGATGCTGTTGCAACAGGTCTGGCAGTTACAACCACAATTTTTGCAACCGCAGCACCAATACATCCATACTTACTTGTTTCAACAACAGTAATCGAATCAGCACCTGAGTTACTCCAGTTGACAGCTATACTGTCAGTGCCCTGTCCCCTGATGATGACTCCTCCAACCACTGACCATGTATATATTGAGCTTGCACTATCGGTAACGAAATAAATATTTCCGGTATCACTTATGCAAACTGTGTCATTGCCTGTGATTGGAGAGGTATTAGGAATCGGGTTGATGACCATGGCAAGAAATACGGGCGCGGCATTACAACCATATCTACTTGTTTCTGTCACCTGCAGCAGCCCTGTGCCGGGAGTGCCCCATGTAACACTGATAATGCTTCCTGTTTTAGAACCTACAATGATTCCGTTTGATGCAGTCCAAAGAAATGTGGAACCGGTATCTCCTGTAACGGTGTAACTTGTTGTGGTGCCCGCGCATACGCTATCCTGTCCTGAAATTTTGGTGCTATCGGGTATGGTATGAATAACAAGTAATAATTGTTGCAATCCGGAACAGCCTCCGGGCGCTGTTTCTAAAACTGTGATTGTGTCAATAGCCGGTCCTGTCCAGTTCACCTTAATGCTGTCTGTCCCTTGTCCTGAGGTAATGCTTCCTCCCGCAACGGTCCAGTTATATATATTGCCCGGATGGTTAGTGACGGAATATATAGCAGCCGTGTCATTAGCGCACTCGGAAGTGTCTCCAACAATAGAAGAGGTAACCGGAACGGAATCAATGGTCACAATCAGTGTGGCAGGCAAGCTTGGACATGCATTTGCATTTACTTCAACTACCCTAATCGTATCAGTTCCGGGATTTCCCCAGTTGACAGTTATTTTATTGGTGGAGTCATTGGGAGAAACAATGGTTCCGCCGGTTACCGTCCACAGGTAGTATGATCCGATATTATTGGGAACTGAATCCATCGCACCGAGGGTGTTTGCACAAAGTGAATCTGCGCCACTGATGACGGGCATTACGGGTGCCGCAAGAATTGTTACATTTAGCGTAACGGTATCTCCAACGCAGCCTACCGCGCTTGTTTCAACAACTTTTATAGTACCTGCCGGAGGGACTCCCCATATTACTGATACCATAGTATCCGTTGAAGATCCCGAAATAGTTCCTCCAACGGCAGTCCACTGATAAGTTGATCCGGGAGTTACAATAACAGTATATGGTTGCATACTGTTCTGGCATGCCATGGTGTCCCCGCTTATGGGTGATGTTGAGGGCTTAGGGTTGATCGTCACATTCAGTGTTTGCAGAGCGCCTTTACACCCAAAGGAATTTGCTTCTGAAACTGTTACCGTTCCTAAACCTGCACTTCCCCAGTTTACTTTAATGCTGTCTGTTCCTTGCCCTGAAGAAATGCCGCCTCCTGTTACTGTCCATGTGTAAGTATCGCCGGGAGAATTAGTAACGATATATATATCAGAATCATTCAGGCAAACAGATTTGTTGCCAATAATGGGCGACGTGACAGGAACGGAATCAAGGATTACGATCATTGTATCGGCGGGGCTTATGCATCCGTTTGCATTTGTTTCAGTAACCTGGATCGTATCACTTCCTGCGACACCACCCCAGTTAACGGTTATGCTGTCTGTTCCCTGTCCCTTTGTAATACTTCCGCCGCTAACATTCCACGACCACGTTGATCCGGGATTGTTAGCTACAGAATAAATTACTCCGAGAGAATCAGCACACAAGGTGTCAGGACCAGCAATGACAGGCTTAGCAGGCAGAGGAAAAATAATTACGTTTAAGAAAACTGTATCTCCTGAACAGGCTGCCATATTTGATTCAACAACGCTTACAGTTCCTCTCGGGCCTGCTCCCCATATGATTGAAACTGAATTTCCTGTTGATGCCCCCGTAATAACTCCGCCTGAAACGCTCCACTGATAGCTTGATCCTGCAATAGCAATAACAGAATAGGGATCTGTAGAGTTAGCGCAAGTAGTCGTATCACCTGTAATGGGTGAAGTAACGGGGTTTGGATTAACTGTAACATTAAGTGCTTGATTGGCGCTGATACAACCGAAAGAATTCGTTTCATGCACTGTTATGGTTGCAGGACCCGGTGAACCCCATTGCACAACGATGGAATCCATTCCTTGCCCTGAAGTAATTGTTCCTCCCGTTACAGTCCAGGTGTAGGTATCTCCCGCATGACCGGCAACACTGAAAATAGTTGCTGTATCCATTGCACAAACATTTGTTGTCCCTTTGATGGGAGAAGTTACCGGCGTTGGATTGATAGTGACGATGATTGTATCCACTGCAATGCAGCTTCCAACAGCTCCTGCAACAACGAATGTGTCGGGTGACATCGCTATTGTAAGCCCTTTCACTACGATTGTATCAGTGGTTGCATTATTACTCCACAAATAGGAGTTTGCCCCGCTTGCAAAGAGTACCACTGAATCGCCCTCGCAGATTGCCTGGTTGGGGCTTGTTACAAGTGCTACGCCATTCACAATGCTCACGGATGTGTTCAATGTTGTTACGCAACCGGTTACGGCATCCGTTACAACAACTGTAAATGAATATGATCCAACTCCGCAGCTTGAGAAACTAAATGCCTGTGATTGTGCTGATGTTGAATTTGGTAAAACGCATGGTGGAATAGATGTCCAGCTATATGTTGATCCGGGCGATGCGCCGTTTATTGAAACAGTGTCAATCTTAGAAGGGCTGGAAGTGCAAATGCTTCCGGGGCTTACTGAAATAGTCGGAACAGGATAGATATTAACCGTGTCTATGGCAATGGAATCACAACCCAGCACGGTTGTAACCGTCAGGTAAAAAACAGTGAATCCTGTTACTGTGGCAGTAGTGTTGAGAGCTGTAGAGTTTGAAATTGAAACAACGGGTGTTGATGACCACTGATACGTAGTGCCTGATGTGGTATCACTTCCTGTTCCGTTAAGGGCTACCGTAATTGTGGCGCCATTACATATTGGCGAAGGTGTTACATCAGCTGCAGCGGCTGCTTTGGGAAGGCTGTTTGCAGAAGTGCTCGCTGAGTTTGAACATCCTGTTGTCGGGTCTGTCACTGTAAGCATGAAGACATCGGATGCACATGCAGTGGCAGTTGTGAATTGCGAGTCCGGGGCGGCTATAAAGCTTCCGCCTGCACTTGTCCATAAGTAATTCATGCCGGGAGAACTTCCTGCTCCATTCAAAGCAAAGGTAGCGCAGCCACAGAAGGGACTGATGGAAAGAGCATTGGCTATAGGCAAAGGATTTACTGTGACATGAATGGTATCTACCTGGGTACAAGAGCCCGTGATGCCCTTAACAATAAAAACAGTGGTTACGGATGGAGAAACGTTTTGATTTGCTTGTGTTGAATCTATAAAAACATAAGAAGGAATGGCTGTCCATGCATACTTTGTGGCGCCGGAAGCAGTTAGAAGTACAGAGTTTCCTGAACATATAGTGAATGGCCCGTTCACTGTCATGCTAATGCCATTTGTCACAGTAAAGGCTACAGGCACGGTGTCAGCACAACCGGTTACAGGATCATTTACGATTACAATAAAATTATAGGTCATAGGCACACCGGTCGGAAATGTGACTTTGATGGAAGATGAATCTGCATTCGTTCCGGTGATCAGGCTATAATTAGGTGAAAGCTTCCAACGATAGGTTGAAAGAGCATGAGCGCCGCTCACTGTGAATGTTGTTGTGTCGGGGCCCGGATCGCTTGCACAGTAAGAAGCCTGAGAGGATGAAATCGTTGACTTGGGATATATATTGATATTAATGCAATTTGTGTCGGACATGCATCCAATCGCATCCTTAACTGAAACGCAATAAGTTACGAGACCTGTTATGTCGGCAGTAGGATTTTTTAGTGTCGAATCATTAAGCCCCGCAACAGGCGACCATATATAGGTAAAAGGCCCTACACCTGTTGTTACTGTCGGGGTTAATGTTAATAGCGTGTATCTGCATACGGTTGTATCATTGCCGGCATTTACAACTGGCTTCGGATGCACAGTAACAAGAATGGAATCTGTTTTAGAGCAACTTCCTTGTGTTCCCTTTACAATAAAAATAGTGGTTACGGCAGTAGAAACATTCTGGATGGCTTGCGTGGGGTCAACAAAAACATAAGACGGGCTCGCTGTCCATGCATACGTTGAAGCACCGGAAGCAATGAGAGTAGCTGAACCGCCAGGGCAAATGGTGAATGGCCCGTTTACAGAAAGATTAACGCCTGAAATAACCGGGAGTGTGATTGAAACTGTATCTCCACAGCCCGCTACAGGATCATTAACAATCACAGTGAAATTATAATTTGCTATCACGCCTGTTGGCAATGTGGCAGCGATTACCGATGAATCAACGTTTGTTCCTGTGATGAGGCTATAATTTGAAGATAGCTTCCACTTGTATGTTGATCCTGAATGTGCACCATTTACTGTAAACGTTGGATGGTAGGGACCGGGATCACTGGAGCAAAAGCTTGTTGGCACTGCTGCTATTGTTGGCTTTGGAAAAACAGTAATGTTCATGCAAGCGGGAGCTGACTTGCAACCGGCTCCATCTTTGACGATAACACAATATGTTATAGGTCCTGTAATAGTAGCAGTAGGATTCTTCAGCGTTGAATCATTAAGCCCTGATGCAGGTGACCATGCATATATAAACGGCCCCGTACCCGTTGTTACCGTTGCAGATAATGTAAGCACAGTATATTTACAAACTTCTGTGTCGTTTCCTGCCGTTACAGCAGGTGTTGGATTTACGGTAACATGAGTCAAAGAATCTGCAACGCAGCCGTTTTTGTCCATCACATTAATTGTAAATGTATATGGGCCACCCGGCGCAAGACCGGTGACAGTCACTGAATCACAAGAAGCGCAGGTTATCGTTCCTGCTCCGCTCCAGTTATATGCAATTGGACTTGTTGCGCTGTCAACAGTTACAGTAAGATTTGCAGAAGAACCCTGGCAGATAACCTGGTCGGCGCTGGGATGAAGAATAGCCTTGGGGCGAAGCGTAACTGTGAGGTTTGCAGTGTCAGGGCCGCATACACCTTGCACAATCAACCGGACATTGAATGAATTGCCGGGACCTACGAAAGTATGCGTGGGGTTTTGTGTTGAAGCTGTATTGTTAACACCTGAGTTTGGATCACCAAAATTCCAACTCCAGGCGGTAACATCAGGATTAACAAAAGGAGGGTTGGGAAGGATAACGGCAGAGCCATTGAACTGAACGGGTGTCCCGATACAGGTAACGGAGGGCGAAAAGCCAATAGAAGGAACAAGCTGCTGTGCCACCACGTCCTGCAACACCGCTTTGCATCCGCATTCATTGTTGCAAACTTTAAGTATTACCGTATGCGTTCCTACGGTGTTATATAAAACTGTCGTGTCCGCCCCATTGGAAGGAACAAACGGACCGGCATCAAACTGCCACTGGTAGGTAATATTTGTTCCACCAAAAATGATGGAGGTGTTTTGAAGCTGCACGGACAGAGGAACACAGCCGTTGCCAGGGTTCGCATTAAAGTCGGCATCGGGGCGGGCAACGATTGAATTTGAAGCAGAAGTGGCAAGAATATCAAACGACTCCTGGTTTCCGCCTGTACCGTTAACCATTATATAATAGACTGTTCCGATAGTGGTAGAGAAAGTAACACTCATGGAACCATTTGGTCCAACTCCTGTTGCACATTGCCCTGTGGTTACGAGCGAGCCGCAAGTGCCTGTATATACTTCCATCTCCAGGCCAAGCGTGCTGTCAATTTTAGAAACGGTAATCGTTGCAGTGCCATTGCTGATGCCTGTTACGGTAAACCAAACATTACTATTGAGGGTGTGATCGCCGCAGGATAAAGCAGGATCACCGGCAGATACAGTAGCTCCAAAGTTGGAAGTAGTAATCTTGCTGTTGGCACAAAGCGCGGTAGCAATGGAACAACTGTCCTGAGCTTTTACTACCGATGAAATGAATAAAATGAAAATGAATAGTCCCGCAAGTTTGCGCATCAATCTGTTTTATAAATGACAGGAAATAAAAGTAGGTTCTTTATTTCAACAAATATTTTTTAAAGATACGGAGTTTTCAACATGAAGAAAAATTTCTTTGTTAGTAAAACTTTAAATTATTAAATAATGCAAACGGCGAGTGATGTTAAAAAAAAAAATAAAATGGTGTTGAAGATAATACATGCCACAGATTCGCAGATTACTTTTAAAATAATTTGTCTTTATTTAATCTGTGAATCTGTGGCATGTACTTTCCTCCAATTTCAAACAGTTTCTTATTTTCTTTCAATTAGCTTAAACAAAATTTCTAAAAGCGTCCTGAATTTTTCTAAAATCCCTACTCTGGTTGTCCCTTCCTGAAATAGCTTGA
>PLYJ01000145.1 GCA_003151745.1 Bacteroidota bacterium
GAACAAATTAACGGTTATTAACAAAGAAAAAGAAGCAAAAAGAAATTTTACATCATCAATAACAAATGAATCGTATATTTAGCTTCACAAAATCCAGTCTAAAGATTGGGGTACACTACAGAACGGATCCCCATTCATCACCCATTCAATCCCTGCAATTGATCCTGAATCGCTTTAATCTTTGCCTCTGCATCCGCTTCTTTTTTCTTTTCATTGGCAATTATTTCCGGCTTGGCACCGGCAATGAAGCGTTCATTAGCAAGCTTTGACTGAACTGATTTTAAAAAGCCTTTGTTGTAATCAAGCTCATTTACAAGTCGTTCACGCTCTGCTTTCATATCAATGTTTGCAGAGAAGGGAATGAAAAACTCCGATTGCTTTACGATAAATGAAACGGCGTTATCTCCCGCACGTGCGGGATTTTTTTCCGTTTGTTCCAGCTTATCCAGGTTGCATAATTTAATAATGATGTCATTGAATTGTTTCAAGGCATCAGTTGAGGACAGCTTATATAGCAGCGACATTTTTTCTTTCGGAGAAATGCCTTTCTGCTTCCTGATATTGCGAACATTCGTAATTACTTCAGCAGCAATTTCAAATTGCGATAGAATTTTTGCATTTGGTTTTTCAGCAACACACCAGGTGGCAACAATGATGCAGTCTTTTTCTTTCCGTTCTTTAATAAGATGCCACAACTCTTCTGAAATAAAAGGCATCCATGGATGAAGCGTTTTTAAAATTCTTTCAAAGAAGTCTGTTGTAGCGTCAAAAGTGGTTTTGTCTATCGGTTTCGATTTACTATCTGCAAATTCCGGTTTAATTATTTCAAGATACCATGCACAGAAGTCATCCCAGATGAGTTTGTAAGTTGTCATCAACGCCTCGCTCATGCGATACTTTGAATATTGGCCATTCAGAATTTCTAATTGCTCATTAAATCGTGCCTCGAACCATTCAATAGCAACTTTGTTTACCTGCGGCTGTTGGATTGATGCATCAACTTCCCATCCCTTTACTAATCGGAAAGCATTCCAAACTTTGTTAGCAAAGTTCCTTCCCTGTTCGCACGATGATTCATCAAACAATAAATCATTTCCGGCAGGAGAGCTTAACAACATTCCTACACGCACACCATCTGCGCTGTATTTTTTCATCAACTCTATCGGGTCGGGAGAATTGCCAAGAGATTTGCTCATCTTTCGTCCCTGCTTATCCCGAACAATTCCCGTGAGGTAAACATTCGTGAAAGGTTTTTCATGACGGTATTCATATCCGGCAATAATCATCCTCGCTACCCAAAAGAAAAGAATCTCAGGCGCAGTGATTAGATCATTCGTAGGATAATAATAATTGATGTCTTTATTGTTCGGGTCTTTAAATCCATCGAATACGCTGATAGGCCATAGCCATGAGCTGAACCACGTATCAAGAACATCCGGATCCTGTTTCAAATTTCGAATTTCGAATTTCGAATTTCGAATTTCGAATTGTTTTATGGCTTCTTCTTTGGTTTTAGCAACCACATAATCACCAGAGTTCCCATCATACCATGCAGGGATGCGTTGTCCCCACCACAACTGGCGGGAGATGCACCAGTCGTGCACATTCTCCATCCAGTGCTTATATGTATTAATAAACTTGTCAGGAATAAGCTTGATGTTTCCGTTTAATACATTGTCCAATGCAGGTTTTGAAATCGTATCCATCTTAAGAAACCACTGCAGGGAAAGCTTTGGTTCGATAACGGCGTCGGTGCGCTCGGAATAACCCACTTTGTTTTTGTAATCCTCTACCTTCACTAAGTTTCCCAATGCATCGAGGTCCTTGATAATTTTCTTTCTTACGATAAAGCGGTCTTCACCTATATAAAACTTTGCGGCTGCGCTCATCTTGCCGTCTGCAGCAACGGTGTCAATCACTTCAAGCCCATGCTTTACGCCGAGATTATAGTCATTGATGTCGTGAGCAGGTGTAACTTTTAAAGCCCCGGTTCCAAACTCCATATCTATATAGGTATCAAAGATGATTGGTACGGAACGGTTCACAATAGGAATAATGCAATGTTTTCCTTTTAAATGTTTGTAACGGGGATCGTCAGGATGCACACACACTCCTGTATCACCAAGTATTGTTTCCGGGCGAACGGTGGCAATAGTGATCCATTCCGCATCCCCAACCCCTCCAAGAGAGGGGCTTTGATCCCCCCTTTGGGGGGCAGGGGGGCTTTCTATTTTGTATCGAACATAATAAAGCTTTGAATTAACCTCTTTATGAATTACTTCTTCATCGCTGACAGCAGTCAATCCCTGTGGATCCCAATTCACCATTCTCACTCCGCGATATATATAGCCCTTGTTGTGAAGGTCAATAAATACGTTGATAACGGCCTCGCTCAGCTCATCTTCCATCGTGAAGCGTGTGCGGCTCCAGTCGCAGCTTGCGCCAAGCTTTTCCAATTGCTTAAGAATGATGCCGCCATACTTTTCTTTCCAATCCCATGCGTACTTTAAAAACTCTTCGCGTGTAATGTCTGATTTATTAATACCCTTTTCCTTCAACATCGCAACCACTTTTGCCTCTGTTGCAATGGAAGCGTGATCCGTTCCCGGCACCCAGCAAGCATTTTTGCCAAGCATCCTCGCTCTGCGGATAAGCACATCCTGTATGGTATTGTTAAGCATGTGCCCCATGTGTAGCACACCGGTAACATTAGGAGGAGGAATAACAATAGTATAAGGCTCGCGCTCGTCAGGCACGGATTTGAAAAACTCCTTCTCCATCCAGTATTTATACCATCTGTCTTCTACGGTTGAAGGGTCGTATGTCTTGGGGATTTCCATAACTGTTTGAAGTTTGAGGTTTGAGGTTTAAAGTTGAGCAACGACTAACTTCAAACCACAAACCACAAACTAAATTGATTTGCTGCAAATATCTTAATTTAAGGAAGATTGCCCATTCAAATTCAGTTTTTATATTTGCAACCCCAACATTATATGTTAATAGTTAGAATTAATACATAGAATTGCGGATTGTGGATTTTAAATTTCGGATTAAAACTGCCGAGGTGAGAGTTTTTCAATCCGCGATCAAAAATCCGAAATCCGAAATAAATCAATGGCTGATACAGGCGATTTAAAAGTTGGTTCCATCATTCGTTTTAACGGTGAATTGTGCCAGATTACAGACTACATTCACCGCACTCCCGGCAATCTTCGTGCTTTTTACCAGGCAAAGATGAAAAACCTGAAGACAGGGCGTATTGTGGAAAACCGTTTTCGCGCCGGCGAAGGGGTTGAGATTGCACGTGTTGATTTTAAGGAACTGCAATACATATATATTGAAAACGGAAACCTTGTTTGCATGGACAACGAGACCTTCGAGCAAGTCTATGTTCCTGAAAACTTATTTGGCAATGCAGTTAAATTGCTGAAAGAAGGAATGATTGTAAAAGTTGCTTTTGAAGGGGATCAACCTCTCACAGCAGAACCTCCAACCTTCGTTGAACTAAAAGTTACCTACACAGAACCGGGTGTAAAAGGCGATACAGCAACAAATACGCTTAAACATGCAACGGTTGAAACAGGCGCTATCGTAAACGTTCCTCTTTTTGTAAATACGGATGAGGTTATTAAGATTGATACCCGCGATTGGTCTTATGTGGGTAAAGTGAAATAATGGATTTGAAAATTTGAAAATTAGCTGATTTGAAGATGAATCCTAAATTTGTAAATTATTTTTTTTCATCTTCAAATTTTCAAATCAGCACATCTTCAAATTATCTTAGTTTGAGTTCGGGTCTTCCGAAAAGTGGCTCATGATGGCATATTGATTACCCATGTCTGAAAGCGCATGCCCCCAGGTATCATCAGCATTGTCTTCAAATATAATTTTTTTATTGGCTTCGCTTACCCACCATAAATTCTCTTTGAGGTCTTTGTTAAATTCTTCCGGCAACCATCCGCAATAACCGGCAATGAAACGAATTCTGTTTAGGTCAATCTTGTTGCTTTCAATAAGCACTTTCAGCAATTCGAAATTACCTCCCCAGTATATTCCATCTGCAATTTTTACACTTCCTTCTATTTCCTCACCGTATGTGTGAACATAAAAGATATTGTCAGTCTTCTCCGGGCCGCCGAAATAAACGGCAGCTTCAAACTGAGGGAAATCCTCAATGGCATCGTTAATCATCAGGTCGGTAATTTTATTGATGATTAACCCCACCGTTCCCTTCTGATCGTGCTGGCAAATAAGCACAACGGCACGTTTAAAAAAGCTTTCCTTCTGAAATGGTTCTGCAACAAGCAGTTTGCCTGTTTCAGGAGTCACAAATTTTTTTCTAACAGAAGGCTTCATAGGTCTTTATGTAAATATGTTTACTTAATACGTTGCAAATTGTTCCATAAACACCAAGTGTATCGAATTATGTGTATTAGACTGACATTTTGGCAGGTCTGTCAGAGACTTTCTGAGCTAGCTTGCATTTTTGATAGTAATTTTCAGGTTTCAGTTAAAAGAAACAGGCAAAACCAAATAGGAAACAGGCAAATCCAGAAAGAAGTCAGCCAAAACGTAAATTAAAACAGCCAAACCTAAACCAGAAACACCCAAACTCTAACAGAAAACAGTCGAAACTAAACCGCAAGCAGGCAAACTGGAATCGAAACAGTCAAAACTAAATTGAAAACAGCTAAAACTTTTACAGAAACACCTGTTTGTTTATAAAAAACATCCAAAATATTTAAATAATAAGTGACAAAATGTCAGGATATGTACCTTCCTAAAAAAACCTT
>PLYJ01000167.1 GCA_003151745.1 Bacteroidota bacterium
GTCTAAAGATTGGGGTACACTACATAAATATGGCATTAAAACAGGCGCTAATTCCTTCTTTCTTGTAATTGATGAAACATCCAAAATTAAAGAAATGACAGATGCTGAATATCTGTTATTATTTGGAGTTAATCGAGCAAAACATATCGTTAATTGGGAAAGGCAACGCTGGTATTTCTCTGAAATGAATAACAATCATTATATAATAGAGCAAAAATATTTTAAGCCATTATTTAAAACACAGCGTGAAGCGGATAAATTAGATATAAATACTACCATACTTAAATATCATGTTTTAATTTGCAATGAAAGTAAAGCTTCATTAAGAAATAATAAAAGTAGAGTTCTGAAATACATAGAGGATGCAGAAAAGGATTTTGATTTTCACAAGCGCCCTTCATGTTCAGGCAATCAACCTGAATGGTACTGTTTAGGAAGAGACTTATTTGTAGGGGATTTTGTTTTTCCTTCTAAAATAGGAGAAAAATTCAGATTGATAGATAACCGTAATCCGCAAGTTTTTATTGACAAGGTTAACTACAATATCAAAGTAAAAGATGAAAAGTATTCTGACATTCTTTTCTTAATTCTTAACGGTATGCTCTTTAGGTATTTCATTGATTTATTTTCAAGGCAGCTTACTGGTAGTCAAACATTGAGCGATGTAGATGTCAATGTAGTCGAAAAAACACTAGTAATTAGTCCTTCTTTATTAATTGACAAGCAGAAAGAACTTCAGGCAATTTTAAAATCTTTAA
Source organism: Bacteroidota bacterium (assembly GCA_003151745.1). Taxonomy (GTDB): domain Bacteria; phylum Bacteroidota; class Bacteroidia; order AKYH767-A; family 2013-40CM-41-45; genus PALSA-967. The sequence goes on from PLYJ01000167.1 coordinate 759, forward strand.
AAAGTCGAGAACAAGGCACAATCTATCAGGAAGTAAAACAAGAGGACAGAAGAAAATTGGATACAATTGTTTTTGAAGCCCTTGGCCTGGAAGCAATTGATGTTGATATACTATACAAAGAAGCATGCAAGTTTGTAAAGGATCGAAGCGAAAAATCTGATTCGGTAGTAACAACAAAAGTAAAACAGAAACTTAACTACGAGCAAACATTAAAACTAATAAGAGACCGTTTTGATGAGATTAATACATATAGCAATTTAATCAAAAACAGCAAGATAAAAATTTATACAATTCCAAACCTGCCTGCTATATACCCACTTGAAACAAAGACAGGCAGCAGTAATTTATTTGCATCCTATCCAGTTTATTTTACAAAAGACCAGAACAAGAAGATATCTTTAAGCTTTTCAAACATCCAACAAGTAATGCTTTTGCGTTTCTTATTGGAAGAAATAGACGCCAAAGGCATCCAACTATCAATTCCCGAATCTGAAAAAGATTGCCAGCAGATATTACAAATAGTGCAAAGAGATTTTCGAAACTCAATAATGCAGTTAAGAAGCGTTTTAAAATCAGTTAGAAGCAGTGCTAATACCATTAGCCATTATATAATAGTCTAATTATTCACAAAAGGAAGTTGATAAGTTTCTTGTTTATTATTAGACTAATATATATGCGCTATTTATCTTTGTTGCATGGCAAATGCACTATCATTTAAAGTAAAGGTGCAAATATTTAAAGACACAGAATCATTAATAGCTCAAAGGATTTCTGTGCAAGCAGCGTTCCCAACCTACCTGTTTTTTTGTAAAACACTTCATTTTTCCTAACGCGAATCTATCCTCCGCCAAATGCCGTCAACTTCCGCTAACTTCCGGTCAAAAAAGTTGTATCAGAGCTTTTCACCGCCATATCTTTGTCCCGTAATTATAATAAAGAAGGAGGTTTGGAGTAACCAAATCTGAAATGATCTCAAATGAACCTAAATAGGCTCAAATGAGCATCAAAAAATTAGGTAGAGGACTTTTCACAGCCATATCTTTGTTCCCGTTAATTAACACGAAGATGTTCTGTTTCTTCGGATCAAAATAACAGAATTAGTGCTTAGATTAAGCCCTGTTTTCAACGGCATTAATAAAACCTAAATGGGGTAAAAATTAAATACGATTAAAAGAGCGGCGGCAGCTCTTTAAACTCTGCCAACAAAAAAATGAGAAAGCCTGTTATTTCAATTAAGTTAAGTCCCAAAATTACGCGGGGCTCGTCAATCTTGGCAATCGCGTGGCTGTCAGTCTATCTGGCAACATTAATTTTTTAGCCCCGGCGCCTGCAGTCGCCAGTCTCCAGTCAGCAGTGACCGCAGTTGCAGCGGCAATAGGAGTGTGGGGACCGAAGGGTAACCGTGGCGGACACGCTGCCCTTGTGGATTTGCGCTTCAAAGCGCTGACTCTTGCGGACATGTTAAAGGCAGAAGCGCAGTATGTGCAGAACACCGCACAGGCTGCTGCAGGAATTGATTATGCCCTGATGGGGACAATAATCACCTCCAGCGGCTTCAGCCTTGCAAATGCAAGAACTCCGCAAGGCATTCTGGAGAAGGTGCAGAGTTTCCACCAATTTGTTTCGCGCAAGCTGAATAAGAATGAGGCGAAGCTGAAGTGGAAAAAGCCGCTTAACGTGGTCAATCGCGGAAACGTGAAGGAGTACAAGGTGCTTCGCAACATTAGCACCGATTTCACTACGGCTGTTGAAGCAGGGATCACGACGAAGACCACCTTCACCGATACGAACACAACAGCAACTGCTGTGAAGTGGACGTATTGGGTGATTGCTTATAACACGAATGGCGCAGGTGTGGTTTCTGATCCTGTAACTGTTGATGTTCTCGGTGTTTAAACGATTCCAGTTTTAATTGCAGCAAGTCCCGCTCCCGTTATATCGGGGCGGGATTTGTTTTTTCCGGACAGCATTTTAATAAGTTAATAAGGTTAAAATTGTACGTTAGTTGTATTTCTACTAAGGTCTGGTTTACATCATACATATAGAACTTTGAATAAAGATCGTGAAAGTTTGACTAAAGCCAATTTCATGGCAAATAATGACTTGGCCTCCTGTGAAACATCAATACCCCAATATCTTCAGCATGCTTTTCGCGCTTTGTTCTTTTCCGAAGAGTTTTGTGATGACCTCTCCGTCAGCATCGCGGTCAATGACGACGTGCTTGGGTGCAGGAATAAGACAGTGTTGTATTCCTCCGTATCCGCCAATGCTTTCCTGGTAAGCGCCTGTGTGAAAGAAACCTATATATAAAGGTCCTTTTTCGTTTTCCAGTTCAGGTAGAAACACCTGGTTCACGTGGCTTTCGACGTTGTAATAATCATCGCTGTCGCAGGTTAGTCCTCCGATGTTGATACGTTTGTAGTCGTTGTCCCAATGGTTCACGGCAAGGAGTATGAATCGTTGCTTGATACCCCATGTGTCGGGTAGCGTAGTGATAAAGGAGGAGTCTATCATGTACCAAAGTTCATTGTCATTTTGCTGCTTCTCGCCCACAATGCTGAAGAGCGTGGCACCGCTTTCGGCTACCGTAAAGCTGCCAAACTCAGTAAAGAGGTTTGGCTCATGCACACCTTTTTGCTTGCATCCGGCTTTGATATGTTTTACGATTTGCTCTGCCATGTATTCATAATCGTATTCAAAACCCAGCGATTTACGGGTTGGAAAGCCGCCGCCAATGTCAAGCGAGTCGAGAGAAGGGCATACTTTTTTGAGAGCACAATAGACTTCAACGCATTTGCTGAGCTCGCTCCAGTAATAGGCAGTGTCTTTGATGCCGGTGTTGATGAAAAAGTGAAGCATCTTTAATTCAAACTTCTTATTCTTCCTGATTTTCTTCATGTAATAATCCACAATCTCGTCATGACGGATGCCAAGGCGGGAGGTGTAGAATTCGAAGTTGGGCTCTTCTTCAGCGGCAATGCGTATGCCGATCTTTACCTTTTTCTTTCCTTTAATGCGTTTGTCGTAATTTTCCAACTCATCCATATTATCGAGAATGGGAATAACGTTGGTGAAGCCATCATTAATCATCTCACTGATATACTGCGTGTAAGCAGGCATCTTGAAACCATTGCAGATAATATACGTTTCCTTATCAATCTTGCCTGACGTCTGCATGGCGCGAATAATGGGAATGTCGAATGCGGAGGAGGTTTCAAGATGACAATCGTTCTTTAACACTTCATCAAGCACGAAGCTGAAATGCGAACTCTTGGTACAGTAACAATAAGTATATTTGCCTTTATAATCTGACTTTGCAATAGCCACATAAAAGATGCGCTTTGCCTTTAAAATCTGGCTGGTAATCTTTGGCAGGTAAGTGATTTTGAGCGGAGTGCCATATTGCTTGATGATGTCAAGAAGGTTCACGCCGTAAAAGTGAAGGCAGTCATCAATCACTTCGAAACCCTCTTGTGGAAAGTAGAAGGTTTGATCAATAAGATCGCGATAGGTGTTTTTCATTGGACGGGGTTTGATGTTTGAGGTTGGAAGTTTGAAGTTAGCAAATGTAAGTGAGTTGGATTGATAATTTTGTGCGAAAGTAAATAACTTGGATTAGAAAAAACAAGGTAATTATGTGATTTAGGTAAATAGGGTAATTAAGGCGACCCTAATTACCTCAATACCAAAAGTAATGAAAAAGCTGAAGTTTATAGAAGTGAAATCAGAGATTGGAGCAGGTACACGCGGCGCGAGCATGGCGGTGGACGCCATAAAAATAGCGGCTCTTGACTACGGAAGTTCCCTCTTTAACCAAATCCCTTCCATCGAAATTGCAAATGAAAATAAAGCGCTATTCGATTCGGCAGGAACGATGCATGCGAAACGCATAAAAAGTATCCAGGTGCTGTGCGAGCGTGTTGCCAATGCAGTGAAGACATCGGTAAAGAGTAATGAATTTCCGATTATTCTGTCAGGTGATCATAGCTCTTCTTATGGAACGATTACCGGCATTCGCATGGCATATCCCCGGCAGCGGCTCGGAGTGATTTGGATTGACGCTCACGCTGATCTTCATTCTCCTTACACTACTCCTTCCGGCAACATGCACGGAATGCCCATAGCAGCTGCTTTGGGTGAAGACAATGCATCAAACAGGATGAACAGGCCGGATAAGGAAACGATTGAATTATGGAATAAGTTCAAGCACATGGGAGGGATTTATCCTAAAGTCGAATACAGCGATGTTGTTTTCATCTCTCTTCGCGATGTAGAGCCTGAGGAAACATACTTACTCAAGAAGCATAAAGCTAAAATATTCAGTACAGCGGAAGTGAAAAGAAACGGGGTAGAGCGAATTGCCCGTGATGCTTTATCCTATCTTAACAAGTGCAGCCTCATCTATATTTCTTTTGATGTGGACAGCATGGATTCATCCATCAGCAAAGGAACGGGGACACCCGTGCGCAGCGGAATTACGGAGAAGGAAGCCGGTAGTTTGCTGGTACGTTTGATTCAGCATGAAAAAATATGTTGCTTTGAAATAGCGGAAGTAAACCCTACACTTGACAAAGAAAATCTGATGGCAGAGAATACTTTTGAGATCTTGCAGCGCGTAGTAGGACAATTGAATTAAGTTGGCAGTCTGCAGTCAGCAAAGAACACCATTCAGAGCTTACTGAAGACTGCCAACTGTTGACTGAAGGCTCTTAAAGAATAACAGAAAATTGATTTCATAAACAATATGAATTTCGAAAGTGAGCTAAGAATAAAGATTATTGAAGCTGTTCAAACTCTTTATTCTACTGCGTTAAAAGAAAAGGATGTTGTGTTGCAGCCAACACGCAAAGAGTTTGAAGGGGATATTACGCTTGTTGTTTTTGGAATAGCTAAAGCTTCCAAAAAGAATCCGGAAGTAACCGGGAATGAGATTGGGGAATATTTGCAGAAGAATTCTTCTTTCGTTTCAGGGTTTAACGTCATCAAAGGTTTTCTTAATGTTGTTATTGCTGATCAGTCGTGGTTGACTTTTTTTAATAAGATTGAAAAAGTTCAAAGTTCAAAGTTTTCCGGTTCAATGTTGTCCCCAACTTTGAACATTGAACAGAACAACTCTGAACGATCTGCCCCATTGATCATGGTGGAATATTCATCACCCAATACTAATAAGCCGCTCCACCTCGGACACATTCGTAACAACTTGCTTGGGCATTCAGTAAGTGAATTACTTGCTGCTTCCGGCAACAGGGTAATGAAAGTAAACCTCGTGAATGACCGCGGCATCCACATATGCAAAAGCATGCTTGCATGGAAGAAGTGGGGCAAAGGAGAAACACCTGAAAGCACAGATACAAAAGGAGATCACCTGGTTGGGAAATATTATGTGTTGTTTGACAAGAAGTACAAAGAGGAAATTGAGCGCCTTGTAAGGAAGGGTGCGGATAAAGAGGATGCGGAAAAGAACGCGCCTTTGATGTTGGAGATACAGGATATGCTGCGCAAGTGGGAAGCAGGCGATAAAGAAACACTTGATCTCTGGAGCATGATGAATGACTGGGTTTATAAAGGTTTTGAAGAATCGTACCATATCCTTGGGGTAACCTTTGATAAGATTTACTATGAATCTAAAACATACCTGCATGGAAAGAAAATTGTGGAAGAAGGATTGAAGAATAATGTCTTTTATAAAAAGGAAGATGGCTCTGTGTGGATTGATCTTACTGATGTTGGCCTTGATCACAAGGTTTTGTTGCGGGGCGATGGCACTTCCGTTTATATAACACAAGACCTTGGCACGGCGCAGCTTCGTTTTGATGAATACCCGGGATTGCAGCAGCTCATTTATGTAGTTGGTAACGAACAGGAATATCACTTCAAAGTGCTTAAAGAGATTTTCAAAAAGCTGGGACGGTCATGGGCAGACGGGCTTTATCATCTTTCCTATGGCATGGTTGATCTTCCTTCGGGTAAAATGAAATCGCGTGAAGGAACCGTTGTAGATGCAGATGATTTAATAAAGGAGATTATTGAAGAAGCGGAGTTGAATACAAAGGCTCTCGGAAAGATTGACGACTTCAACTCCGATGAAGCAAAGAAATTATATCATACCATCGGGATGGGAGCATTGAAATACTTCATTCTGAAGGTTGATCCTAAAAAGAGAATGTTATTCAATCCCGCTGAAAGCATTGATCTGAATGGGAACACGGGCCCTTTTATTCAATACACATACGCACGTATTCGCTCTGTGATGAGAAAAGGAAATGAAATGAAATTGGAAGCCGGCGGCTGGAAATTAGAAATTGGAAAGGAAGAAAAGGAGCTGATAAAACAAATCTATTATTACAAAGATGTTTTAAAGGAAGCTGCTTCCAATCATTCGCCCGCATTGATTGCCAATTATGCTTACGAATTAGCCAAATCATACAATCATTTTTATCATGAATGCCCGATCATTGATCCTGCTGATGCAGATCGTTCGGCTTTCAGATTGAAACTTTCTGAAACCACTTCATCTTTTGTAGCGGCGTCACTGAAGATGCTTGGCATTGAAGCGCCAGAGAGAATGTAGTTGATTGGGAAATAAAACCTGAAGGTTGTTTATCTTATAAGTGTAATGTCGCCCGTCCACTTATAAAACTTACCATCTTCACCTGTTCCTTCAATCTGATAGATATACACATCTTCCTGAACGGGGCGTCCTTTAAATGTACCATCCCAATAACCGTTAAGGCCATCCCACTTGGTAAGCATTTCTCCCCATCGGTTAAATATCCACACTTTTATGTCAGACATATCCGTATAGGCAGGTCTCCATACATCGTTTGTACCATCACCGTTCGGAGTGAAGGCATTCGGTGCATACAATGTGCTGATCGGGTTGACTTCCATCCATCTCATAGCAGTATCCGGGCAGTTGTAACTGTTGTTCACCACAAGAACGATGGTGTAATCACCGGGGCCTTTATATAAATGATCAGGAGAGAATATATTTGAAGTGTCGCCATCACCAAAGCTCCATATATACGAATCATAATTAGTGCTCAGGTTGGTAAAGGTCACCAGGGGATTCATAATGTCAATAGTTGTAGGGCTCATTGTGAACTCCGCTTTTGCAGATGGGAGCACGGTCAGGTACTCTGTTGACGTGGCACTGGCGACACAGCCTTTATCAGAAGATACGGTGAGGGTAATAAGATAGGAACCCGGATTAGTATATATGTGGTTCGGATCCTGGTTCGTGCTTACGTCTCCGTCACCGAAATCCCACAACCAACCAACAATGCTTCCTGAATTAATTTTTGACGAATCGGCAAAATTTGCATTTACGGGACTGCATCCTGATTTCTGGTTATTGAAAATGACAACAGGAAGCGGATACATCGTGATGGGTTCAACAATGCTGTTTACACAACCGTGATCAGAAACGGCTTTGAGCAGCACAGAATAAGTACCTTGTATCGGATAAGTGTATTTAGGATTAACCAGGGTAGAATACCCGATGCTGTCACCAAAATTCCAGTTATAGGTTTGAATGTTGCCGGCTTTAATGCTTGTAGTGTTTCCGAAGGTAACAGGCATTCCAAAACATTCATTCGCTGCAGTGAAGTTGGTATTTGGTTTCGGATAAATCACCACAGAAGTTGTTACGCTCTTTGTACAGCCGAATTGATTGGTTGTTTGTAACACTACATTGTATGTGCCGGAACCGGTATATGTATGCAATGCACCCGAGCTGTCGGAAGTACTGCCGTCTCCGAAAGTCCATAACGAACTTACAATTGGTGAACCTGCCGTATCGCCTGCGTTAATGAAAGAAACACGAAGTCCTTCACAAACATTCGGAGCCGTGATCGCTGGAGAAGTCAAAGGATAAACAGCCAATGCATTATTTACAGCGCTTTTGCATCCGTGACTGGTAGTAACAGCGAGAGAGATATTGTATTGCCCGACAGCTGAATAAGTATGTGTTACGTTATTACCTGTACCAGTGGTACTATCACCAAAGTTCCACTCCCAATTAACAATACTTCCGCCTGATGATTTACTCTCATCATGAAAAACTGAAGCAATACCAAAACAATTATTACCCGTAGAGAACGCCGCCGCAGGAGGAAGATATACATTCACAGGTTTGGTGAGGCTGCTTATACATCCGTTTGCAGAAGTGGCAGTAAGCGTAACCTGATAGGTTCCGCCCGTTGTAAATATATGCGTGGGGTTTGTGAGAGCTGACGTTGTTGTATCTCCGAAATCCCATGAAGAGGTGAAGGCAGCTCCGCCGCTTACCGTAGTGAGGTTATTGAACTGTATTGAATCTGCAAGGCAAACATCAACACCGGAGAAATCAACATTTGGCAGCGGAAATACATTCACAGGATGACTGATGGTATCTATGCATCCGTGATCAGATGCTGCAATCAGCACTACATCAAACGCACCTGCTGAACCATAAAGATGCTGCGGGTTGGTAGATAACGAAGTTGTTCCGTCACCCAACGACCAGAAATAACTGATAATATTTCCTGACGAGATGGAAGAAAGATTGCTAAGCGTACTCTGGTTATTTAAACATTCATTCACAGAAGAGAAGTTAGCCACAGGAAGAGGATATATAACAGCAGGATTAGTAACGGTGTCCTTACATCCGTCATTGGAAGTAACGATGAGCTGTACATTGTATGTTCCCGTTGTTGCATATATATGACTTGGCGAAGAGCTGGCTGATGAAGCTCCGTCGTTGAAGTTCCAATTCCATGATGATATACTTCCACCTTGAACTGAGGAATGGTCCGTAAAGTTAATGGCGCTGCCCTGGCATACCTTCTGCGCTGTATAAGAGGCATTTGGTTTTGCAAGAACATTCACTATGCTCTGCGCTGCCTGCGTGCAACCCGAACCGGAAGTGGCGATCAATGTAACGGTATAGCTTCCGTTGGATGAATATTGATGAGATGGTTGTTGCAAAGCAGATGTTGATCCATCACCAAAATTCCATGAATAGGAAGTAACTACTCCGTTAGCAATGTTAGAAGTGTTATTGAATAAAGTTGGCATTCCAAAACATACATCAGGTGCAGTAAAGCCTGGGGACGGAAGATCGTTTACACCAACCTGGGCGGAAACAGTATCCACGCACCCGTTGTTTGAAGAAACGATTAAGGTTGCATTGTAGTTGCCGGGAGCTCCATAGGTATGTTGCGGGTTTTGCGAATTGGATGTTTGTCCGTCGCCGAAAGTCCAGTTCCATGAGATGAGATTACCCGAAGAAATAGACGATTGGTCTGTGAACTGCGTTGAATATCCAAGGCAATTGGGCGGAGCAATGAAACTAACAGATGGTGACGGGTTTTCATTTACTGTATTGACAACTGTAGCAGAACACCCTCCGGGGCTTGTTATTACTACACTGTATGTTCCTCCTGTTGTCACAGAAATCGTTTCTGTGGTTTCGCCCGTACTCCATATATAGCTATATCCCGGATTACCCGCGTCAATCGTGGATGAGTGACCCTGACACATGGTTACGACAACAGGGTTAGCAATGACGGAACCTCCTGTTGATACAACAGTCTGCGCAGTGGTTGAACATCCCATGCCATTTATTACCGTTACACTATAAGTTTCGGCAGATAATGCAGAAATAGTTTCTGTTGTTTCACCGTTAGGCGCCCACAGATAGTTGCTGCCCGAGTTACCGGCATCCAGTATTGGGCTTACTCCTGAACAAATTAAAGCAGGCGAGAGCTTAACTACTGGTACAGGGTTCACTGTTACATTTATAGAATCGCTTGCGCTACATCCGAAAGCATCAGTTACTGTGAGATAATAGGTTGTGTTAGAAGCAGGGTTAACTGTAATGGTTTGGTTGGCTGATCCAACAGGGTTCCATTGATAAGAGATACCGCCGCTTCCCGTCAACGTTGCTGACGATCCGCTACAGATCGTTTGATCCGTTCCCGCATCAGCAGTTGGCAATGCGTGAACGTTTACAATAGCAGTATCACTTGCCTGGCAACCATTTCCATTAGTTACTGTTACAATATAATTTGTTGTTATGATTGGGTTGACAGTTATAGTATTCGTTGTCGCACCGTTGCTCCATAAATAGGTTCCTCCACCGCTTGCCGTTAAAGTTGCGCTCGCCCCAATACATATATCCTTATCCGGCCCTGCATTGGCGACAGGAAGCTGGTTTATAGTTACGGTTATACTGTCAGCAGCAGAACATCCGAGCGAATCAGTTATGGTTACTTTATAGTTTCCACCGGCTGCAACGGTAATTGTCTCTGTGGTGTCGCCTGTTGACCATATATAGCTTACACCTGTTACTCCCGCAGTTAACGTGCTGGAATCACCTGTGCAAAAAGGAGCATAGCTTAAATTAATGACAGCAGGATTGTGAACAAACACAGTTGCTGTATCAGAAGCTGAGCATCCGTTTGAATCTGTTACTGTTATTGTGTAAATGGTTGTTACAGTCGGATTCACGGTGATTGTTGTTGTCGTTGCTCCGCCAGGTGACCAAACGTAATTGCCGACACCTCCGCCTGTAAGAGTTCCTGAAGAGCCTTTGCAAATAGTAATGCCAGGCCCTGCATTCGCATCAGGCAATACATTGACAACTACAATAACTGAATCACTTGCCGTACATCCGTTTGCATCGGTTACTGTTACGATGTAGCTTGTATTCACTAACGGGTTTACAACTAATGTGTCACCCACAGAACCACCGGGTGTCCATATATAGGTTACTCCTCCACTTGCAACAAGAATGCCGCTGCTTCCGCTGCATATAGCAATGCCGGGACCTGCATTTGCAACAGGCAAAGGATTTACTGTAACCGTTTTTGTAATGGTATCAGGGCAACCGTTGGTTGTCGTTACAATAAGAGTCACGTTATAAGTTCCGGATGAATCATACGTGTAGGTAGGATTTTGTACTAAAGAAAAATCTCCGTTTCCAAAAATCCAATGCCATGATGTGATTGCACCTGAACTCGTGCTGTTAAAGGTTGTGCTGTTACCAATGCAAACGGGCGAAGTGGTGAAATTGGCTGTGGGTTTAGGATAGACCGTTATTGTTTGGCTAAGCGTATCCGTACATCCGATGCCGTTACTTGCAATAAGTGTTACGGTATATGATCCGGGAGTTGTATAGATATGCGTTGGATTTTGCGAAGTGGATGTATTGCCATCACCAAAGTTCCAGTTCCATGAAGTTGCACCGCCGGTTGAGCTATCGGTGAATGTTACGGATTGCCCTTGGCATGAATTGATATAGGTAAATGCTGCCTTTGGCGGCGGAAGTATGGCAATCGTATCCACGATAGAATCCATACACCCAAGGCTATTCAATACAAGAAGTTTGACATAATAAGTACCTGAGCCCGGAAACACATGCGTCGAATTTTGCAGATTAGAAACAGGACTTCCATCACTAAAAGTCCACGTCCAGCCTACTATGGTGCTTCCGAATGAAGTTGAATGATCGGTGAAAACAGCGGTATCATTCAGGCATGAAGGAATGGTATTCGTAAATTTAGCAATCGGAACAAACGGACTTGTGACAACTACCGTATCCGTTGATGTACATACACCGTTGGACACCGTGCACCAGTAAGTGCCAGCGCCTGTTGTAATATAAGTCGTTGTAGCGCCCGTACTCCATAGATAACTGATAGAATCCGGCGAATTCACTGTTGTATATATAGTGGCCTGGTCGGTACATGAGATAGCCTGGTCGGGACCCAAGTCAACGTGCACCCCCGTTACTGTTATGCAATAAGTAAACACCTGGCTGCCATTATAAGGGCAGGCATTATCCTTTACAAGCACAGTGAAGCAATATGGATTACTGCTTATTTGAGAATCTGCTGGCGTCCAGCAAAAAGTTCCTGTTGGATGCGGGTTGCCGGCAGATGTAAAGGTTGCACCCTTAATCCCGTTATTCCAGGCAAGCGTAAGCGTTTGCCCGGTATCTATATCATTCGACAAAATGTTAAAGCAGAAAGGAACGCTTGCACAAACAGTCATGTTGAAAACATTGGTTCCGTTTATTCCGGACAGCCACGGCAGGTTATTATTGCAGTTCATCACGATGATTTGCATATCCCTTTCCACCGTTCCTATCAACACGCCGTTGCGGTAATCTTTTACCAGCACAGCCATCACCGTTACCTGCAATTGCTGCGGAGTCATGCATATTTCGCCGTTGAGTGAGTCAAAGCTTAGAGGAGGGCTTGAGTTAAGCGGTTCTATGGAGTCGTAGCCTCCAATATAATTCACTGTTGTGTTAGGATTTTGCAGAGGTGTTACGAGCTCGTAAGCCATTGAATCGCCATCCACATCGGTGGCACCCTGGCTAAAGCAAAACGGCTGCCCTACGCAAACAAAAGGCACCGGCTTGCTGGAGAAAACAGGTGAATTGTTTCCGGGAGAAATTGTATTATTAAGCGTTGCAGCAATATATATCGTGCTGGTACCGGGGTTGCTTATAGTTGTAATCGCAGCATTGCGGCAGCAAAGCGAGAAGCTGAACGTCCAGTCCGTGCACTGCATGGGCAGCGTAATTATTCCTGTATAAACGTATTGCTGAACTCCTGTAAAAGTTCCGCCATGACAGGTGGTTACGGTGCTTGAGCAGGTTGGCGTTACATCCTGCCCCGTACCTGCAATGGGGCTAAGCGTCAACATAAGGTTTTGCGCGCAGGAAGCCGATGTGATGCTTATCACAGGGTTGTTAGGCGCCGGAATGCCGCTACAGTCGCGATAAAACGAAAGCGTTATCTGGTATGTATTGCCGCCCAGGCATTTGTAAGTTAAATCAGACGCCATTGCATGACTGGCAAACACATGGTCAGCCGTGAAGCAAAGGGTAATCAGCAGGAATAAAGCGTATAGTTTCTTTTGTAGAGCTTTTTTCATTGCGATTCGAATTTTTCGGTATTGATCATTAACTAAAATGAAGAACCCTCAAATTACCCTCGCATCAACAGGCAATGCAGCTACAAAGGCCTGTAACCTGTCGTTTGTAAGATTTTAGTCAATAATGTATGTTTTGGAAATCGTAAAAAAAGCAAGGTTTGCTTGAAGGAAGATAAAGCAGGAGGCTTATCTATTTTTTTCTCTTTTTGAAACCTTTTTAAAACGAGGAAAAAGCTTGTTTTTTGAAACAAACCCCTTGGTTTCAAGCAAATACAGTTATTGTGGAAAAATCGTTGTGAACATGCGGAATTGAAGATTTTGCGATCATTTTCGCCCTATCAGTGCCCTTTTTTGCATAAAAAATTGCATTTTGAAGAAAATACAACACCTTTCGGCACTTACAACTACGGCCCTTATGATTTCAAGAAGGGTAAATCGCTTACGTTACATGTTCAAATATCAATCAACGTAGCAGAAAAAACAACTACTCAACTGTAACAAAATCAGAAGAAGAAATAGTAGCGAGAGCTTTGCAAAACAACCGTTA